>JBBQSS010000007.1:0-34450 GCA_038213665.1 Burkholderiales bacterium | reverse complement strand
CACCTTGATGAACTGGCACATTGAGGTCGATGAAGCGATGTTTTTGGGCGGCCTGGCCAAGGGCGAGTTCTTGCGCGAGTTTGAGCCCGACTTCTTCTTTGACGACCAGACCGGCCACATCGAATCCGCCGCGCAGCATGTACCCTCGGGCCATGTCGCCAGCGGCGTGCGCAACGGCTGAAAGTGGCTGCCATGACCTTCAACGCCAAAATCAGACCTCGCGGCCTGGTGCGCCACCACCGACCGGCTCACTGGTTTTTAAGCATCATTTAAGGCTCTAGCCCTTATAAATAAAGCGCAAGTAGCTACTTATTAAATAGCACATAGCCTGACATATCAGCCTTTCATACACGCTGCTGGGGGCTTGAGAAATTACCGGATGGGGAATTGACGCGTTATTCGCGGTCTACCAACGCAGACTTGCGCTGACCGGATGCGTGCAGGGGCAAGCCCTGGCAGCCGCAGAGGCCGCCTCAGGACTGAGGCTTCTCAGTCTTGTTGATTTTGGTCGGCGAGTAGGTCAGCACCTCTGTCGCCAGGGTGCCTCGCGGTGCACCGATGTCGGTCAGCTTCTCCTCGACCAGGTCTTTGACCTGCGTTTGCACCTGTACCGCGCTGGCGCTCGACACCCAAAGCGCTTTGAGATGGTCCATCAGGATTTTGGAGAGAGGTTCGGGCGGTGGGTCTTCCACTTTCTCGGGTTTGGGACGCTGGATCGTCCAGTCTTTTTCTGCGGCCTCAGTGCCACGCCGGGTGGGGTCGGACACGCTGCTGTACACCCCCTCACCAAAAATGGGTTTGTCAGCTTGGTTGATCATGTTCACAACACTGGGCGAGGGTTCAGCCGCCGAGATGTTTGAGGTTGAAGGATTGACCGGCGCCACGGGTACAACTCGTCCAGTCGCAAGCGAAGCCGATTCTGCGGCCAAAGGCCGCAAACTCTGGATTCGATCAATTGAGGGTAGTTGCATGGTGTGTTAGGCGACAGAATTGGTCTGAGGTCTTTCCTCCGTTCGTAGAATCTTTAACGGCAGAAATAAGGGGATATTTAGGCCTATTTTTAAAATACTGAATTTTTATTGGCCGGATGTACGCAGACCCTCGCCGTTGAGGCGGAGGACAATGGGCGCTGACCTGATTGATGAGGGGCGTTCATACGGAAATGGCTTTATCAATCCCGCTAAAGTGGCGCTGTTATTGGTGGTCTGGATCAACTAGACTTTTTGTAAACCAATTGCAGCAAGATTGAAAAAAGGAACAAGCCAAATGAATGTACCCACTGAAATTCAAAACGTAGACACCCGCGCCATCCAGGCGACCGATTCGGCCAACTACATGCACCCTTTTACGGACACGAAAGAGCTGGCCACCAAGGGCGCGCGCGTGATTGTGAAGGGCGATGGCATTTACGTTTGGGACTCAGAGGGCAAGAAAATCCTGGACGGCATGTCGGGCCTGTGGTGCGTCAATGTGGGTTACGGCCGCAAGGCGCTGGCGGACGCGGCCTACGCGCAATTGAACGTGCTGCCCTTTTACAACAGCTTCTTCAATACCACCAACGTGCCCGCGACCGAACTGGCAAAGACCATCGTCGGTATTGCCCCTGAAGGCTTCCACCATGTCTTTTTCACAGGCTCGGGTTCTGAGGGCAATGACACTATTTTTCGCATGGTGCGCCGCTTTTGGGACTTGCAGGGGATGCCAAAAAAGAAAACCTTCATTGCACGCCATAACGCCTACCACGGCTCCACCGTGTGCGGTGCCTCCCTGGGCGGCATGAAGTACATGCATGAGCAGGGCGACTTGCCGATTCCCGGCATTGCGCACATCGGGCAGCCGTACTACGTTGAACACGGCGAGGGCATGAGCGAAGACGAGTTCGGCCTGACTGCAGCACGCTGGCTGGAAGACAAGATTCTGGCCATCGGCGCCGACAAAGTGGCGGCTTTCATCGGTGAGCCGGTTCAGGGTGCCGGCGGCGTCATCATTCCCTCAAAAACCTACTGGCCGGAAATTCAACGCATCTGTAAGAAATACGACGTTCTGTTGGTCTCTGACGAGGTCATTTGTGGCTTTGGCCGCACCGGCCAATGGTTTGGCTGCCAGACCTACGGCTACCAGCCCGACATGATCACCTTTGCCAAGGGCGTGACATCGGGCTACCTGCCGCTTGGGGGTGTTCTTGTGGGCGACCGCGTGGCAGAGGTGCTGATTGAAAAAGGCGGCGACTTCAACCACGGTTTTACCTATTCGGGGCACCCGGTGACCTGTGCCGTGGCGCTGGAAAACATTGCCATTTTGAAACGCGAAAATTTGGTGACGCGCATTCATGACGATGTCGGCCCCTATCTCAAGACAAAGTTCGAGGCCCTGGCAGATCACCCGCTGGTGGGCGTTGCCAACGCCATCGGACTGATGGCGGGGTTACTCCTGGTGAAAAGCAAGTCACCCATGACGCGCTTTGCGGCTGACCAGCCGATTGGCCTGGTTTGCCGCGGCCACATGTTCAACAACGGTTTGATCATGCGCCATGTAGGCGACCGCATGATCATTGCACCGCCCTTTGTCATCACCCACGCGCAGATTGACGACATGCTGGCCGTGATTCGCAGCTGCCTGGATGCCACCCTGGAAGACGCCAAAACGCGCGGTTGGCTGTAACCATCCAGCGCCGCTGCGCCAAACACCTTACCGGGCCCGGCTGCGTCGCGCTTTCACGGGTTTGCCGGGGTCGCCCGCAGCGGCTTTCTTTGCATTGACCGGCTTGCCCTTGCCGGATTGATCCAGACACAACAAGGTGTCCACATAAGACGTGAACCGGTTGAGATAGTCCGGCGAGATGTTGCGCATCAAGGCCAGTGAGCGAAGCACCAGCAAATGTGAGTTGATGGGCCCGGCATTCTTAGGTGCTTGCTCAAGGGCTTGTGTGACGCGCTTGCCAACGCTGAGTTTTGACCAGGTGTTTCTGAAGTCCCGTGTGGTTTTCAGCTCAGTGCGCAAGCCCACATTCCCATCCAAGCCGCCATCCACAGGGTCTGGCGAATGTTGTGCCAGATACCGAGCCAAGTCACCCAAAGACGCGCGTGCAGCGCCGGGTGGCGGACTGGCGATGGCGTCCTTCGCATCGCTTTGTGCTTGCGTTAAGCGTTCGCCAAAAACCGCCAGCGCTTGCGCCAATTTGCCGTCAAGAATGTGTTTGACACGGCCTTGATGGCTGCTTGCGCGCCGGGCCAGCTGTTCAATGTAATGCAGGTGCACCGGGTCAAGCTGATGTGCGCCGGCCTGGCGCAAGGCCGCAATCTGCAGGCTGAAGTCAAGGCACTGATCCACCCGCGCATCCGGCATGTCGCGGTGTGCAGACGCATTCATGGCGCGGCGTTTTTTGCGTTGCCGGTCCTGGGCACAGGCGCCATTTCAACGCGCCGGTTTTGCGAACGCGCCGCCTCATCAATGTTGGGGGTGACCGGCTGCTCGGCACCAAAAGCGGCCGCAAAGACCATGGCAGACGGCATGCCTTGGTCGATCAAGGTCCGCGTGACAGTTAACGCCCGCTGGGCCGATAGCTCCCAATTGTCAGCAAAACGGCTGTTGCCATCCCGTATGGACCGGTCATCGGTGAAGCCACTGACCATCAGCAGTTCTTCCCGCGCCGCCAGATAGGCCCGCAGCGGCGGCACCAAGCTGTTCAACAGTTGCAGGCCTTCAGGCTGCAACTGGTCGGAATTCAATGAGAACAACACCCGCCCACTGATGCCAATACGCCCGTTGTTGAGCGTGATGCGCCCGGTGGCCAGCGGTATGGCCAAGGCCTTTTCAAGGCTGATACGGCGTTGCTCTTCCACCTGGCGTTTCTTCACCTCAACTTCCAAGTGCGTCGCCAACTGCAGCTGAACCACCAGAACGCCCACCAGGAGCAACACAAAAGCCCCCAACAAGCCCGACATCAGGTCGCCAAAAACGGCCCAGACCGGCGCAGTTTGTGCCATGCCCGCATCACTGTCATCCATCAGCTCACCTCTTCGACCAAGCGCGCTTGCCGGCTGGAGAGTTGGCGCAGTTCTTCAAAAATATCTTTTTGCGACATGATGCTCAAGTCAATGATTTCGCGCGCTTGGGCCACGTAATAGGCAAGCTGGTCATCACTTCTGGTCATGGATTTATCCATCGCGCCTTCAATGCGCTGCAGGTTCGCAATCAGCTTGTCGTTGGCATCGCTAAAGGCATGCACGGCAAAACCGAAGGCCTCGCTCAAGCTCGACACTTCGACCGCACTGCTGGTGACATGGGCGGCAATGTCGGAGAGTTTGGTGGTTTCCAGGTCAACTTTTTCTGAAAACTGGCTGCCAGCCTGGTGAAGCGCCGTCGCGGAAGTTGCCACCAGGGCGTCGATCACCGTGCGCTGCTCAGCTGATGCGTGATGGATGCCATCAAGCAGTGCATTCAGTGTGGCCATGATGCGGCTGCGCTCCTCAAGCAGCTCATTGTCACGCGCGATGCTGCCCGATATTTGCTGGCGCAATTGTCCGATGACTTCGGCGGCGGCGCGTGGCGCTTCGGAGGCGGTTTGGATGAGCCGGGTGATCGGGGCTTCCAGCGCTGTGCCTAACGTTGTCAAGTGACCGGTCAGCGCCGTTTGCAATTCGCCCAGCCGCGCCACCGCGGCCTGGCCACGCTGCGCTTCGTCGTCTCTGAGCGCACCGAGTTCCGCACGCAACAGGCTGACCAGCTGGTTCATGCGTTCGCCATGCTGCGTAGTCCACTGCGCCTCTGACGCGACTCTGGACCGAATCAAATCCTCGGAGCAGGTCATCAGCCGCGTGACTTCGCCCAGTGTGGTGCTGGCGCTGGCCTGCGCCGCTTGGGTGATCTGCTGCGCGGTTTGGGCCAACGTTGTGCAAATTTGCCGCTGCTGGGTGAGCGCTTGTTCGCCTGTGACTTGCCAGTCACGATTGAGCGCGCTCGCCATGCTGGCGAGCGACTGCCGCCAGGCGTCTTGCTGCTGCAGATGCTGCGCGGCCTGATCGACCTGCAAACTTGCGTACGCGGCGTCGACCGAGACCAGCAGCGCGCCAGAGGCTTGCTCGAATTTTTCAGCAAAGGCAGTCAGTGATTGACCCACCCCCTGGACCATGCTGGCACTGGCGTGTTCGTGGCTGGCAAGCGCCCCCGTCCAGGTATCGGCCATGGTGGAGGCAGTCGCGCCGAGCCGCGCAGAAAGCCCATCGAGTTGCCGCTGCGTCGCCTCCATCATGCGTTCGTGCATCACCTTTGCGTCTTGCGCCATTTGCCTCATGGCAGCTTCAACCACGGGCGTGATGCTCTGGCCTGCCACTTGCGCACTTTGGGTCAGGCTGTCTTTGAGCGACTTGTCCACCGCACTGGCCAGATCGGTGTAGACGCCTCTGACCTCGCTGTGAAAGTTTTCTTGATTACTGAACAGCCGCTGGTTCAACTGCTGGCTCATGCGTTCCATTTGCACCATCATCGCCTGCAGTTTGTCTACCACCTCAGGCAAGGCCTGGGATTGAAGCTGCAGCGCCTTAAAGGTTTCCTGGCGCTGATGGGTGAGTGAAAAACCGCGCAATTGCGTCGCAATTTTGGTGTCAAGCAGATGGGCCACCTGCATTCTTTCGCGGCGACTGAGTGCCGACATCAAGCCCAGCATGGCAGACGAGGCGACCCCGGCCACCGAGGTGCCAAAGGCCAGCCCCAAGCCTTTGATCGGCGCGGCAAAAGCTGCGCGAATCGCCTGAAGATCGGTGGTGCCTTCCAACGCAAATACAGCGCCGTTGAGGGTGACGACCATGCCCAAAAAAGTACCCAGCATCCCCAGCATCACCAGCAGCCCGACCAGATAAGGGGTGAGTGCGGGGCCGGGCAAGCCGGTGCGCTCACCTTCTATGCGCGAACGCACGGCATTTTGCAGGGAGGGTGGCACGCTGGCGAGCCAATCGCCGAGATTTGGGAGGGGCTCAGGAATTGCTGCCAGCGCGTGTGCCAGCGTCGCGCTGGTCTGCCTGAACTGGCGCAACTCAAACGCGCCGAACCCATAGACCACACCAATCAGCGCCGTCATCGTCAAGGCCAGCAGATTGGCGCCCATAAACCCGGTACCCACCCAAACCACAGCCATCGCGCCCAATAAAAAGGCACCCGTGAACATTGGTCTATTCATGTCTGTTTTGTCATCTCATTGTTGAGGGCTTCCATCAGCCCCGCCGTGGGCTGCAGGCGAACGTCCAGTTCTGCCCGCAGCACTGTTTGAAACTCATGACCAAAGCGCGCCAGCCAGCCGCCCGGATGCATCCACAAGGCCGGGTTGTTGGCCTGCGTGGCCACCGGCGTCTGCTGATGTGCCTTGAGCAATTGCGCAAAGCGCTTTTTAAGAAGCACAGGCACCGTTGCAAGCAATTTGCTCTCGCGGTCACAGAGTATCCCGTCGAGTGCCGCATCCAGCGCTGCCAACTGCCTGAGCGCGGGTGACGCCCTGGCCAGCACCTCCCGCACATGGGCCCGCAGCGGGCGAATGGCCACTTCCATGTCGCGCTGACGTGCCAAATAACTTCGGCGATACGGCTCATAAAAAATCGCAACATCAAGGGGCATGCCGGGCTCTTGTGCGGGTAGTTCTACGCGTTTCCCGGTCAGATTGGGCAAACCACTCTTGGTGATCGAATCCACCAAAGTTGTCCGTGCCCGGGCGAATGCCTCAACGGCGGCAACCCGCGCACTTTCTTGCGCCCCAGTAGGCGTCGCAGGTGGGCAAGCCGCACTGGGTGTGAGCGCAGCAGACAAGCTGATGGCGTCTGAATAGTCCACCCACTGGCCCATCTTTTCTGCAAACGCCATGCCCGGATCGGCCGCATCCGCAAGGGCCAGGTCAGAGAGAATACGAATGAGTCTTGAGCTGTGGAAGTGGGTACCCGTTGGGGCTCGCGTCATAAGCGGGGGGCATCCAAATCGAAAAACAGGGGCCAAAACACTTCGTTTGGACGGCCGCTCTCACCGGGCAAGCGCAGTTGCGATTCCCTAGCGTGGTTTAACGGCGGCTTCGCTGCCTGGTGCCACAGGTTTCTTTTGGGTGAACTTGGCCGCAGCTTCTGCTAATTTGCGCTTGCGCTCCAAGTTGAGCCTTTCGAGCTCCGCGTGGTTGCTCTTCTTCATGTTGGGGTCTTTACCGAATACGCCTGCCATAGTGATGATTCCTTTGATGCAGTCTAACTGATAGCCCACAGCGCAAGCCGCCCCGAACGAATGGCTCAGGCGGCCAGGCGGGCCCGACGTGCGGCTTGTCTGGCCTGAAGTCTGTTGCCAATGACCCAGAATCTTCCACCACACGCCACCCACCAACATCCGGACCAGCGTGTTGACAATGCTCATCACCAGCCCAACCTTCCACCAGTGCCCCAGGGTCACATAACCCGAGCCGAAGATGATCCGTGAGGTGCCTGTGGCATAGTGGGTGAGCGTCATCATGATCGACGAGGCAATGTAAGGCGAAATCCTCAACATCCTGAAGCACCACTTGCAAGATATTGAAATTTAACGACTTTTGATGCAATTACCCTGGCGTCACAGACCGGATCGACAGCAATTAGACTGTGGTCGGGTAAATCGAGATCGAGACCATTTGAAGTTGCCAGTCGGCAGACGAAACTGCATTCCATCATGAAACGTTTTGAATTCCAGCTCAGCCTGTCGGCTGAAAAATACCTCAATTACTACCGAGGTTCGGTCAGCCAGGTGATTGTCCAGTGCACCAACGGTGCCACGATTCAATTTCCCGCTTCGCTGCTGACGCAATTCGTGACTTCAGCGGGAGTTTATGGCCGCTTCGTGCTGACCTGTGACGACACCCACAAGGGTTCTGAACTGCGCCGGTTGCGGGCGGTTTGAATTAATTTTTGGTTCGATTCACCTGCGCAAGGCGCGACGCTTTCGCAATGGATTGGGGTAATTGACTTTCGGCTCACATCTCTGATAATTTCAGCCCCGACCCCTTTCAAGGAGAGATCAAATGAACATGCCGCGATCCGCCGTTGGTTTTTTGGCTGCGATCCTTGTGAGCCTGCCTCTGGCAGTGCCAGCCCAAGGCACCGCGAAGCCCGAACTCCTTCTCGATCAAGTGGTGTCGGGCATGCCTCAGGGCGACAAGCAAGCGGTGCGCGTACTCACCGCAAGCTTCAAGCCGGGCGACAAAACGGTGTTCCATACGCACCGATTTCCAGTGACAGTGTTCATTTTGGAAGGCGCCTTCACGCTGGAAATGGAAGGACTAGAGCCCATTGTCGTGAAGGCAGGGCAGGCTTTTGTGGAGCCTGCGAATGTGAAGATGACCGGCTTCAATCGCAGCGCCACTGAACCGATCCGGCTGGTCATTTTTTACGTGAGTGACCTTGACACCCCGTTTCTTGACCCTTTGAAATAGAGGATACGACGCTGTACCAGTTCAAGGTCATCCTGGGACGGGAGCCCACATCATCCTGCCATGCGCAATCTCGAAGGATAGGAAATTCAACCGCATGAGGCAAAGTATGACGCCTAAAAGCGACAGCATCCTCAAGAGTCGCGCTTTCCTTGATTTGACTATCTGAATTCCCAAAGATGTTCGGACCACCGGCACAAACGACATGCAAAGCTGGGCTGGGGGCACAGCACTACCCCGGCGGGGCGTACGTCTATTTCAATAGTCTTGGTCGTTGTGCATAACCGCTCGGCTGCGTAGACGAAGCCGGAAAAATGGTGGCAGGCATTGAGTAGGCGGGTCAAAGGCATGGTCAGAAAATCCAAAAACGTTCTGCAAGTTGACGCCATGACTGATGTACCGGCCATGACTTTGCAACAGTATTGTCCAGACTTGGAGGATTGGCCCCAACGCTGGAAATTTGACGGCAACGATATTGCGCCAGGGCAGGCCATCGTTGAGTTCTTCAAGCCGTTCTTGCTCAGCCTTCTTTCGAAAAATCTGTCTCTCAAAATACTGCGTCGCGATCGCGACCACCTCTGGCTTCTGGGTGGAGAGTTGATCCGCAGGCGCTACGACGACCCCAAACTCATGAAAATACCCACGCACAAGGCAATCGGTTTCTTGATCGAGGAAGATGGTGGTCCGCTGATCTGGCCACGCATTACCCAGACCGAGCAAAGCGCCTTCGATGCAACGTGCCGTAAGCTCTACAGGTATTTGAATTCAGACCAAATACCTGTTTGACAGCGTAAAACCACCCACAAAATCCGCTGACGAGCCAAAAACAAGGGCGACAGCACGGGGATGTTGCATCTGGTTTGCAGTGATTTGACGGGCGACTATGACGTTATTACCCTCAACCTACAAAAAACGTTGGCAAGTGGAGGTATTTCACAAATCCTTGAAGTCCAATGCCAATCTGGCCAAGTCCCCCACCCGAACCCTGAGGACCCAAAGCAACCACGTCTTCATGGCCATTTACGCCACCTTCAAACTTGAATGCCTGAGCATCACCAACAAGCTCAACCCCTTCGCGCTTTATCGCAAGCTACTCATCAGTGCATCTCGCTGCGCCTATGCCCAGCTTCAGGTATTCCAGGCGGCTGCGTAACATCAGTTATTCACGGCGGCAATGTCTCGGTCGTCTTCAAATTTGCCATGACGCGGCGAACATAGGCCTGGGTCTCAGGGTACTGTGGTATTTTTCGGCCAGCCCTGACAACGGCCTGCTCTCCAGCGTTGTAAGCGGCCAGAACCAACTCGATATCTCCGTCGAAATAGCCCATCAACCACTTCAAATAGCTGGCACCAGCGTAAATGTTGTCCCGTTCAATAAATGGGTCATTGACACCAAAGCGCTTTGCAGTCGCGGGCAATAGCTGCATCAGTCCTACTGCGCCGCGAGGTGACACCGCCTTGGCATCGTAGTTGGACTCGACAGAAATGACGGCGTGTAGAAGTCGCGGGGTGACTTCTACGGTGCTGGCTATTGAATCGATCATTGCACGCAAGTGCCATGCTTTTGCAGGAATTTTGCGCGCAGGAGTAGGCTTCATCTTTGTTTCAACCTGCGTTATTGAATGGCTGTCTGTTAGGGCCGACAGCAACAAAGCCGGGGCATCGTCAGATTTAAAGTTGGAAAGCGTGACAGAACCACTTGATGCAACGCCAAAATAAACTTGGCAAATTCCGGGAAGCGACCACGCGGCCCATGCGCAGCCCAACGCCATTCGGCACAGGCGATTACCAAGTAGCAAATAGAACTTCATTTGCCTCGATTCACGGCCGATTCATTCAAACTGTCAAGATAGAACTTACCCACCCACCCCGGGTTGGGCAACTACCCACGGTTTTAAGCTTGCCTTAAGGTGAATGCCTACATTGATGCTGTCTGATCAAAATATTTTGGTCGACCTATTGACTCTTGGGGCTCACCATGTTTTCACTTGATTTGCTGATTTCGAAACTGGCACCTGTAAGGGGTATCTACGCCATGTCAGATGAGAACAAAGTGCCGTGGCATCAGGCCCCAAAACGCTCTCATGCTTGGGGGTTCACCTTGCTGGAACTGCTGGTCGTGGTCGTCATCATTGGCCTACTCGCTGGCATGGTCGCACCGCGTTACTTTGATCAGGTCAGCAAGACCAATTCCAATATCGCCCGTGCGCAGATTGATTTGCTTGAAAAAGCGCTTGATCAATATCGTCTGGATGTGGGTAGTTTCCCTACCACCGAACAAGGGTTGGCTGCGCTGAACACCCGCCCGCAAAACCTGGAAAAATGGGCCGGACCCTACCTCAAGAAAACTGTCCCCCCTGATCCCTGGGACCGACCGTATGTCTATCATTCACCCGGTGAGCATGACGAGTACGACCTGTCGTCGCTGGGTTCAGACGGACAGAACGGCGGCACCGGTGAGGCCGTTGACGTGACGACCTGGACACGCTGAGGGCTAGCCCCATGCTTGGCCTCGGTTCAACCACAACTCTGGGCAACTTTGAACTGGTTGTCCGCACTGTGCAAGGTTCCGTTCAGACGCTGGACCTCAGTGCCGCTGATGCCAACGCGGCATGCGCACTGGCGTCGCGCGACGGCCTCCAGGTGCTGGCTTGCACTGCGCGTGGCAGTATTAAAAATATACCGGATTCGCACCAGACCGCCGCCCAACTAGGTATCGATGTCGCCAACTTTGCTTATGAGCTGGCGTCCTTGATGGCGGCCGGTTTGTCTGTGATGGAAGCGCTACGCACACTGGCCGCCAAGGAAGTCCGGCCACAGACGCGCGGTGCGCTGCTCGACATCGTCAAGGGTGTCAGTGAAGGCCTGCCCTTGTCAGCTGCAATGCAGCACCCTCCTGGCCGTTACCCACCGTTGCTGGTCGCCACGGTCAGCGCCAGCGAGCAGACTGGCGACCTCAGTGCTGCATTGCGTCGCTATGCGGAACACCAGCTCATGATCAAGGCGCTGCGCGACAAGGTGGTGGGTGCGACTGTTTACCCTGTTCTGCTGTTGACGATGGGCTGTCTGGTTGTCATGTTTCTGATGACAGTGGTGGTACCCAAATTCGCGGTACTTATCGAGAGCACTCGCCACGAGCTTCCGTGGTCGTCCAAATTGCTCATGACATGGGGACGGTTTGCCGCTTTGCACGCCTGGCAGATCGGTATCGTGGGCGTGGTGTTGCTGATCGCCCTGCTGCTGACTGGCCAACATGTGTCGCGCTCCGGGGCCAGGGCGGCTTGGTTGGAGAAGGTCCCATTTGTCGGCCAGACGATGCGGAAATTTCGGCACGCCCAGCTCTACCGCACCACAGGCATGCTGGTTCGCGGCGGCATTGCGGCCCCTAGGGCGCTTCACTTGAGTTCCACCTTACTTGGCGATGCCGACCGCGCACGACTGAGCCGGGCAATTGCGTTGATCCATGAAGGGCGCAGCCTGAGCCACGCACTGGAAAGCGCACAGCTTGCCGACCCGGTTGCCACCAGCATGCTGGCCGTGGCTGAGCGAACCGGTGCACTGGCAGACATTCTTGAGCGGATTGCCGAGTTTCACGAATCCCGCCTGCAACGCTCCGTCGAGATCACCAGTCGTCTGTTCGAACCGCTGCTGATGATCCTGATTGGCCTAGTTGTAGGTGCCATCGTGGTGATGATGTATTTGCCCATATTTGACCTGGCCTCCAGCCTTCAATGACCCCTTCAAGGAGAAAACGCCCATGGACACCACGCTTGCCCCCCCCCACCGGCTGGATGCGTCGCTGGTGCAGGAAGCCTTATGCAGCGCGGGGCCAAGACACCACATGGCCTGGATCGCAGAGCAACTGAATTTGACTGAAGATGCCTTGCTGCCGCTGGCCGCGAGCCACTTCGATCTGGACGCCTTTGACATGACAACGCTTCGCAAGTTGACCCCAGATTTCAATGTGGTGTCCTTCGCCGACTGCCAGCGCCGCACCTGCCTGGTGGGGCACATGAACGCGCAAGATGAGCTCACCGTGGTGATCACCGACCCCATGGACGCGCGACTTCGCGCTTGGCTGGAATCGCGCATGCGCCACCACCACGTGCACCTGGCGTTGGCGACCAACGCCGATCTCCATGCCTTTCTCGTCACCGCAGAGAAGTTCGTGCGTGCCATGGATGCCGTGAAGATGCAGCCGGAATCCGGTGCAACCGCCGAGGCAGGTGTCACTGCAATATCGATCGCACGCATTGATACCACGACCAGTCCGGTGGTCCGCCTAGTGGATTCAACGCTGTATGACGCATTGCGCAGTGGCGCCAGTGACATTCATCTGGAAACGCACCCAGGCGGCATGGTCATCAAGTACCGACTTGACGGGGTTCTGGAGGTGGTTAAGCAAATTGACAACATTGAACTTGCCCACCAAGCCATTTCCCGTATCAAGGTAGTCTCTGAGCTTGACATCGCAGAGCGACGAATACCTCAGGACGGACGTTTTCAGGTGGTAGTGGATGGCCGTGAGATCGATTTCCGGGTCTCTATCATGCCCAATCTGTTCGGTGAAGATGCCGTTTTACGGGTACTGGACCGCAAGCACCTCACCGGTCAGTTCCAAGCGCTCACGCTCGATACCCTGGGTTTTGACAAAAAAGTCCTCAGCTTCATTCGCGACGCATCGCAGATGCCCTACGGTTTACTGCTTGTGACCGGGCCTACCGGCAGCGGGAAAACCACCACGCTCTATGCAGCCCTGTCGGAAATCAACACCGGACTGGACAAAATCATCACCATTGAGGACCCAATCGAATACCAGTTACCCGGGGTACTTCAGATTCCGGTTAATGAAAAGAAGGGGCTTACTTTTGTTCGCGGCTTGCGATCTATCTTGCGTCATGACCCGGACAAGATCATGGTGGGGGAAATTCGTGATGCCGAAACCGCGCACATCGCGGTTCAAGCGGCACTGACCGGCCACCAGGTGTTCACCACGGTACACGCCAATAACGTCTTTGACGTGATTGGCCGCTTTGCCAATATGGGTGTCGACAGCTACAGCTTGGTGGCCGCGCTCAACGGCATCGTGGCGCAGCGGCTATTGCGCATGAACTGCCCGCACTGCGCCGTGCCACAGGATGCACCAAGGGAAATGCTACGCCGCAGCGGTCTGCATAGTGATGCCATTGCGGGGGCCACTTTCAAGCACGGCCAGGGATGCGCCCATTGCCGGGGCACCGGTTACCGGGGGCGCCGTGCGGTTGCGGAAACCCTGCCAATGAGCGACGCACTTCGTGACCAACTGGTGCAGCGAGCGCCACTGTCGCAGATCCGTCAGACCGCCCGGAACAGCGGGTTTATCAGTCTGCGCGATGCCGCCGTGGCGCTGGCCCTGAATGGCGACACCACCCTGGAGGAAATAAATCGTGTCACTCCTGTCGAATAAGTCACTGCACCTGCATGTAGGTGTTGCGTCGGTGCGAGGTACTTTGCGTGCAAGGTGGGTGCCTCGCAAAGCACTGGCCTCGTCGAGCCAAGAATTCGATCGCCTGATGCCGGGGCAGTCTGGCGCCCTGCTTGATGCGACCATTGGCAAACCTTGCAGCATGGCCATAGATGCCGTTCTCTCGGAGTTGAAGGCCAATGTATCTAGCTCGAAGCCACGCCTGTATGTGATCCTGGCGGACTCCTGTGTCCACTTCGATGTCGTTCAGGGCGACTATGGCGCAGCCAGTGACCGGCATCTGCAGTCGATCGCGACGGCCTGCATTGGCGAGGTGTTGGGCGATGGCGCGGCCAGTCAGGTGATTCGCTGGCAACTGCAACCTGACTCCCGACACCTGCTGATCTCTTGCATTGACCAGCGGGATGTGTCCCTGGTGAAGCAGGCAGCTTCGACGCAGGGTCTGCAAGTCCATTCGTTGCAACCCGATTTTTGTGTTCAATGGAACCAATTTGCCCGGACCCTGCCCCCAAGTCGCTGCGTGTTCGCCACGGTTAATGAGGGTTATGCCATCGTCGCTTATGCGCAAAACGGAACCATCATGGCCTTGAGCTGCGGGCCCTCCTTCAGCGGTCACGGTGCACCGGACGAGGAGAAACATACAGGCCATGCGGTCGACGAACGCACCGACCGACTTCTGGCCAGCCTGGGGCAAGAAGCCAGCGACATTTCCACATTTGTGCTGGTCACGTCTACCCCGGAAGGTGTCCCAAACGTTTCCCGCTGGACAGTCTTTAACTCAAGCAAGGAACAGGCATGAGAAATGTCCGTCTTGACCTGGAATTCGCGCCGCAGCGCCGCAAGACATCTTTGGCTGGTCTGCCATTTTTGGCTGCCGCACTGCTGATATTTGGCATAGCCGTCGTCGAGGTGGGCCTCAAGCTGTCAGTGAACGCCCAGCAAACACGCGTCCTTGTCTCCAAAGACGGTAGGACCCGAGCAATGCCCGCCAAACCGGGGAAGCCGGTTCGCGCAAGCTCGATGGAGTTGGCACGTACCGAGTTTGTGCGGCAAACCTCGCGCAGCCTGGCCGCGCCATGGTCAGATTTGTTGACTTCTCTGGAAGTCGCACCGGCGAACGTCGCGCTACTGTCCGTGGAGCCCTCTGCCAGCAAACGCAGCATTGCGCTCACGGCAGAGGCGGCCGGTCCCGCCGAGATGCTGAACTACCTGCAGGCACTTCAATCCGACAAGCACCTCACCAACGTGGCACTGATGACGCACCAGGTGCAACTTCAGGCACCGGGAAAACCACTGCGTTTTAAGTTGCGTGCCAGCTGGGGAGAAGCACCATGAAGCTCGCACTGGTCGGCATTTGGCACCGCACGCTCAGGCTGATCGGCCCCGTGAACGTCGCGACCGGATTTATCACAATGGGGACTGTTGCCTTGGCTGCCTGGGCGATGCAGCTGGACAGTCAAGGCGATGCGTTAAGCCATCAACTTAAGGCGCGCACCGCTTCGGCACCAACACCTGATCAGACCGTACAGGCCCGCCATGTGCCCGTCGGGCAACAAATTGATGAGTTCGTCGCTACATTCCCACCCCTTTCACAAAACCCGGCGGACCTGATCGAAGTCTTTCAAAGCGCCAAGCGTCATGACATCCAACTTCCCAGGGGAGACTACCGGTTCAAGAACGATGTCAATATCGCACTGGTCGTGTTGACTGCGACATTTCCATTGAGTGCGGATTATGGTTCGACAAAGGGATTTGCGGCTGACGTATTAAGGGCACTTCCCCATGCCTCCATAGACGACCTCCGCATGACCCGTAGCGCCGCCGATGTGGGGGCGCTGGAGTCCTCCATTCGGTTCAGCTTTGTTTACCGGCAGCCCTGACATGAGCCGTCTCAAAAAAGCGTCGCAATGGTTGCTGGTCATGATCGCAGGCGTTGCGAGCTTCTATGGTTCGATGCAGTGGCGGCGGACCTCCTTGAGTGAAACGTCCCTCCTGGTGGAAGCTGTCGCCCGCGAAAGTCGCCCACCGGTTGCTCTTTCAACGCCTGCGCTGGCAACCACAAATGGCCCCGACCAGCTCCACTTCGCGCTCGCTCTTTCAACGCCTGCGCTGGCAACCATACCGACGGCTGTGGTGCCCCATCGAGATACCACGCTGGCATTTCCTGACCGAGCCCATGTGATTCCACAGTCCAGCGGCGACGCATTCGGCAAATTGAGTTGGGTACCGCAGCCTCCCGTTGTCCGCGCCGCACCGCCACCAGCACCAGCACCAGCACCAGCACCTGCACCTGCACCCGTCGTGCCGGTAGCTCCCGCGCTTCCGTTTGTTTTCGTTGGAATGATGGAGCAAGGTGCTGGCAAACCTCAGGCATTTCTTTCCAAGGGCGACGCCCTGCTGGTGGTCTCCGCGGGCGACGTGATCGACAGCAACACCTATCGGGTTGACACCCTCAGCGCCCAGCAAATTGTTATCACGTATTTACCTTTGAACACCCAACAATCGCTCACTATTTTGGGGACATCCAAATGAAAGCAACCCGTCTCGTTCGTTCCTTCAGTCAAGCTGGCCTGATTGCCTTGATGGGGTTTGTGCTTGCTGGATGTGCTGGCATGAGGTATCACAGTGAGGGACTGAAGCTGATATCCGAGGGCAAGCAGGAGGAAGGCCTGAGCAATCTGAAGCAGGCTCGGCAACTGGAGCCCACCAATGGCCAGTTCCGTATGGACATGTTGAAAGCCACCACTGACTATGCCACCGAGCTCTCCAAGCGCGCGGATGACGCATTGGCGAACAACAGAGTTGCCGAAGCCCGCGACCTTTACATCAAGGCGTTGAAACTGGAACCCGCCAACGCGCTGGCGGCTCGCGGCCTGACCGGCATCGAACTCGACGCCCGCAGTGCTCGGCTGGTCAGCGAGTCGCAACGGCTGATGGCCGACGGGCGAATGGACGCTGCACGCGTCAAGGTCGGGACCGCATTGTCAGAGAACCCATCCAACAAAACGGCACAGCAGCAACTCAGCCTGCTCATGGAGAAGGAAGAAAAAATGCGCGACGAGTTGGCCGAGAGGTCTGCGACGCAGTCGATCATGAAGAAACCTGTCACTTTACAGTTTCGCGATGCCAACCTGCGCATGGTGTTCGAGGCGCTTTCCCGCACCACCGGCCTGAACGTCATTCTGGATCGTGACGTACGTGCAGACCTGAAAACCACCATCTTTGTCAAGGATGCGATGGTTGAGGATACGGTGGACTTGATCCTGCTTCAAAACCAGTTAGAAAAGCGCACCATCAATGCCAATACGCTCTTCATTTTTCCAGCCACACCTGCCAAACAAAAGGAATACCAGGACCTTCAGGTTCGCAGCTTCCAGATCGCCAATGCCGATGTGAAATATCTTCAGACGCTACTGAAGACTGTATTGAAAATCAAGGACGTGTCTGTGGACGAACGCAGCAGTACTTTGGTGATGCGTGACACACCCGATGCCATTGCGGTGGCCTCCAAGGTCATTGCCGCGCATGACGTGCCCGAGCCTGAAATCATGCTGGAAGTGGAAGTGCTGGAAATTTCGCATGATCGGCTCACCAATCTGGGGGTTCAGTTTCCGGACTCGATCACGTTCTCCACACCGTTACCCGCAGGGGGCATGACCTTGGGCGCACTACGGGCGTTGACAAGCAATGATTTGCTGGTGTCGCCCCTGTCTCTGGGCATCAACCTCAAGCTGCAAGACACCGACGCAAATATCCTGGCCAGCCCGAGAATTCGCGCGCGCAACAAGGAAAAAGCACGCATTCTGATCGGGGATCGGGTGCCAATCATTACCAATTCAGTGACACCAACGGCAACCGGTCCAGGCGTGGTCACCGGTTCGGTGCAGTACCAGGATGTCGGTCTGAAGCTCGAATTCGAGCCGCAGGTCTATAACGATCATGAAGTCGGTATTCGCATCGCTCTGGAAGTTAGCTCGATCGTGAAGGAAATTTCCGGGCCCAGCGGGTCGCTGGCCTACCAGATAGGTACCCGCAACGCCAACACGGCAGTGCGCCTGCTTGATGGCGAAACGCAGATTCTTGGCGGGCTGATCTCATCGGGTGACCGCAACACGGCATCCAAAATTCCTGGTGTAGGACAGTTGCCGGTATTGGGAAGGCTGTTCAGCAACAACAGCGGCACTGACAACAAGACTGAAATCATTCTCTCCATCACGCCCCATATCCTGCGCGCCCCGGCCGTTCTCGACGCATCGGTTCGCAACGTCTTTTCCGGCACCGAAGGCAACTTGCGTGAGCGAGCGCTGCAACTCGACCCGATTGGGGCGGTCAGAATGCAGTCAAGCAACACGGGGACTGCAACAGTTACCGCAAACCCGGCGCCCGCCACGTCGGCGACTCCCCACCTCCGTTCATTCTCCAGGTCCTTACCTCCACCGGCTTTGCCAGTTCAGTCGGATGGACCCAACCCACCCGTGCCGCCCGCCCCCACCATCAGAAACCTGCTACCACTGATGAACGGTGCACCGCGCATCGACCCCGACGCACCCGCCGCTGGGACGACTCCGGCCGTGGTGGACTCCCCAGTTGACGCGCCTGACGGTGAAGTCAAGGCACAACCATGAACTCAACTCGCCACCCATTGGCCTCAGGCGGGTTCACGCTCATTGAGTTGGTGATCACGGTGGCGCTGGTCGGGTTGATGTCCCTGATGGCCTTGCCGCTGTATGACGTAGCAACAACGCGCATGAAAGAGTCCGAGCTGCGCCAGGCCTTGCGCACTATTCGTCAGGGTCTCGATGCCTACAAGGCCGCCGTGAATGATGGTCGCCTGGCCCAGGAGTCTGGCGCTTCCGGCTACCCGCCGTCGCTCGAACTTTTGACCGAGCCTTTGGAACTGCTGGGCAAGCGGGACCTGTCTGGCAGTCTGGCGACGCAGCGTATGGTCATCCTGCGCCAGTTGCCACGCGACCCGTTCAATAGCGATGTTGACATGCCCGCCGAGCAATCCTGGCGTACCCGTGCCTATGCAAGCCGTGCGGATGATCCCCAACCGGGTGACGACGTGTTCGATGTGTCGTCGAAGTCAGATCGGACTGCGCTAGATGGCACCACATATTCAAGCTGGTGAGGCCCCATGACACCATTCACTCAGTTCTTTCGGCGTCAGTGGCCCGGCAGCCGGCCAGAGGTCCTTCATGCGCAGCGCGGGTTCACCCTGATCGAGATGCTGGTCGTCATGACGCTGATCGCCATGCTGTTGACGCTGGCCGTTCCCCGATATTTCAGCGCTCTTGACAAGGGACGCTTGCAGGTTCAGCAGCAGAACATTGCCACGCTTCGCGATGCCATCGATAAGTTCCATGCCGACCAGGGGCGTTACCCTGACGATCTTGAGGAAATCGTCACCAAGAAGTACCTGCGTCAGATCCCGATTAACCCAGTGACAGAGACCGCCAATTGGGTCGTTGTTGCGCCAACGGATGACTCCGAGGGCAACGTCTATGACGTCTTGCCCGCACCGTTGGCCAATGATTTTGTAACGGAGGACAAGTGAATGCCACGCAGACCCAACTTATCCCAAGCGCGGCACTTGTCGCCACAGCGCGGCTTCATGCTGATGGGCCTTTTGGTCGTCATGGCGCTGGGTGGCATCGCGCTCATGGCGGCAGTTGACGTCTGGACGCTGCAGCGCCAACGCGAGCGCGAACAACAACTCTTGTTCGTTGGCGACGCCTACCGGCAAGCCATTCGAGACTACTATTTTGGGTCCCCACCTGGGTCACCACGCACCCTGCCCACCAGTCTTGACGCACTGCTGGAAGATGATCGCTACCCTAAAGCGGTACACCACTTGCGGCGACCCTACCCCGATCCCATGACTGGAAAGGCTGTGTGGGGCGAGCTGCGCGTGGGAGATTTCATTGCCGGGGTGTTCAGCCTGTCAGAAGCGCACCCCATCAAACAGGCCGGCTTTTCGATGGCCGATGCTGGGTTTGCAGAAAAGGCAAGCTACAAGGATTGGATTTTCGTTTTTGCCGAGGCGCCTGGCCTGGCAGGTGCTTTGAAACCAGCCGGAACAACACCGCCCACACCGCCCGCAGCATCTTTGACACGACCGGCTTTTGGGAGCACGAAATGAGCATTCGACTACTACTTCTTGACGACAATTCCTTGTTCCGAAAGGGGCTGGCCTCCTTGCTGTCTCTTCAACCAGACATGTCGGTTGCTGGCGATGTTGCAACTGCCAGAGAAGCAGAGCAGATGTCTGCCCGCCTTGATCCGGACGTGTTGTTGATGGACCTCCACCTTGCCGGCCTCATTGGACTCGACATTGCAGCACAAATCAGGCGCCGACAGGCACAGATCAAGATGGTCATACTGACAGCTTCCCGCACGCAAGAGCATGTCCGTGCGGCACTGCGACTGGGCATTGATGGCTACGTACTGAAAGACGCCAGTCTTGAGGAACTCCTGATCGCGATACGCAGCGTGGCCAAAGGAAAAAAGTACCTCAGCCCAGACGTGTCAGGGCATGTGGTTGAAAGCTTCCTGCACCCGGAACAATCCAACGGCAAATCCTCTCAACTCGACATACTGACAAACCGAGAGCGAGGTATTTTGCAACTGATCGCCGAGGGACGAACCAACCGTAGCGCGGCAGAGTTTTTGTGTGTTAGCCCCAAGACGGTTGAGAAACACCGCGCCAGTCTGATGCAAAAATTGGGCTTGCGCAACGCCACCGAAATGACGCTGGCTGCCATCGAAATGGGATTGATTGAGCGCCCAAGCTCGTTCTCCCGTTTTGCCGTCTGCACCACGCCATTCCAATCACCCTAGTCAACCGACATGTGTCTGTGGGCAAGCCTCACTGCTGACTATCTTTGCGGTACTCCAGAACCAGTTCATCAGGCGTTGCAAAACCGTCGATCCGGACCCATTGTTTGACTGACGCCTGCCGTATCAACGTGACTGGTTCGTGGCCCATCTTGTCACTGTTGTAAGTGTCAAAGGCGATCTGCACACTTTTGATGTCCTGCGAGCGGCCGGTCAGAAACGTCCAGCGTTCGCCCGCCTGAAAACTTCTGGCGTAGGCCTTGAGTTGCAAGGGCGTATCGTTCTCCGGGTCGATCGAGATCGAGATCATGCGCAAGCGCTTGCCATCACGCCCAAGTATGGCCGGGACACCGGACAAAACTTTTGTCGTGACTGGACAGATTGTGCGGCAGGTGGTGAAGACAAAGTTCATCATGACCGGATCATCGGTGGCCAGCAGGTCCCGCAGGCGAACTGACCGGTCGTCATAGTCTGTCAACACCACATCGGGCACTTGGTAGCCCCTGACCGAGCGCTTGTAAATGGCAGCCCCGCTGACAACCTTCTGGGTTGCATGCGGCAACGTGTCATGGCTCAATGCCGCCAGTGGCGCGCCCAGCACGACCCCGACCAGACAGCCGACCATGGCCCAACATGGTGTGGAATGTGTGTCATGTTTCATGTCAAAAACCGCCTTTCCTGATTCATTTCTCATCGAGGCACAGCATGGGCGTGCCAAATTTTGCCGCGTGATAGACCCACAAGCGACCACCGGCCTCGATCCGAACCCGATAGCCAGGGACAAGCATTTGGGTGTACATCACATCCGGCTCTGGACAACCCAGTGAGCCGTCTTGCCAGGTGACCGACTCTGCGCTGTCAAGTTTGACAGCGCCAGGCTTCAACCGGGTGCGACACGACACATCGTCTATCGCTGCCAGAATGGTCCGCGTGAGATCTGGCGAGCGGGCTGGTGGCACCGGACCTGATGGGTCAGCGGCACAGCCAGCTGTGACGGCGCCCATCAAGGCCACGGTCCACGCCGACTGCCAGCGTCGGCTACGAAACGGGGGAGTTTGTTCGTCCATGGCGTGCATTTCAGGGAACAATCCAGTCGGAAACGGGATGAAGTTGCCATTCTTGCGCACCAGCCACCGCCACGATATAGGCGCCTTTGGAGGCGTAGCGCTGGCCCGGCCCAAGGCTCAGACGAGGGTAGATCGAGGTTTCAAGCGAGTTCCCCAACAGGTGTTCCATGCGCTCGAGTAAAAATTCACGCGAATACGTGTCCATGTTGTGCGACATCATCAGGCCGGTGACCGTGGCCGCCAAATAGGCATTCATCTGCACTTTCTCATTGGACAGTGCCAGGCCCTTACTGGTCAGCCAGCGCCTGACCACGTCCAGTCGCGCCTGACGCGACGAAGGCAGATCCTCAGCCAGCACAAGCCGCACACGACCCCCGTCACCCGCCGCCAGCCCCGTTCGATGGTTGGCGTTCAGATTTGACGAGAGGTAAATCGACTTGACCTTTGAATCTTCTTTTGTCAGCAACTGCGCCTGTTCCAGATCACCTGGTGCCAGCCACAAGACCAGCGTGGCACCCGGTGTCTGTTGCGCCAGCTGCCGCCAAAAAATCCGGTCTGGTTCCTCATGGAGCACGTGCTCGACCAGCTTTGTGCCGCCACCCGTGGTCCACGCGTTGCGAAATGCTGCGGCAGCCGTGGCGCTCGCGCCATCGGGGCCATAGACCTGGGTTACCGGGCCCCGCTCGGACTGCGACAACAGAAATTTGGCCAGCGCCTGTGCCTCCAGCGTCATCCCCCTGGACAAATAAACCGTGTAGAAATCATGATCGTCCAGCACCGGCACCTCAACCTGCGGAAATATGCATGGGATTTCGAAACGTTCACTGAAGTCATGAATCGGACGCCAACTGGCGTTGCCCAGGCCGCTCACCATGGCGAACACCGGCTGCGCTGCGCTGTAGGCCTCGAGTTGCCCGGCCCAGGTGTCGCTGGCACCCTGCAAGTCCCAGACATGCAAGACCCAGTCCCGGTAAGTCCGATTCAAACGCACCATGCCGGATGCCTCGCGCCGCACCTCCACGCGCAAACCCCTGTTGCGGTCTTGAACATAGGCTTGCAGCACATCGATCAACGCTTGTCGCTGCAACGGGTCGGTACCGGGTTGGATCACGGTGGCGAAATGAACTGCGTCCTCGGTCACACCCTGCGATGCCTGTACCGACAAGGTCTTCAGGTACGCCGTCAGCGCCGCCAGTTCGACCGTATCAAGGGCAAAACGGGGCATCGAAGGGCTCATCGCCCGCCCGGTGACATCCACACCCTCACGGATGGCACGGGCCAAAGACACGTCGTCATAGCTCGGTCTTTGCCGGGTGCCTGAAAACTGTTCTGTTCTGGCCGCGCGCAGTGCGTTGGCAGTGGCACGTGCCACATCGCCACCTGACATGCCCGGCCGCACCGCTGCGCCCCCAGCAGAAGTCAGATTGTTCGGCAATGTGGGAGCAACCCGTTGGCCAAACAGCGCCGGCCCGGTGATGGCTCGCACCTCAATCGGCCCTTCGCTGGCGCCATAACCGCTGCGCCGGTGGCAGGTGGCACAGGCCGCCTGGGCACCGGACAGCCGGACATTGGCCGCAGCCAAACCTTGCACTGGCTGCCCCGAAGACAGGACACCTTGCCGGTAGATGCGTTGCCCCACCGCCAGTATGGCGTGTTCTGACTGGGTCACGGTCAATCCACCAGAATATGGCTCATTTGCACCCCAAGCCCCCGTGGATATTGCGGTGAATGCTATAAATAACGCAGCTATATGCGCCAGCCGTCTGGTCAGTGGCGGATTTGCCGACATGTTGCCCATCTCGCACCTGACGCGGCCTGCCTATTGCACAGTCACCGTCACCGTGGCGGTGTTCGATACCGCGCTGAGGCTGTCTTTGACGTTGTAACTGAAGGTCTCGGCACCACGGTAACCCCTCTTGGGCGTGTAAAACAACGTGCCATTGGTTTTGACCGTGACCGATCCACCCTTGTTGGGTGCACCGACGACCTTGACACTCGTCACATTCAGGTTGCCATCCACATCACTGTCATTGGCCAGCACGGTCAGCACCTGCGCGGTGTAACTTGACTTGGCACGGTATGGCGCAGTGAACGCATCATTCACAGCGACTGGCGCGTGGTTGTTGAAAACCGTCGCCATACGCGTCACGTTGCTGACGTTACCCGCCAGGTCTGAGGCCGCCAGTGTCAGCGTGTGTGAACCATTGCTTGCCGGGGTGGTATTCCAGGCAAACGCATAGGGTGCAGCGGTGTCGGTGCCATACAGCACCCCATTCACAAACAGTTCCACTTGGGCCACACCCACGTTGTCCGTGGCAGTGGCCGTCACGCTGACCGTGCCGGACACGGTCGCGCCAGAAGCTGGCGTGCCCATGGCAACACTGGGTGGTGTGGTGTCAGGCGGCGAATTGGCCACCGTGACCGAAATGGGTGTCGTGGCACCAGAGTTGTTGGCAGCGTCAGACGCGACTGCGTAAAGCGCATGGGCACCGTTTTGCAAAATACTGGTGTCCAGCGCAAAGGAGTATGGCGTCGTGGTTGCGCTCACAAAGAACGCACCGTCCACATACAGGTCGACCTTGACCACACCCACGTCATCACTCGCCGACACATCAACCACGGTTATCCCGGAGACGCTGGAACCGGCCAGTGGGGCCACCAGCGACACAGTAGGCGCCACTGTGTCTGGCGGCGCCACGTAACCGGCAGCTGCTGTCACCGCAGCCGCTGCGTCGACGCGACCATAACCCAGACTCTGGTCGTAACCGTTGCCGCCGGGGTCAACCACTGTGGCCTCCAGCATCTGCGCCGCCAACGCCGGCGTGAGTGTCGGGTTGGCAGCAAACATCAGCGCAGCCACACCGGCCACAAGCGGGCTGGCCAGCGAGGTACCGGAATCGGTGGTGTACAGCCCGAATTTCGCCGTGGTGAGTATGTTGGTGCCCGGTGCCGACAAATCGACAAACGGGCCAACGCTGGAAAAGTAAGCCGAGCTGTCGGTTTCATCGGTGGCGGACACGGACACGATATACGGATTCTCGGGTGTCGGATCCAGACACGCGCAGTTTCCTGACGCGGCCACCACCAGTGTGCCGTGGTTGTGGGCGTATTCGGCCGCTGTGCGGATCACGGCATTGCCAGCGATGCCGTTAAAACTGAGGTTGATCACGCGGGCACCATGATCGGCGGCCCAGATGATGCCGTTGGCGATACTTGCAGACGTGGCGCGCCCGGTACCGTCGGTCACCCGCACCGGCATGATCGGAGCCGCACCGGCCACGCCCGCAACGCCTTGCCCATTGTTGGTGAACGCGCCGGCCGCACCTGCCACCTCGGTCCCGTGCCCGTAGATGTCTGAGGTGTCGCTGGTATTGCTGTACGTATTGAATCCGGGCACCAGTTTGCCGGCCAGATCAGGGTGGCTGGCTTCCACACCACTGTCCAGAATCGCGATCACCGCACCGGGCGCGCCTTGCGTCAGGTCCCAGGCCTGCGGCGCCAGAATCTGCGGCAAGTGCCACTGGGCCGGGTACGCCGCATCATTGGGCATCAGGGCCGGATCAAACTCGAAGTTTTTCTCAACAAACTTGAGCTGTGGCAGGCGCTCCAGCAAGCGCTTGATCAGCTCCAGCGCCACAGTCGGCACGCGCACCCGAACCACCTGCGTCTTTTGCCCGATGTCTTCAACATAGCTTGCACCCGCATTGCGAAATATCGCACTGCGTCCCGCCGGGCCCACACCCGCACGAAAACCGATCAGCAACTCGCCATCGACCCAGCGTGACGGCGTCTGCGGGCGCACCTGGACCAAAACCTTCGCGGGCGCAGACACCTGTGCCAGAGCCTGACCACCCGACAGCACTGCGGCCAGGCCCATGACCGCCGCCGCCAGCGCCGACCCCCGTGTAAAAAGGCGCGCACGGCGTTGGCGGCGTGTGGTGAGCACCGAATAGGATGATGTCGGTTTCATGAGGAAAATCCTTAGAAAATTGCTCTTGGCTTGCATCTGACAGCTGCGCCACCCCTCACTGTGCGGTCACCGGCCCGAGCCTTACATCACCCATGGCAACCATCACCTCCACACCCGGCTTGATGGCACCACGCATATTGGGGTACAAAATGTAGACCAGCTGGCCCTGGCCATACCTGGCACCGTGCAACGCCTTGTGCGGCGGCATCAGTGGCGGCATGTCACCGGCGATCAGCATCGGTGTGTTGGCCGGATTGCCAAGCAAAGCCCCGGCTTTGGCGGCATCGAGCACCTTGAAGCGCAGGTCCACCAGCCCACCTGAAGCGGTCAGACCCACATGCGCAATCTGGATCCCGTATTGGGTTTCCAGCGCGCTGGGCGGCGGCAATTTTTGTACTATTTTTATAGCATGAACCGCAGTATTTACGGAGGCTACAGGCATATTATTCACTTCATTTGCGGCGCAAGCTGCCAGCACCAGCGGCAGCGCTGCAGACAACAAACTCAGTCTGACATTGGCGATATTCATGGTTCGACTCCTTTGCTGCTTCATGTTGGCGTTGATTTGCCTGGTCTGCTGCATGCCAACGCAGCAGACCAGGCATCAGCCATTCTTAATTCACTGTGATGGTGACCGTGGCATCGGACGTCACGGCGTTCAGGGTTTCTCTGTAGGTAAACGTGAAAGTACCCCGTTTGGACGCCCGCGTCTGGGTGTTGTTTGTGCCCACGCCATTCAGAGTCGCCCTGTAAGCACCGTTGGTGCAGAGGGTTTGGCGACCCACTGCAGGCGTGGCGGCTGCACCCAAGGCGGCAGGGCAGCTCAGCGTGACAGTGCCAGCGCCAGCGACGGAGTCCGGAGTCCTGGTCGGCGCAGACACCAGTGAGGCGGTACGCCCAGCATCAGAAGTAGGCTGATCGTTGGCGAGCACAAATTGCGCCGTGGTAGTGTCACTGGTCTGGGTTGCATTGGTATTGGCCGTGATCGAACGGGCATCGTTAACAGCCCGCACCACCGTCAGTGGTGCACTTCTGACCGTACTCCAGTTGGTGGCGGCATCCTGTACGCGGACACGCACTGAATGGGTGCCACCGGCCAGCGTGCTGGTATTGATCGACGGGTTTGTACCCGTGAAGGCCGTCGCATTCGTCGGCGGTGTGGTCGTACCATCAAACCAATATTGACCACCGACGACACTGGTTCCAACATCTGCAGCCACCATCGTCATGGACGTGTTCGTCCCAAACGCAATCGTGTTGGCAATTAGGGTAATGCTGGTGAGCGTGGGCGCGGTCTTGTCGATCACCAGAACCACCGTTGCAGCCGACGGCCAAGCACCCGTAGTCGCATTCGGCGACCCCCAGTTGCCCAGCGCATCCCTGCCACGCACATAGATGGTGTGGTTGCCGCTGGACAAGGCATTGACCGTCGCCAAAGGAATGTCGGCATAGCCGGTCTCCGGCGTGCCGTTCCACAGACCATCACTTGGCACAAACGGGATCCCTGTGCCGTTGGCACCGACGGCATCAATGAAAGCCTCGGCACCGACCACGCTTGCCCCTGCGCCGGTCATGGTGGCAGTGACACGCACCACAGGCTGGTTGGCATTCAACGGTAAGGCACCGTTATTGGGATTCTTGGAGGCACTGACACCCGAGCTCACAGGGCCGCCAGCCACCACATTGAGTGTGATGGGTGCCGTGACAAGCCCCCAATTCCCCAACGCATCCTGGCTTTGAACCGTGATCAAGTGCGCACCCGCCGAGAGTCCGGCCGGGATGCTCGCCGACACACTGGCAACTGGCGCGTTTGTCATATTGACGGCCATCGCCACGGTCGCGCCACCATCCAGGCTATACCGGGCTGCGGAGATGTTGCTGTTACCCGTGGCACTGTCATTTGCCGTGGCGGTCAGACTGACATTGAACGCACCACTGCTCGGATTCGGTGTCAGCACCATGGCACTGGTCGTTGGGCCCGCCTTGTCGAGGTTCAGGATCGCTGCGCCAAACGCACCCCAGTTTCCCAAGTCGTCCTGCCCATGCACATAGATCGTGTGGTGACCTGCCGGAAGTGCCGCCAATTGATCCGTCGAAAGACTGGCGTTGACAGCAACTGTCGCTGTGCCAAACGTCCCGGCCATGGCGATGCCGGCACCATTGACCCCGCTCGCGTCAATAAAGTATTCCGCTGCCGTGATGGTCGACGCGGAACTGCTGAGGGAAGCGCCAACCGCAACGGCCACGCTGCCGTTGGTTGGACTCGGTGTCAGCGTCAACGCGCTGGCGCTGGGCCCGCTCACGGCAGCGCCAGTACCCGCCGTCACGAAAGTCAGCATGCCGCCAAAGCCAGCAAGATTGCTGTTACGCAGGTCCAGGCTGGCGTCATACACCGCGAATTTGCTGGCCGTCGTCGCCAAAGCTGGCACGGTGACAATCGCGTCGCCGGTCTGCCCCGGGGCCAGCGTTTCTGCTGCCACATTGTGGTTGAGGGTGGGCAAAAGGCTCCCGTCCTTGGCGACAAAGTTTTGCCGCAAACCCAGCACACCCATGGAATGGTGCTTGATACCGGCATTCACGTAGCGCAACAGCACCTTGTTGCCAGCGGTGCTGTTGATCGCGTCCGTATTGGGATACGCCTTGCCATTGATCAAGAAATAGCTAGGTGCATATTTGCGCATGTCAAACGTCGCGGGACTGGCGTTGAGGGCCAAGTCGAGTTCGCTCAGCACCAGCACCGCCTCATCGTTGAATGTGGTCGCTGCGTTGGCATAGGCCTGAAGTGGCGCGCCCGAAGGTCGCACAATCAAAGCGCCATACAGTCCCATCGCCGCCTGATACTGCGAATTGGGCAAAAGCCCAGCTTCATACAAATAAGTGCCCGGGTTGCTGGCGGTGAAGGAATAGGTTCGTGTGCCGGTCATGGGCACTGCACCGACCGAGTCCGGCAACATCGCCTGCCCCTGGAAAAGCACGGCGGTCGCAGCCGGCAGAGTGTTGGTCAGGTTGATGGTGACGACATCGCCCTGGTTCACAACCAGCGTTGGCCCACCCGGCTGGTTAACTGCGGCACCGGCAGTACCGGTGTATCCCCAAACGTTCACCGAGGCACCGCCGGGCAGCGTGGTCGTACCTGCTTTCGCCCACAGATTGAGCGTGACGTCCGCCGCCATTGCCCCGCAGCTTCCTGCAGCCAGGCATGCGGACAGGACACCACTGAGCAACATGGCCCACTTTGATTTGTTTCGCATGATGTTAAACATGGTTTTCTCCTGGATTCCTGCGGTGTCTATCGGATTACGGCGCACAGCTATTGGGCAGAGGCGGATCAACCCTGACATAGGTGATCGGTCCACTCATGTTCACGCCCCAGGAGGTGATCTGGTACAGCGCGTGGTTGTGAGAGATGACGTAGTACTCGCCACACTGATTGAGCGTGGAGGCTCCGGGGGGCAACTGGCCAGTCTTGCCCAAATACGGACTGCCGCTGTAGAACATGCCAAATTCCTGGTTGTTCACCTGCGGAATAGTCACGGACACCGGATTTGCTTCGGAGTAATTTTCAGCGTCATACCATTTGAACGCCACATCCCAGGTCTGCCCTGGCCCGATGTTGATGGCAAACTTCTCGAACGACAGGTCCTGTCCTGCGGGCCCTTCCAGCGCCCGTCCATCACGCCCGATCACCAGGCCGTTGTTGCCATGGGGGTGGAATGGAAACTCCTCCGTGCCCACATTGAGGTAGCGGATCGCGCCGGGATAAGGGTGTACCGTGCTGTCAAAGGGGTGAATTCGCGCCAATGCGCCATAAGGTTGATCGGGCAACAGCGGAGAAAAGTTGTCTGAAATCGTATCGGGAAATCCCCGCCCATTGATCAACCAATAACGCGGGTGGTAGTTGTTCAGGTTGAACGACTGATTTCGCTCGACGGCCTCGTGCTGATATGGGTCGATCTCTGACAGAAGTACCATGAACTCCTCGCTGGGCGTGAACTTGCTGTCGGCCCGGCTATACATCTGATCAGCACCTGCCGTGGGCCGCACCACCAAGGCACCAAACAGCCCCATACGCACCTGCTTCTGCGGGCTGGTACCGCTCTCATAAATGTAGCTTCCCGGATTGGCGGCAACAAAGCTGTAGGTGACGCTGCCACCATTGGCCGCAGCCACATTGGTCAGCGACGTGAGCGCTGCGCCAGCGCCTTGCGGCTGCGCCGGCGCACCATTGGCAAGCACCCCCTCCTGACCGGGGAACATGATCGAGACCGCCTCGGGCAAGGTGTTGTTGAGCACCACTGTGACGGTGTCGCCCTGGTTGACGCACAACACCGGCCCCGGGTGCTGGAAAGCCCCGCCGCCATTCGCGTAGCCCCACATGTACATGGTGTTGCCGTCGGGCAGCTGGATGTAGCCGTCCGTGGCGCTCAGGGTAAATGTCGGGTTCGGGCTAGTGCCGGTTGTACAGGCAACGCCGATGGCGGGCGCTGATGCCTGTGCAGCACTGGGCAGCGTCAACAAGGCAAGGCCAGATGCCAGCATGGCAAAACCCAGCCGGAAGGTTTTGCCGCACCGGATTCGCTTGAAAGATGTGGAATGCATGGTGAATACCTCCTCGTGCGTCTGTTGGACACTGGGCTAAGTGTTGGGAAGCGTTTGGACGGGCAGCGTTCCGGCCGGGTACACGCGTATCTCGGTCCGACGGTCGCCAAACTGCCCGGCGTTGGCCAGGTTGTTGGAGCGTTCATAGGCCCGGTCGTAGAGAACATAGGTGTCATAGGCCCCGGGTCCGACGTAGGCCGGTGCAGTGATGATGGCGTCGATGCTTTCACCCGCACCGAACGACACCGTGCTGGCTTGGTAGCTGGTGTCGGTGCCATCGCGCCCTTTCATGGGCGTGGCATCCTTGCCAACAATCTTCATCTTGATGCCCGCAAGTGTCATGGCCGACTCCCGAAAACCCAGGTTGGCGAAGCGCAACAGCACGCGTTCACCCGCGTTGCAGGTCACCAGCGCTGAAAGCGGCTGGTACTTCAAGTGTTCGTAGGGCGCACCAGGCATCACCAGGTCACCTTCTGCATCGGTATTGACTACCAGAGAATGCGTAGACGCTGTCACGTTGAGCGGCGAGTTGGGTGCCAGGGTATCCGGGTAGACGCGCCCATTGAGCAATGAAAAGTCAGCCTTGTAGTCACTCCACTCCGGCAACTGGATGTGTGCGTCGGCCCAGTGTGAATCACACCAGACCTCGGAGCAGAACATGACGAACTCGCGGTGGTAGCCGGTGGAGCCGTCGCCGTCGTTGTAGGCAAACTTGGTGAAACCGCCAAAGCTGCTGCCATTTTGCAGCGGCCGCACAAACACCGGTCCGGTCATGCCCATCTGAACGTGCTCCACATCTTCCACGTGACAGTGGAACATGTAAGTACCGGGGTCACGCGGACGGTAAACGTATTGGAAGACGCGCCCGGTGGTCACGGCAATCGAGCCGGTGGGTTCACCATCGAAAAACGTGATGACATTGCGAAAACCATGCCAGTGAATGGTGTGTGCGTCAAACAGGTCGGGACGCAGCGCCAAGCCCAGATTGGTCAGCTGCATCCGGAATTCGTTTGGCGCAGCGGGGTTGAACTGATCCACCCAGAACATCGGCGCGTTGTGTTGCGCATGATTTTTCTGCGCCGCGCGCTGCGTGTCGGTGAGACCGGTCACGTTGCGAAATCCAAAGATGTAGGTGGTCAGCCCGGGGGGTGCCCCATCTACCGGTGTGGGGGCCAAGGGGTCCGGATGAACCACACCCAAAGCGGGCGAAGTCAGCGACGGGCTTGCAGGCAGGCTGATCCAGCCGTCGGTACCCGCGTAGAAAAGATCTGGCGCTGGAAAAGTCTGTGCTTGTGCCTCGGACATCCCGAAGGGCGTCAGCATTTTCTTGAACGGAAGCGGCAGCAGCCCCATGCCCACCGCCGTGACGGCAGTCCCGCCAGCCATCTTGACAAAGCGACGGCGGCTGAAGGACTGGTCTGAAGACGAACGATTGGTCATTTCAAATCTCCTATTAGGTTCCTGATGCAAGACCGTGGGTGTAGAACACCGCCTTGCGTTGCGTTTTGGCCTAGGTTCTCATCGTGTTACGGCCGGGGCACCGTTTTTGTGGTTCCATTGCTGCCCTGCGCATCCCCATCCGGGTCATGGTTGAGCGTGACCTGGTAACCATCCGTCGCATGGGACAAGCCGGTGACGAGGAAAGTGATTGATTTCACCTGAAGCCCAAAGAAGACACGTGGAATCCCTGTCCGGGTGAGCGTGCATTGCCCACTGGCATTGGTCTGGCAAGATGTCCCACCTGAGCCACCGAGAACCCAAGAGCCAGCCACCGTTACACCGGACACCGGGACGTGATTGACGTCGTGCACGGTCACCGTGACAGATGCCGACCATTGGGTGTTCGAGGTGATGGCGCTGGTCCAATCCAGGTCAGCCACATGCACACCGTTGATGGTGTCGGTATCGACGGCAGTGTTGTTGGACGGGTTCGAGTCCACCAATCCTACCGGAACCGTCACGGTCGCGGTGTTGGACAGCGTTGTCGCCAACGTAGAGGTAGACAGGTTTCCGCTGGTGGTCTTGAAAGTCAGGGTACTGCCAACCGGCAAGTTCACCGTCCGGTTGATCGTGCCGCTGCCACTGGCACCACCACAGGTCGCACCACCTGTGCTAGCGCAAGTCCAGTTGATGGTGCCGCTCAGCGTGTTCGGGAAGTTGTCGTACACCACTGCGTCATTGACCGGGCTCGGACCCGCATTGGCCACGACGATGGTGTAGCGAACCGGATCGCCCCGACTCACGACAGTGACACCATCCGTCTTGGTGATCGATAGATCGACTGGAACAACGATGGTGTCGGTATCCGTTGCACTGTTATTGGCCGGTGTCGGGTCGGTGGTTCCGCCAGGCACCGTTACCGTAGCCGTATTCACCAGGTTGCCAGTTGCCGTAGTGGCTACCGTGGCTTTAACGGTAAAGCTTGCACTGCCGCCGTTGGTCAAACTCACCGTGGTGGCGATGTGGCCGCTGCCACTGGCTGCACCACAACTCGCCACCGGCGAGCATGTCCAGGTCACGCCCGTCAAGCCGGCTGGCATCGTGTCCGTGACCGTCGCACCACTGACTGCGGAGGGGCCGGCGTTGGTCACCGTGAGGGTGTAGGTCAAGGCCTGTCCTTGGGTGACGCTGCTCACACCGTCTGTCTTGGTGATGCCAAGGTTGGCGGTTGCAGCCGGGACTTCATCCGCGCCGATGTCATTGACACCAAAGGCGGGGCGAACTTCGCGGTCAATGTCAGTCAACGGCGCGTTCACACCACTCTTGCCCACCGCACCCATGTTGTAGGCTGGCGACAAATTGTTGATGTGGTAGTTACCCATCAGGTTGGGCGGCAGGTCGGCCGAGATCATGATGGCCCCCAGGAAGGCCGGGTTGTTGCGCCATGTGTTGAACGTCACCGCCACGTCATAAGGCGAAAGCACCGCCGGGTCGCCAGCAGCATTCGTTGGACTTGTCGTGTATGGATGGGTGCCAGCGCTCTGTTGAATGACCGAGTTGGTTGGCGACAGCAGGTCAGCAGTGTCTGCCAGGCCCAAGTCCCAGTAATTGGCATCGCCCACGCCAAGGCCCGTGACCGAACTGCTGGTCCGCGTGCCAGCCCGGTTGTCCCAGAAGATGTTGTTGAACAACAGCGGGTTACTGAAGGCAGTTGAGCCGGGTGGCAGCGTGGCCTGCAACAGCGCGCTGTTCATCGACGTTGACAAGCCTGCGGGTGCTGGCGCACCACTGCTGGTGATCGCAGTTGCCGTGGTCAGGTTCTTCATGATGGTGTTGTTGTAAACACGCACGTTGGGCGCATCGTTGATGCCGATGCCACCCCCTTCATGGGTCGAGATGTTGTTCACGATGAAGTTGTTGACGACGTCCATCGGGAAGTTGCCCGACATCAGGAAGCGGATGCCGCCACCGTCGTCGTTGGACAGGTTGGCCTGGATCAGGTTGCCGGAGATGGTGACCGGGCCGGACCCTGGCGACAAACTGCTGGTGTTGGCCGGCAAGGCACCTGCGATCATGATGCCGCCACCTTCGTCAAACGAGCGGTTGAAGTAGATGCGGTTGTTTTTGATGCTGCCGTCGGGGCTGTAACCCACAACACTTACTCCACCGCCATACTCGGAAGAGAAGTTGCCACAAATGTCGTTTGATGCCACCTGGTAGTTGTCCGAGCCGTTGAACAGCCCGATGCCACCGGCCAGGTTGGTGCCGGCATTGCTGATCACTCGGTTGAAGGCGATGACCACGTTTTCGTTGTGGCTGTGGGTGTCGGGCGCCGGCAGGTCGGGCGTACCAATGCGGATGTTGCCATAAGCACCCCCGTTGTTTTGCACCACGTTATTGGTGATCTGCAGGTTGCGGGCATAGGCATTGGCAAAGATGGCGCCACCTTGGGTGATCAAGCCACCCGGCAATCCGGTCGGTGTGCCGCCGATCTGATTGATGTTGCCTGGGAAGCCTTGCTGGTCGCCACCGCGCAAGTCGAAACCATCAATCGAAGGTGCTGTCTTGGCGCTGTAAGCCTGCGCAAAGGCGGTGTTACCTTTTTCCCGCAAGAACAGGGAGATCACGGCACCGTCGTAAATGGTCTG
>JBBQSS010000006.1:0-35918 GCA_038213665.1 Burkholderiales bacterium | reverse complement strand
AAAGACTCGATGTTTGAGCCGGCCGCCGACAAAATCTACCGCCATCCAACCTTTTATGAAATCCCTGACGAAGTGGGGCACATGTAATGGCTGCCTACCAAGACTACCTGCTGCACCTGGCCGACAACGCCGTCATTCTTGGTCAACGCAACGCCCAGTGGTGTGGCCACGGCCCGGTGCTTGAAGAAGACCTGGCACTGGCCAACAACAGCCTGGACCTGATTGGCCAGGCCCGCTTGTTGTACCAGCACGTGGCGACCCTGCGTAAGGATGGCCGCACCACCGAAGACCTGCTTGCCTACTTTCGGGACGTGCCTGACTTCAAGAACTACACCCTGCTGGAGCTGCCCCACAGCACCGCGCTGGCCCCCACCGCAGCGGCTGACCGCGACTACGCCGTGACGATTGCGCGCAACTTCCTCTACAGCGCCCTCATGGTGCTGGTGTGGGACGAGCTCAAAGGCTCAAGCGACGCGCAACTGGCCGCCATTGCGTCCAAGTCACTCAAGGAAGTGCAGTACCACCTGCGCCACAGCCACGACTGGCTGCTGCGCCTGGGCGACGGCACCGATGAGTCGCATGCACGCATGCAAGCGGCGATCGACCACCTGATGCCTTACACCCAGGAATTCTGGACCGCAAGCGCGATGGAAACCGCCGCCGTTAAAGCCGACTCCGGGGTTGACACCGTTCAGTTGCAGGCGCAGTGGAATGCACTGGTGGACGACGCGCTGGCGGCGGCCACGCTGAAGCGGCCGGCGTCGGGTGGCTACGTCTCGACCGGCAAGACCGGGGTGCACTCCGAGCACCTGGGTTTTGTGCTGGCCGAGATGCAGAGCCTGGCGCGTGCCCACCCTGAAGCGGTCTGGTAAACACCATGCAAGCCGATGCCACCCCAAGCCAGTTGGCGCGTCTGCCTGACGGCCCGATTGCGCAAAAGCAAGCCGCTGAGCCGTTTTATGCCATCTGGAACCTGCTGGAGTCGGTCACCGACCCCGAGATTCCGGTGGTGAACCTGCGTGAAATGGGCATTTTGCGTGCCGTGCGGCAAGCGGCTGACGGGCTTGAGGTGGTCATCACGCCCACCTACAGTGGCTGTCCAGCCATGAGCCAGATGCACGACGATGTGACCAACGCCCTGGCTGGCGCAGGGCTTGCGGCACGGGTGTTGACCCAGTTGGCACCGGCCTGGTCGACCGACTGGATGACACCCGAGGCGCGCGAGAAGCTGCGCAGCTATGGCATTGCGCCACCGCACGCCAGCCATTGCGGCACATCCAACGCCAATGTCATCCAGTTTGCGACCCGAAAAGGCGCGGCCAACGGCGAGCCGGCGGTGGCGTGCCCGCAATGCGGTTCACACAACACCACGGAAACGTCGCACTTTGGCTCGACCGCCTGCAAGGCGTTGTACCGATGCCTGGATTGCCTGGAACCCTTTGATTACTTCAAACCTTATTGAGTCCCCATGTCTACATCACCCCATTTCCACGACCTGCGCGTCGCCAGCATCAGCCCCGAGGCTGCGGGTTCGGTGGCCGTTGCCCTGAGCGTGCCTGAGGCACTCATGGACAGCTTTGACTTTCAGCCGGGCCAGTACCTGACGCTGCGCAGCAAAATTGACGGCGCCGATGTGCGCCGCAGTTACTCCATCTGCTGCACCCACAACCACCTCAAAAGCCAGCACGAACTGGTGGTCGGTATCCGTCCCATGGAGGGTGGCGTGTTTTCCAACTGGGCAGCGACACAACTCAAGGCCGGCGACACGCTGGCGGTGATGCCGCCAGATGGCCGTTTTGTGTCAAAACGCCCGCGCGCCTTGCACCGTGTGGGGTTTGCAGTCGGCTCGGGCATCACGCCGATTTTGTCGATCATGGCCAGCACGCTGGAAGACCAGCCCGACTCGAAATTCACCTTGGTGTATGGCAACCGCAGCATGACCAGCGTGATGTTCAACGAGGCTTTGCAAGACCTGAAAGACCGCTTTGCCAGCCGTTTGACGCTGATCCACATCTTGTCCCGCCAGGCACAAGAGGTGGACTTGTTGCAAGGCCGCATTGACGCCGACAAGATTCGCGCCATCATCGACGCGCTGCTGCCCGTGGCCAGCATGGACGAGGTCTTCATCTGCGGCCCCGAGGCCATGATCGAAGTCACCGAAAAAGCCTTGCTGGAGGCCGGTGTGCCGGCCAAACAACTGCACACCGAGCGCTTTACCTCACCGACGCTGGAAGCCCTGACCCCCGAAGCCCGCCAGGCTGCCGTGGCCAACCTGAAGCTGCCTGCGGGTGGCCAGGTGGCGCTGACCGTGGTGTTGGACGGCAAGGCACACGCGCTGCACATGAACCCCGATGAGCATGTGCTGGACGTGGCCATGGCAGGTGGTCTGGACCTGCCTTACTCCTGCAAAGGCGGTGTCTGTGCCACCTGCCGCTGCAAAGTCATCGAAGGCAGTGTGACGATGGATAAGAACTACGGTCTGGAGCCTTGGGAAACCGAAAAAGGCTATGTGCTGAGCTGCCAGTCACGCCCCACCAGCGAACGTGTCACGGTGAGTTTTGACGAGCGCTAGGTCACTGCGCAGCCCCGGTGTGACAACGGGGCAAGACGCCGCTTGCTGAAAATCTGCGGTGATCTCAGCCAGCGGCGCGAACTGCTGCGGCAATGTCCAGCGAGCGCAGGCGTAAGTCCGCGTCAAAGACGTCACACACCAGCATGAATTCATCGGCTTGGGTGGCTTGTGCCAGCGCCGCCAGGCCTGCGCGCACCTTGTCTGGCCCGCCGATGAGGGCAGCCGCAAGAAAGTCATCAATGGCGGCACGTTCCTGCGGCTGCAGTTGGGCCATGAAGTTCGCCACCGGTGCTTGCAGGCGCTGGCGGTCACCCGTCAGGATGCCCAACACACGCTGGTACGTGCTGCTGGCCAGGAATTCAGCTTCGGCGTCGGTGGGGGCCGCAATCAAGGGCACACCCACCACCACATAAGGTTTGGCCAGCGTGGCTGAGGGGCGAAACAGATGCCGGTACAAGGCAAGCGCCTGGTGCAACAGGCTCGGCGCAAAGTGTGCGGCAAAGGCGTAGGGCAGGCCGCGTTCGGCCGCCAGTTGGGCAGAAAACAGGCTCGACCCCAGCAACCAGATCGGCACCTGGGTGCCCGCACCCGGCATGGCCATGATGCGCTGGCCGGCTTGTGGCGGCCCCAACAGGGCTTGCAACTCGGCCACGTCACGCGGGAAATCTTGTTCCGTCTCGACCCGGTCGCGCCGCAGGGCATGCATGGTGAGCCGGTCCGTGCCGGGTGCACGCCCCAGCCCGAGGTCAATGCGCCCGGGGTACAACTCGGCCAGCGTGCCAAAGGCCTCGGCTACCACCAAAGGTGCATGGTTGGGCAACATGATGCCGCCCGAGCCCACCCGGATGTGTTGCGTGCCGCCAGCGATGTACCCCACCAGAACGGCAGTCGCCGAACTCGCAATACCCGCCATGTTGTGGTGCTCGGCCAACCAGTAGCGGGTAAAACCAAGGGATTCAGCGTGGCGGGCCGTGCGCAGGGCAATCGCCAGCGCATCGGCCACCGTGCCGCCCTCGCGCACGGCCACCAGATCGAGCATGGAAAGCGCAGTATTTTCAAGTGCAGTCATGGTGGCATTGTCGTGCCGCTGCATTTTTTCTGTCCGGCCAAAGGGCAATGTGCTCGCTGTCGCATGAATGAACTCCAAGTGCTTGGGCCCACGCGTCTGACGCTGCCACGCCTCGTCTCGTCTGCATTGCGCGGTTTCAGGGAAGCCTACAATTTCATACCACTTACAGCAGATGGCAGGAAGCCCGTTCGGTCACGCTGAGTACAGCAGGAGTCAAAATGCCCCATACAACGGCTGATGCCGAAGAAAAACGCGCCGAGTTGCGCCGTGCCGCCCTCGAATACCACCAGTATCCAACGCCGGGCAAGATTTCAATTGCAGCCACCAAACAACTGGTTAACCAGCATGACCTGGCACTGGCGTACTCTCCCGGAGTGGCCATTCCCTGTGAAGAAATCGTCAAAGACCCCAACAACGCCTACAAATACACCAGCCGCGGCAATCTGGTCGGGGTGGTCACCAACGGCACAGCAGTGCTCGGTCTGGGTGATATTGGCCCGCTGGCCGGCAAGCCGGTGATGGAAGGCAAGGCGGTGCTGTTCAAAAAGTTTGCTGGCATTGACGTGTTTGACATTGAAATCAACGAAAAGCACGACCTCGATAAGCTGGTGGACATCATTGCCTCGCTGGAGCCGACCTTTGGCGGTATCAACCTGGAAGACATCAAGGCGCCGGACTGCTTCTACGTGGAACGCAAGCTGCGCGAGCGCATGAAGATACCGGTGTTTCATGACGACCAGCACGGCACCGCCATCACCGTCGGTGCGGCCATCTTGAATGGCCTTAAAGTGGCGGGCAAAGCGCCCCAAGACGTAAAACTTGTCACGTCGGGTGCCGGTGCCGCTGCGTTGGCCTGTGTCGGTTTGCTGGTCAAGCTGGGCGTTCTGCGGGAAAACGTCTGGGTCACTGACCTGGCTGGTGTGGTCTACGAGGGCCGGGTGGAGCTCATGGACCCTGACAAGTCGATGTATGCACAAAAAACGGATGCGCGCAAACTGGGTGACGTGATTGACAACGCCGACGTGTTTCTGGGCTTGTCGGCCGGAGGTGTACTGAAACCCGAGATGGTCAAACGCATGGCCCCCAACCCGATCATCTTTGCGCTGGCCAACCCCACGCCCGAGATCACGCCGGAAGAAGTCAAGGCGGTGCGCGACGACGCCATCATTGGCACCGGCCGCTCCGACTACCCGAACCAGATCAACAACATCTTGTGCTTTCCGTACATTTTTCGGGGCGCACTTGATGCCGGGGCCTCGACCATCACGGTCGAGATGGAAATGGCAGCCGTACACGCCATTGCCGAACTGGCCCAGGCCGAACAAAGCGAGGTAGTGGCTGCGGCCTATGCAGGTGAGCCCCTGGCCTTTGGCCGCGACTACTTGATTCCCAAACCGTTTGACCCTCGCCTGATGATCAAGGTGGCACCTGCAGTGGCACAAGCGGCGTTTGACAGCGGCGTGGCGCTGCGCCCCATCACTGACATGGATGCCTACCGGGAAAAACTGCAGAGTTTTGTTTACGCTTCGGGCACCGTGATGAAGCCGATCTTCACGGCCGCCAAGAAGGCGCTGAAAAAGCGCGTGGCTTTTGCCGAGGGCGAAGAAGAGCGCGTGCTGCGGGCTGCGCAAATTGTGGTGGATGAGAGCCTGGCCATGCCCACGTTGATTGGTCGCCCGAATGTCATCGCCGAGCGGATCGACAAGTTCGGCCTGCGTCTGCGTGAGGGCGTTGACTACGAGGTGGTCAACGTCGAGCGCGATGACCGCTACCGCGATTTCTGGCAAACCTACCACCGCATGACCGAGCGCAAGGGCATCACGGTGCAGGTGGCAAAAATCGAAATGCGCCGTCGGTTGACGCTGATTGGCAGCATGATGCTGCACAAAGGCTACGTCGATGGCCTGATTTGCGGCACTTGGGGCTCCACCGCCACGCACCTCCAATACATTGACCAAGTGGTGGGGCGGCGCGACGGCGTCAGCACCTATGCGTGCATGAACGGGCTGATGCTGCCCGGGCGCCAGGTGTTTTTGGTGGACACCCATGTCAATTACGATCCTACGGCAGAGCAATTGGCCGAGATCACCGTCATGGCGGCTGAAGAAATGGTGCGCTTTGGTATTCCCCCCAAAACCGCGCTGCTGTCACATTCGAGCTTTGGCAGCAGCAACCAGCCCAGCGCCATTAAGATGCGTGACACACTGGCCCTGCTGCAGGCGCAAGCGCCCTGGCTTGAAGTCGACGGTGAAATGCATGGTGATGTGGCGCTGGACAGTGTGGCGCGAGCCCGCCTCATGCCGCACAGCACGCTTTATGGCGATGCAAATTTGCTGGTGTTGCCCAACATCGACGCCGCCAACATTGCTTACAACCTGCTCAAGACTGCCGCAGGTGGCAATATTGCCGTCGGCCCGGTGCTGCTGGGTGCCGCCAAGCCGGTGCATATTCTGACCGCCAGCACCACGGTGCGCCGAATTGTGAACATGACGGCACTGACCGTGGCAGACGCGAACACCACCAAGTAATTTTCAAAAAAACCAGTTCGCAGCCACTTGGTTTTCATTTTTCCTTGAAGCCATTGCCTATTTATTGGGCAATGGCTTGCTTTTTTCTTTCAGATCATCGACACTAGCGCGCTTAAATGTTCGGGTTAACCCGTAGTTTTACAGGAAATAGTGCTGATGTCTCGATTAAAAAACCTTAAGTTGGTGCTTGCTGGCTTAGGTGTTGCCGCAGTGGTGATTTCCGGCGCGTTGTTCGCCAGGGCGCCCACTTCAGTTGATTTGCAGACCACCGTCAGCTTGGGTGAATTGCCCAGGCAAGGCGTCCAAACTTACGCCCTGATTCATCAGGGTGGGCCGTTTGCGACTGAAAAAGACGGCACCGTGTTTGGTAACCGGGAGCGTCTGTTGCCCTTGGAAAAACGTGGTTATTACCTGGAATACACGGTGCCAACGCCGGGGTTAAGCCACCGAGGTGTCAAGCGAATCGTGTGTGGCGGCCAGCGCACTACGCCAGATGCTTGCTACTACACCGCCGACCACTATGCGAGTTTTCGCAAGATTTTGCCTTGAATTTGAATGTTTGCTCCCAGCAATAAGGAAAGAAAATATATGTCACTCGCTCACCCCATCCTTGCCACGCCTGCCGGCGCCGCTGAATTGCCCTTGCGCGGCATCCGGCCCAATATTGTGCAGTCCATCAGGGCTTTTCGCGTGCCTGATTTGCAGGACGCCGCCAAAACCCTTGGGCACCACTTTTTATATGCCAACCTGGCCGAAGCACAAAGCAAGCAAGACGTGCTTGACTTGATCAGCCAACAGTTCATGCTGACCGTGCCCGTGGGCAAAAATTTTGACTCCTTGTACGACAGTCTGACCGATCCGGTGCATAAATCTGGCCCTCAACCCGGTTTTGTTGCGGTGCTGGAGCATATTCCGGCCAACACCAAGTTTGACAAAGAGGCCCGCGAGCAGCTGCTTGACATCTTCCGCGACACGGTGGACTACTGGGGCGACCGCAAAGTGCCGTTCCGGTGTTTTTATTCTTTTTCAGTCGCCCGTACCGCCCACCCGGTTCTGGGCGACGCGGCGCGCCTGGCGTCAGGCCATGGTGCCGGCAGCATTGAGCTGCTGACCGAGAACGGCGAAAAAATGCCCACCGACAAATTGCTGGACATTTCGCCGCAGGCACTGCGCATGAGCAGCCCATTTAACGCGGGCTACTGGACTGCGGCCTGATAAAAAAAGGCCCGGTTTCTCAAAAGCCCAAGACAGATGTGATGCTGTCTTGGGCTTTTTTACGTCAACTCTTGGCAACCGCCAATGCCAACGCCAGATACTCAGCCACAGGCACTTCTTCGGCTCGCCGCTGCACATCAAACTCACCCGCAAAGTTTTTTGTTTGCAGCCATGCGCCAAGCGTGTGGCGCATCAGCTTGCGCCGCTGACTGAACGCCACTTGCACCAGCTCGCTAAGCAGGCGCACATCCAGCGCCACCGCGTCATCATGCGGCACCATGCGCACCACGGCGCTGTCAACGCGGGGTGGCGGATTGAAGCTCTCAGGCGGCACAGCTAACACGTTTTCCATGGCGTAGCGCCACTGCAGCATGACACTTAAACGGCCATAGGCAGAGGTGGACGGGCGCGCCACCATGCGGTCAATCACCTCTTTTTGCAGCATGAAATGCTGGTCGGCAATCACATCCACATAGGTCAGCAGATGAAACAAAATGGGCGTGGAAATGTTGTAAGGCAAGTTGCCGACCACTCTTAATTTGGCAACGCCTTGGGCTTGTGCAATCTGGGCAAAGTCCACTTTCAACACATCGGATTCAATCACCTTCAGTTGCCCGTGGCTGCGCAGGCGCAGCGCCAGGTCGCGGTCAAGCTCAATCACCGTCAGCGCTCCCAGTCGTTCCACCAAAGGCTGCGTCAATGCCGCTAGGCCCGGGCCGATTTCGACCATCGCGTCCCCATGTTTGGGTGCAATGGCCTCCACAATGGCATCAATGATGCTGCGGTCTGCCAGGAAGTGCTGGCCGAAGCGCTTGCGTGGGATGTGTTTCATGGCCTACAGCGGGGGCTCGCGCAATTCCACATAGGCGCGCCCGCGCAGGTCCTGCGCCCAGGTTTTGAACGCCTCGTCGAGCTTTTTGTCGCGCAACATGGCGCGCACCGCCTCGCGCTGCTCAGCCGGGCTCAAGCTGGTTTTGCGGCGCTCCATCAGCTGGATCAAGTGCACACCAAAGCGCGACACCAACGGGTCACTGACCTCGCCCGGTGCCAGTCGGTTCATGGCCGCTTCAAACTCGGGCACAAACATGCCTGGGCTGGCCCACCCTAGATCACCGCCTTGGGCCGCACTGCCGTCTTGCGAGTTGTTGCGCGCCAAAGCCGCAAAATCCGCCGTGCCGGTCACCAGTTGTTTTTTGAAATCAGCCAGTTTCTGGCGTGCGCCAGACTCGCTCAGGCGCGCACTCGGTACCAGCAGTATGTGCCGGGCACGGCTTTGGGTGACCGCCATCGTGGGGGAGCCGGTACTGAGCTTCTCCACCACTTTGAGCACATGAAAGCCGGCGGGCGAGCGCACCAGTTCGGCCACATCGCCTACGCTTAAGCGGCCGGTAGCCGCCACAAACAATGCCGGATAGCGGCTGGCTTCGCGCAGCCCCAGCTGGCCGCCGTTGGCCGGGTCGGTGGCATCCGAAAATTCGCGCACCAGGGTGGCGAAATCTTCGCCGGCGCGGGCCCGCACCAGCGCGCGCTCGGCACGCTTGCGCAGGGCGTCAATCTGCACGGGCGTGGCCGCCTCGGGCACCGCCACCAGGATTTGCGCCAGGTTGAGCTGCACGTCGCCGGGGCCCTGGCTGCCTTGTTGTTCCGCCAGGGATTGGTCAATTTCCAAGTCAGTGACCCGAATGCGAGACACCACATCACGTTCACGCAAACGTTGCAGCAAGATCTGATCGTGCAACTGCGCCCGGAACTGGCTCACCGTCATGCCATCACGCGCTACGCGGCGGTGCAGCTCGGTCACTTCAAGCTGGTTTTCCCGAGCAATGTTTTGCTCGGCCTGGTCAATGGCTGACGCTTCTACCTGTAGGCCGGTGTCGCGCGCCAACTGCAGCTGGGCCTTGGTGTTGATCAGGTTCTCCAGCACTTCTGGCGCCAGCACCTGAATATCGGGCTGAGGCCGGTGCTGCTGTGCCAACTGAGCCAGCGCCCGCTGGACTTCGCGACGGACTTCGTTGTTGGTGATGGGCTCGGAATTGACCACCGCCACAATGTAGTCAGCTTGCTGCACGCCGCTTGCGTTGCCGGGTGCGGCGATCAGCGGACTGGCCGCCAAGCGCAAACCTTGCGCCTGAGTGGGCATACTTACAGTCAGTGCCAAGGCCGTAAGCGTTAAAAGTTTGAAACGGTAGATCATGAAAACTCAATCGTAGTTACTGAAACGGCTTGGCATGGCGGCAGGCTCACGCAAGTTCTGGTAATTGGGGATGTTAGCTTTGAGCGACTTGAGCGGATTCACCCCCAAACGGGAAAATCCGACAAACTCCAGCTGAAACATCAGGCGCTGGGTGGCGGTTGCGCTGCTGGTTTGTAAACGCTCCCACACCATGCGCCCAAGCCAGCAACCTGCGTCGTATTCAAGGCCCAGCACCGAGTCCACCAGCTTGCGCTCATTGATGCTGTAGTTGAGCCGCCCCACGCTGTACCAGCGGCCCTCGCCTTGCCCCTGGCCCAGAGCCAGCTTGGCGCCCCGGTCGCCCCACAGGTCGTTCAAGGGCCATTGCCAGCTCATGTCAAGTTGTTGACTTAAACCGCGCTGGTAGCGGTAGGCGGCATTAAGGGTGCGGTAGGTGCCCGGGCTGTAACGCACGCCCAGGGTGGAGCGCACCGACTGCTCGGTCTTCGGATTGAACTGCAGGTTGCTGTTCAGGCTCCAGCGTGGGTGCCAGTTGATGGCGCCGCCCAACAAGATGTCACTGAGGCGGTCATTGACGGGCACATCGGTCGGCAACAAGGTCACGTTCTGGTCCTCAAAACGCCAGCGTTGCGCCACCCCCACCCGGGCCGCCTCAGCGCCCGTGGCGGGGTCCAAAAAGCGCGACGTCACACCAAAGGTGAGCAGGTTGCTGTCAGAAATTCGGTCATTGCCGACAAACGCGTTTTCCGAATAAATGGTTGCCAAACTGAAGTCCATAGCCCCCGAGTCGTAGTTTGGCAGCAGGCTTTGGTCACGGTAGGGCGTGTTGACATAAAAGGCGCGTGGCTCCAGGGTTTGGCGCAGGGCGCGGTCAAACAAGAGGGTGTCGCGCTCAAACACCAGGCCGGTGTCCACACTCAGGGTAGGCAACGCGCGGCTGGCGTTCATGGCCCCGTCTTTCAACGGCGCATCAAACCGGTAGTTGGTGGCGTGCAGCTGCAGCTTGGGCGTGATGTAGCCCGCGGGCGAATGAAACACGCGGCTGAGCTGCAGCAGCGAAAACGTGCGCTCGGCGTTGGGCTGGCCGGTGCGTATGCCATCGGACTGAAAGCGGGTGTAGTCGCCGTCCAGCGTCACATCCATTCCGGCCAAATTGCTGCGCGTGTAACGCGTGGCCAGTTGCGGCAAGCGGTCATACGGCGGAACAATGGGTGCCGTGATGTCTTGCAGGGTTTGCCATTTGAGCGTGCGCACCCGGCTGGCCCAGGCACCATTGGTCCACGACAGCGTGGCATCGTTGGCCAGCAGGCGTTGCGTGAGCGAACCCGTGGCGCGGCTGAAATCGCGCCAATAGTCGTCGTCGCTGACACGGTTCAAGCTCAGGTTCAGTGCCGCACCGTTGTCGGTCCAGGCGCTCTTGAGGCTGGCCTGGTGGTTGATGTTCAGGCCCCAACGGCTGGCATCACGCAATTGGTCGGCAGGCATCCAGTCAAGCTTTGCCGTGCCGGCGTAGCTCTGTTCCAGGTAACGAAATTCGGTGCCTAAATTGACCCCGCGCTTGCTCATCAGCGTGGGCGTGAGGGTGGCGTCGCGGTTGGGCGCCATGTTCCAGTAGTAGGGCACCGACACTTCCATGCCATTGACGTTGTCCACCCCCAGGGTGGGTGGCAGCAAGCCCGACTTGCGCCTGTCACTCAGCGGGAAACTGATGTAGGGCACCGGCAGCAGCGGCACACCTTTGAAACTCAGCAACGCACCAGTGGCCGTGCCGACCTCTTCCTCGTTGTCCAGGCTGATGGTGGTGGCCTTCAAGATCCAGTCCGGCATCCAGCTCGGGCCAGGCAGGCGCCGACAGGTGGTGTAGGTGGCGTCGTGGATTACCGCCCGCTTGTCATCCAGGAAATCGACCCGGCTGGCCTGGCCATGGGCATCGTTGCGTAAAAAATGGTAGGTGGGCTGGTTGAAAAAACCTTCAAACGTGTCGACCCGCAACTCCAGTAGCGGACCTTCATAGACGTTGCCAGCGCGGTTGATCCGCACATGGCCAATGGCCCGGGCCAGGTCGGTCGGCTGGTGGTATTCAAGCCGGTCGGCTTTGATGACGACGTCGCCTTTGCGCAGCATGGCCTCGCCTTCGACCACGGTTTCCTGATCCGCTTGGCCGCTGATGCGTTGGCCCGACACAAAGGTGGGCAAACTGTTGCGCACCTCAGGACTCAACTGCTCTTGCAGCATGGGGCTGGACTGCAGCCGCAGCGCGTCATTGCCCAGCAGCTCGGCGCTTGCCAAAGACGATTGCAAGAGCGCCACCGACAGGCACACCGGCGCCAATGCAAAACCACCCGGCGTGGGCCGCAGAGATGCATCGCGGATCAAAAAACGCTTATTTAAAACGCGCATCGGGCGGGAACGGGTGAAGAAGGGTGGCGGGCATGAAGGAGGCGAGGGGCATCGGGGGGGTGGGTTTGTAGAATGGATTATCCATGAGCCAAGCCCCTACCCCCCAAGCCGCACCACGCGCAGACATTGTCTGGACCGACGCCCCCCGCGCCGCCCATTTTCACCACTGGTTAAGCCAAATTGCACCCAGCCAAAACCTGCAGTTGGAAAGCCTGCGCTTGGCCTCGGCCGACGCCAGTTTTCGACGTTACTTCAGGATTGATAGCTGCTCGCGCTTTGAGGACGGGGGCCAGAGGCCAGTTTCTTATATTATTATGGACGCGCCACCAGACCAGGAAAGCTGCCAGCCCTTTGTCAAGGTGGCCGCCCTGATGCAGGCTGCGGGCATTCACGCACCGCAAATGATTGCCTGGGACGAGCCCCTGGGCTTCATGCTGCTGACCGACTTGGGCGCGCAAACCATGATGCAAGTCATCAACCGCGCTGACCCGCAAGCCAATTTGCCGCTGTACTTAAAAGCGGTGGACGCACTGATTGCCTGGCAGCTCAGCTCAAAACCCGGCGTGCTGCCGCCGTATGACGAAGCCCTGTTGCGCCGCGAGTTGGAATTGTTTCCTGACTGGTACATCACCCGGCACAAGGGGGTTGTGATCGATGAAGCCATGCGCTTCACGCTGGACAACACCTTCAAACAAATCATTGCCACCAATCTGGCGCAGCCCAGCGTGTTTGTGCACCGCGACTTCATGCCCAGGAACCTGATGGCGGGACAGTCCGCCACGGACCCGCTGGGCGTGCTGGACTTTCAGGACGCCGTTTACGGCCCCATCACCTATGACATTGCCAGCCTGATGCGCGACGCATTTTTGAGCTGGGAAGAAGATTTTTGCCTTGAAGTGACTGTTCGCTACTGGGAAAAAGCCCGCAAAGCCGGCCTGCCCGTGGATCAAGACTTTGGCGAGTTTTACCGTGGCGTGGAATGGATGGGCCTGCAGCGCCACCTGAAAGTGGCCGGCATCTTTGCCCGCCTGACGCTGCGCGACGGCAAACCACAGTACCTGGCCGACACGCCCCGTTTCATCACTTACATCCGCAGCACCTGTGCTCGCTACCGTGAACTCAAACCGCTGTTGCGGCTGGTGGACAAGCTTGAAGGCATTGTGGCGCCCGACATTTTTGGCTTTGGGCGGCAATAAGGGTTGAAGGCGCGCGCCGTGCCCCGGTTTGATGAATATCAATGCAACGCCAGGTGTCGGCGCCTACAGTGAGCCCACACTATGCCAAGCTGCCCCATGAAAATACTCCTGCCTGTTGACGGCTCTGAACCGGCGCTGGACGCCGTGCGCCATGCCTTGCACCTGTTGCGCAACGGTTTGCAGGCGAGCTTTGTGCTGGCCACGGTGCAGGAACCGACCTATCTGTACGAAATGATGCTGGCGCCCGATGCCGAGGTGCTGGAACGCGTCACTGGTGCGGTTGGTTCGCGTGCCCTGGAAGGGGCCAAATTGCTGCTCAATGATGCGGGTGTGCCATGCGAGAGCGACATTGGCTCGGGTGAGCCGGCCGCCACGCTGATCGAGCTGTGCGAGCACCATGGCTGCGAGGCCATCATCATGGGCGGGCGTGGCTTGGGTGGTTTGCGCGCCGCGCTGCTGGGTTCGGTGTCGCAGGCGGTGCTGCATGCGTCGAAGGTGCCCGTCACCATCGTCAAGCATGCCCAGGCCTAGGCTGCCCTTTGAGGTTTTGACCACCGCAAAACGCTGTGATGGTTGGGTGTTCCGGCTGGCACTTGCGCACGCTGTGATGGGGTGAGTTTGGCGCAGGCGGGTCTGCGTCTGTGGCTTGGCGCACATCAAGCCGATCTGAACTGGTTTAAGCTGCGAACTTGACGCACCCATTCCCCATCACCCGCCTATTTCCTCATTCATGACCAACGCCCAATGGTTTCTGCTCGTGGGCGCCTTGTTGCTGGCCCGCGGCATGATGGCCTCACTGCTCAAGTACCTGCCGGTCACACCGGCCATTGTTTACCTGCTGGTGGGTTTGCTGGTGGGGCCGACGGTGCTCAACTGGTTTCACTTCAATCCGCTCAAGGAATCCGCGTTGCTGGAAACCCTGACCGAAGTGGTGGTGCTGATCTCGCTTTTTTCAGCCGGCGTCAAAATGCCGGCCCCCTTCAGTTTTGCCCGCTGGCGCGCACCGGTGTTGCTGGCCACGGTGTCGATGGCGGCCAGTGTCGCGCTGATTGCCGCGTTTGCCTGTTACCTGCTTGACCTGCCCCTGGGTGCGGGCATTTTGCTGGGCGCCATTCTGGCGCCCACTGACCCGGTGCTGGCTACCGACGTGCAAACCCGCAATCCCGATGACCGCGACCAGCTTCGCTTTACCCTGACTTGCGAGGCCGGCATGAATGACGGCAGCGCTTTTCCGTTTGTGATGCTCGGCTTGGGGCTGCTCGGCTTGCATGATCTGGGTGAATTTGGCCAGCGCTGGGTGCTGGTCGAGGTGCTGTGGGCCACCGTGGCCGGCATTGCCATTGGCGTGGCGGCAGGCGTGGCACTGGCCCATGTGGGGCGCAAATTGCGCGGCCATCCGCCAAAGCATGAGCTGATGAACGACTTTCTGGGCCTGGGCTTGATCGGTGTGGTGTACGGCGTGAGCGTGCTGGCAGACGCCTGGGGCTTTCTGGCGGTTTTTGCTGCCGCAGTGGCGCTGCGCCAGACCGAGCTCAAACTCATCAACGCGGCTGCAGCGCTGCCCAGTACGTTGGCCAATGCAGGGCAGGCTGGCGCTTCCAACGCGGTGCTTGTTGCGGCTGCGCCAGGCGCGGCGGTTGATCCGCCGCAGTTTGAAGCTGCGGCCACCATCAGCGAGCGCTCACTGGTCTTCAAGGAGCACCTGGAGCGCCTGTCTGAACTGATGCTGGTGCTGCTGATTGGTGGCACGATGTTTGCCAGTTCCTGGAGTTGGCGGGCGGTGGCGTTGGCGCTTTTCTTGTTTGTGGTGGTGCGCCCGGCCAGTGCCATGCTGGGGCTGGCAGGCACGCGCACCACCTGGCGCATACGCGGTTTGGTGGGCTGGTTTGGCGTGCGCGGCATTGGCTCGCTGTATTACCTGATGTTTGCCATTCAGCACGGCCTGCCTGAGCCGCTGGCGCTGGAGCTCATCGAGCTGACACTGATCGTGGTCACCCTGTCGATCTTTGTGCACGGAATCAGCGTTAAGCCGCTGCTGGCGTATTTCTGGAAAAGTCGCAAGCGCGATGTTGGGGTTACTGAAACTTAAGGTGATTTCCTGCGAAAAATATACCCACCTGACTTGTCTTTTTGTCCATCTGCTGCGTTGCAAAAACGTTTGTACAGCTCGCTATACGCCCATTTTTACGCCTAGCAGCTGAACAAAAAATCCTACGTCATCTGGGCATATTTATTCTTAGAAATCACCTTAAGGTGCTGGGCGAATCTCCGGCCATGCCGGGTTTTCTTACGGACCGTGCCGGTGCAGGCACCTGGGCTGTGAACCTGATGGGCAAATAGCCGAGTCAGGCAGCCGTCACTGGGGCTCCCCGCGCTGAACCCGGCAGGGTTGGCTCTGACGCCGGGGGCGCATACGCTTCGCTTTTTGAAATCGCCCCCGACATCCGAGCCAACCCCGCCTTGACGCGGCTGGTTTAAGTTGCCGACTTTGATATTATTTTGATAGCTGATTGCGCTTATTTCATAAGGGCCAGAGGGTGATTTTATTCATAAATCTTCGCGCGGATCATGGAGAGCCCGCACGGAGAACCCGCACGGAGAACCCGCAGAAATGGGGTCAGAGCCCGAGTTTTGCTTTGCAAAATCGGGATCCGACCCCGTTTCTGCTAGCGCCTTGTGGCGACCAGCGGTTTGCTTGGACACCTGAGCCGATCCCATGCCGTCCTCAACATGGGTCGACTTGCGAACATTGTTCAGGGGTGTGGGTGGTGCGGATGTCGGGGCCGATTTCAAAAAGCGAAGCGTATGAGGCACCGGTGTCCGCACCGCCCGCGCCCCGGGTTCAGAGCGTGCACCCTGCGCGAAACCGTCAAACGCGGGGCCACCGGGGCACTATTTGACGATGGCGTCTTGCGGGGTCATGGGGCTTTCACGGCAAGCGCCAGCTGCCCCAGCCAGACTTCAATTTCTTGAATCGCCAAATCGGTGGCGGCGGTCAGCGCCTTGACGCCGCCGCTGGCATCCGGCGTGGGGGCGGTTTGTTGCACGATGACGCTGCGCTGGGCCAGCAGACTTTCACCGGCCATGCCGCGCTGTGTCACGGTGGCGCGCAGGCGCAGCACGCCGCTGCTTTTGTCTGGGGTTTCAAACAGTTGGCTGAATTCTTCCAGCTCCAGGTGCAGGTTCAGCAGCGGTTGCGCTACGTTGGGCGGTGTGGCGGCAAGACCCGCAGCGGCAGCGTTCGCCGCTTTGGCCGCGCCTGTTGACGTGCTTGTCAGCTCAGAGGCTGGTTTTGCTGCCACCAGGCGGGCGGGTCGGGGCGGTGTGATGTCGCCCGGCGACACGATGGCGCGGTGCAGGCCAAGTTGCGCGCGCACGCGCTGACCGATCAGTTGTGCGGGGGGCATGCTCCAGCGCGCCAGCGTGTAGGGCTTGAGCTGTTGGGCGTCGGCGTAGCCCAGGCGGTAAAGCACGGCGGTGCTGTTGAGCGCGCTGCTGGTTTGCGGTGTGCTGAACTCAAGCGGGGGCAGCGGGGCAGCCCGCGTGCTGGGCAGCGTGTGCAAGGCGCCGGGGCCAAAGTCGTACACCACCGGGGTGTTGGCGGGGCGCGGCAGGGTGCAGCCGGTCAAAACTGATAAATATATAATAAATAGGCCTCTAGCCCATATGGAATAAGCGCAAGCAGCTATTGATTTCATAGTAATCTATTCGGTGGGTGGCACAAAGCCGGGTTCACCCGGGCCGGGGGCGATGCTGGGTTTGCCAAGCAGCAGGGCTTGCGGGTTGTCGGTCAGGGTTTGGGTCAACTCGCCCAGCTGGCGGGTGGTGCGGGCAGCGTCCTGCACCGCCTGGTTGACGCGCGGCAGGGTGTTGATGCGCAGGGTCTGGCCGGTGGCCACCAGCATGTCGGCACCTTGGTCAAGTTGGTCGAGCGTGCCGCCGGGGGCGGATGCGCGCTCGGTCACCAGCCGGAAGGCGCGCGCCGAGGCTTTGGCTTCATCGGCGCTGTCGCCAACCCGTTTGGACGTGAGCTTGACCACGTTGAGCGCGTCCTGGCTTGAGGTCAACAGGGTGGGCAAGGTGCTGCGGGTTTGCGCGGTGAGCTGTTTGAGTTCATCGGCGGCCTGGCCAATCTGGGTCACGGCGTTCATCAGCGTTTGCTGGTTCTTGTCGGACAGCAGCTGGTTGACGCGCTCGCTCGATTGCGTCAGCTGGTCCAGCAGCTGCTCGCCGCGGTCGCTCAGCTTGGTCAACAGGCTGGGCTTGAGCCGCATGCGGCTGTGGGGTGGCAGGGGTGCGGGCGTGGCCGCCGCTGCGCCCGCCACGGGTGCGACGTCGTCGAGCGCAATGAAGGCCAGCCCGGTGACGCCCTGGTAGCCCAGCGTGGCGAAGGTGCTGGTGTTGACCGGCGCCGTGTCGTCCACCGCGATGCTGACCCGCACCTGCCCGCGCACTTGGGGGTCAAGGCCGATGGCAGTGACTTTGCCAATTGGCACGCCCTGAAACCGCACGCTGGCTTGGGGCTGCAAGCCGCTGACATTGACCGCGCCCGCCAGCTCGTAGACCTTGAGCGCGCGGGTGTCACGCGTCAGCCACACGGCCAGGCTGGCCAGAATGGCGGTGAGCAGCAGCACAAAGAGGCCGGCGGCCAGCGCGTGGGATTTGTTTTCCATGGGGCGTCATTTATTGGTGGGGGGCTCGGGTGGCAACAGGGCGCTGGCGCGGCGGCCGCGCTCGCCCAGAAAATATTCTTTGATGAACGGGTGCGGTTGCGCCATCACATGCGCGGCGGTGCCAACGGCGACGATGTGTTTGTCGGCCACCACGGCAATGCGGGTCGACAGCGCCAGCAGCGTGTCGAGGTCATGGGTGACCATCACCACCGTCAGGCCCAGCTCCTGGTGCAGGGATTTGAGCAGGGCGCAAAACTCGTCGGCGCTGCCGGGGTCCAGGCCGGCGGTGGGTTCGTCGAGCAGCAGCAGCGGCGGGTCCATGATCAGGGCGCGGGCCAGCGCGGCGCGTTTGGTCATGCCGCCCGACAAATCGGCCGGCATTTTGTGCGCCGCCGAGGCGTCGAGCCCGACCATGCGCAGCTTGACCATGGCGGCGTCATGAACCAGGTCTTTCGGCAAGGTGCCCAACTCGCGCAGGGCAAAGGCAATGTTGTCGAGCACACTGAAAGCCGAGAACAGCGCGCCGTGCTGAAACAGCATGCCAACCCGACTGGCGGCGCCTTCGCGGCCCATGTGCTCAGCCGATTCACCCAAGACCGTGACTTTGCCCCGGGCCGGCTTGGCCAGCCCCAGAATCTGGCGCAGCAACACGGTTTTGCCTGACCCTGAGCCGCCCACAATTGACAGCAGCTCGCCGGCTTCAATGCGCAGGCTCAAGTCCTGGTGCACCACGGCGTCGACTCCGGCGTTGTGAAACACCGACCAGAGCTTGTCAATCTCGACCACGGGGGTGCTCATCTCACATGCCCACATTCTTGAACATCACTGCGCAGGCCGCATCCACCAGCAGCACCACGGTGATGCTGGTCACCACCGAGGCCGTGGTGCCGCGGCCCAGGCTCTCGGTGTTGGGTTTCACGCGCAGGCCGTAGTGGCAGCCAATCAGCGCAATCAGCAGCCCGAACAGCACCGACTTGCCCACCGCCAGCCACAGGTTGCCAATCTCCACCGCATCCGGCAAGGCGGCTAAAAAGTAAGCCGGGGTCACGCCCAGCACGGCGTCGGCCGCCAGCATCCCGCCCAGCAAGGCCGCCAGCGTGGTCCAGACGCTGATCAGCGGCATGGCCAGGGCCAAGGCCATGGCACGTGGCAGCACCAGCCGGTAACCTTTGGCAATGCCCATGACACGCATGGCGTCGAGTTCTTCGGTGACGCGCATCACGCCAATTTGCGCGGTAATGGCCGAGCCGGAGCGCCCGGCAATCAGAATGGCGGCCAGCATCGGCCCGAGCTCGCGGATGATGGCAATGCCCAGAATGTCAACAATGAAGCTGTCGGCGCCAAACTGGCGCAACTGGCGCGACATCAGGTAGGCCAGCACAATGCCAATCATGAAACCCACCAGCGCCGTCACCGGGAGCGCGGTGGCGCCAATGCGGTAAAGGTGGCCCGACACATCACGCCACGGGCCGCGCCTGGGCGCACGCACCAACGCCGCCAGATCCAGCAGCAGCTGGCCCGCCAGCGTGAGCACACCCACCACGTGGTCCCACAGCAGCCACAGGTTGGTGCCCAGTTTTAAAAACAGTTGCCACAAAGAGGTGCGCGCCGCTTTGCCGTCGGCGACGGTAAAGCGCGCCACCCGCTCCAGCATGACGCGCTGACCGTCGGTGACTTGCGCATCGGCCGGCCACTGGCGCTGCCAGGTGTTCCACAGCAGTTGCGCCCCGGTGTGGTCTAGCCGGGTGAGGGCGCGCAGGTCCCAGCTGAGGACAACTGCCATGGTGCGGGCCGCAGCGTTGTCACGGCCAGAGCGCAGGTCGTGGCCATCTCTGGCGCTTGTTTGCAGACCGGCCAGCGCCTGGCTGATGCGCAGCCAGGCGTCAGGTTCTGCCAAACGCGCCGCGCTCCAGCTGCCGCCCAGCACGGCGCAGCGGCCAGCCGGGGTGGTTTGCAGGGTGAGGGTAGGGGGGGCTTCAGGCATGGCAATCTTCAGGCCAGCATCGTAACGGCATTGCCGCTGGCGCCGCTTGCGCGCCACCTTCGGGGGCCTGTGCATCAATTGGGAACCCGTACACAGGGTAATTCCGGATGGCGGTGCACCGATTTGGCGTCTACATTAAGGCCATCACTTGCGAAGCTTGGCTTTGTTCAAGATGAGAGGCCCCAGGAGACTGCGACCCGCAGGGGTCAGACAATAAAAACAGAAAAGGCACCGCTTACCCGGTGCCTTTTTCAATTTATAAGCCAAATTGGCCTCTAGCCCTTGTAGATAAAGCGCAAGCAGCTATTTTTTATATAGCATTCGGGTGCTCGGGCGATGCGACAATAACACCATGGAATTGCTCATTGTGTCCCTTGCCTCCCTGTTGGCCGGGTTTGTGGATTCGATTGTGGGTGGCGGCGGGCTGATTTTGGTGCCCGCCTTGTTTGCCACGTTTCCCAACGCACACCCGGCCACGCTGTTTGGCACCAACAAAGGGGCTTCGGTGTGGGGCACCGGTTTTGCCACCTGGCAATACAGCCAAAAGGTGAAGCTGCGCTGGGCCGCCCTGCTGCCGGCTGCGGGAGCGGGGTTGCTGGCCTCTTTTGCCGGGGCCTGGTTGGTCACCGTGGTGTCGCCCGAGTTTTTGCGCAAGGCGCTGCCCTTCGTGCTGCTGCTGGTGTTGCTCTATACCCTGGTCAAAAAAGACCTTGGGCGCACCCACACGCCGCATTATTCGGGCGGGCAAGAGCAACTGATTGCCGCCAGTATTGGCGCCGTGATCGGCTTTTACGATGGGTTTTTCGGGCCGGGCACCGGCAGCTTTCTGGTGTTTTTGTTTGTGCGCCTGCTGGGGTATGACTTTCTGAGCGCCTCGGCCTCGGCCAAGCTGGTCAACACCGCCACCAACATCTCGGCGCTGGCGCTGTTTGTCGCCAAGGGTCACATCTGGTGGCATTTTGTGCTGGCCATGGCGCTGGCCAATGTGTTGGGCAGTTTTCTGGGCACGCGCCTGGCCCTCAAACATGGCACCGGTTTTGTGCGTGGGGTGTTTCTTTTGGTCGTCAGTGCGCTGATTCTGAAGACCAGTTACGACGCTTTCGCCAGGTGAGCTGGTCCGCACCCGCAGCATGAAAATTCGCGACCGGCACGCCAAGGCTGTGGTGCTGACGGTGACGGTCTCTGGCGGCGTTGCCACCCTGCAGGCAGGCGATGGTGCGCAAACCCTGAGGGCCCGCTCGGACGCGGCGCTGTACCAATCCAAACAAACCGGCCGCGCTCGCGTCACCTGCGCCTGAGTCAGCCCACCGCCCAAGTGCGCGGCTAGCGCGCGGCAGATGACACAGAAGGGGCCGGTGGCGCAGAAGCGGCAGAAGAGGCCGGTGCACCGGGTGCTGAAGCCGCAGCCAGTGCCGCAGATGCCTCAGATGCCGCTGACCCCGGCGGCCAGGCCAATTCCGAGACCAGTCGCGGCTTGCCCATGGGTGCCGTGGCTTGCCCCTTGCGCACCAGCGCCAGGTCTTCGTCGTTGGGGTATTGGCCCAGCAATAAGTAGTCAAACGTGCGCCGGGCAATGGGGGCTGCCGAGGTCGAGCCAAAGCCGGCGTTTTCCACAATCACGGCCAGCGCAATCTTGGGGTCGTCCGCCGGGGCAAAGGCGATGTAGAGCGAGTGGTCACGCTGGCGCTCTTCCATGCGGGCGGCGTTGTAGCGCTCGTTTTTGCCCAAGGACACGGCCTGAGCCGTACCGGTTTTGCCGCCGCTGAGGTAAGGTGCACCCGCAAACACCCGCCTTGAGGTGCCATCCTGCGTCACCCCCACCATGGCGCGGCGAATGACCTCGATGTGCTCCGGCCGCAGGCCGAGGTTGACCGGCGGCTCAGCGGCCACAGGGACGCTGGTGGATGCGCTGGCATCCTGGGTGGCGATGACCAGCTGCGGCTTGTGTTTGATGCCGTTGCTGGCCACGATGGCCGTGGCCTGGGCCAGCTGCAGCATGGTGAAGCTGTTGTAGCCCTGGCCAATGCCCAGCGAGATGGTCTCACCTGCGTACCAGCGCTGCTGCTCGGGGCGCCGTTTTTTGTAATAGTTGCGTTTCCATTCGGTGCTGGGCAACACGCCGCGCACCTCGCCGTGGATGTCGATGCCGGTGATCTGGCCAAACCCGAGGGGTTTCATGAAGTCGTGGATGGCATCCACGCCCAGCTCGTTGGCCAGTGAGTAGTAGTAGGCGTTGCTGGACTCGACAATGGAGCGGTGCATGTCCATGATGCCGCCCTTCTCATTTTCAGGGCTGCCAAAGCGGTGGCCGCCGAACATGAAAAACCCGGGGTCGTTGATCTGTGTGCTGGCCGAGCGCTTGCCGGTGCTCAACGCCGCCAGCGCCATGAAGGGCTTGTAGGTGGAGCCGGCCGGGTAAGTGCCGCGCAGGGCGCGGTTGAGCAGCGGTTTGTCGATTGACTCGTTGAGCCCGGCCCAGCTTTCCTGGTCAATGCCTTCGACAAACAAATTGGGGTCAAAGGTGGGCTTGCTGACGAACGCCAGCACCTCGCCGGTTTTCGGGTCAAGCGCCACCAGCGCGCCACGGCGCTCGCCAAACATGTCCTCGATGAGCTTTTGCAGCTTGATGTCAATCGACAGCTTGACGGTGTGGCCGGGTTTGGACGGCAGACTGGCCAAGCGCCGGGTGGCGCGGCCACCGGCCGAGGTTTCCATCGAGTCCACGCCGGTGATGCCGTGCAGTTGCGACTCGTAACTTTGTTCCACGCCGAGCTTGCCAATGTACTCGGTGCCACGGTAATTGGGGGCGTCGTCGGAGTCGTCGAGCTTTTCTTTCTCGGACACGTTGATGCGCCCGATGTAGCCAATCACATGGCTGGCGAGCTCGCCATAAGGGTAGTTGCGAAACAAGCGGGCCTTGATGTCGACCCCCGGAAAGCGGTAACGCTGGGCCGCAAAACGGGCCACTTCTTCATCACTCAAGCGGCTGCGCAGCGGCAAAGACTCGAAACTTTTGCCCTCTTCGCGCAGCTTTTTAAAGCGCTTGCGGTCACGCGGGGTGATCTCCAGAAGCTGCGCCAGCGCGTCGATGGTGTGCTCCAGGTCGGGTACTTTGGAGGGCGTAATCTCAAGCGTGTAGGCCGAGTAATTGCTCGCCAGCACAATGCCGTTGCGGTCCAGAATCAAGCCTCGGTTGGGCACGATGGGCACGATGGCGGTGCGGTTGTTTTCGGCCTGCGCGCGCAAATCGTCATGGCGTACCACTTGCAGGTACACCAGCCGTGCTGCCACCAGTCCAAAACACAGCAGGACCACCAGGCTGGCCACCAGCACACGCATTCTGAAGCGCGCCAACTCAAGCTGAACGTTGCGAATGACCGTCACGGTGACAAGGCCTCAGGTGCCACGCTGTTCACAGGGGGCGGTTGGCATCGGGATCAGGCGCGCGCTTTTGTGGCAGCAGCAGAAACACGCTCACCACCGGCCACAACAAGGCTTCAAGAAAAGGCGCCAGCAGCATGGACCAGCCCGGTGCGTCGCCGCCGGAGAGCATGCGCACCATCAGGGCCAGGGCGTGCGCCGCAATGAACAGGGGCAATACCTGCGCGGTTTGTGCGCTCATGCTGAACCACAGCAGGCGGCGCTGCATGGCAATGGCCAGGAAACTCAGGGCGGTGTACGCCAGCGCATGCTGGCCCAGTAGGGCGCTTTGGTGCACATCCATGGCCAGGCCCAGCATGAACGCCGTGCCCACACCAATCCGCACCGATTGGCGAATGGTCCAGAACACCAGCACCAGCGCCAGCACATCGGGTTGCCAGGCGGCGCGCCCCAGCGGCCCCATGTTGAGCAGCATATTGAGCGCCAACGCCACCAGCAGGCTGCTCCAGATGAACAGGGGGCTGGCGGGCAGCAGCAATTGCGGGCCACGCGGCATGATCATGGTTTGGCGCCTTTCCTGGTCAGTGGGGCAACCGGTGCCGGACGCGCCTGAATTTGCCCGGCCAGCGGGTGCAGCACCAGCACGTGCTGGCTGCTGGCCACGCCGGCCACCGGCGCGCAGGTGATGCGGGCAAACGCCGAGTCGCTGCGGCGCTCAATCTTGAGCACCCGTGCCACCGGCAAGCCCGGTGGGTAGATGCCGTCGACACCGCTGGTGGTGAGCAGGTCACCGGCGACCATGTCGACATTGGCGTCGATGAAGCGCAGTTCAAGTGTGCCGCTGCGCGATGCCGAGTCGCCAAAAGCCAGCGCGCGCACCCCGGTGCGCACGTTGAGCACCGGAACGGCCTGGTTGCGGTCGGTGATCAGCGTGACTTCACTCACCAGCGGATAGACCCGGGTGACTTGCCCCAAAATACCGGTCTCATCGAGCACCGGTGCACCGGGCTGCACTGCGGCCAGCGCGCCCTTGTCGATGATCACTTTGCGGGTGTAGGGGTCGGCCGCGTCGTACAACACTTGCGCCGCCAGTGCCGGGGTGTTGATGCGTTCACGCATCGCCAGCAGGGCGCGCAGGCGGGTGTTTTCAAGCATCAGGTGTTCTACCTGCAAGGCGCGTTGCGACTGCAAACCCAATTGGTACTGCGCTGCCGCTTCTTTGCTCTGGGAGGTGCCCAAGGTCTCAAAATACTGGCTGCCACCTTGTGCCCAAACCACCGGCCGCATGGCCACCCATTGCACCGGGTACAACATCGCCGCCAGCACGCTGCGTAGCGGTTGGGTCACGTGAAAGCGCGCGTCTGCCACCATCAGCAACACGGCCAGGGTGCTGAAAAAAAGCAGTTTCGACAGCGCCGACGGGCCTTGCCTGAAAAAGGGTGGCGGTGTGCCGTCCAGCGTACCAAGTGGCATCGCCGACTCCGTTGCTTGTTGCGTTGCTTATTCCGTTGCTTACAGCGCCGCTTATTCGCTGGTAAAAATGGAGCCCAGACGTTCCATTTGTTCCAGCGCCATGCCGCAGCCACGCACCACACAGGTCAGCGGGTCTTCGGCCACCAGCACCGGCAGGCCGGTTTCTTCGGCCAGCAGACGGTCCAGGTCACGCAGCAGGGCACCACCGCCAGTGAGCATCATGCCGCGGTCGGCAATGTCAGCGCCCAACTCAGGGGGGGTTTGCTCCAGCGCGTTTTTTACAGCCGAGACGATGTTGTTGATCGGGTCGGTTAGGGCTTCAAGGATTTCGTTGCTGGAGATGGTGAAGCTGCGCGGCACGCCTTCCGACAGGTTGCGCCCGCGCACTTCCATTTCGCGCACTTCGCTGCCCGGAAACGCCGAGCCAATGTTCTTTTTGATGGCCTCAGCCGTGGGCTCGCCAATCAGCATGCCGTAGTTGCGGCGGATGTAGTTGATGATGGCCTCATCGAAACGGTCGCCACCCACGCGCACACTGCCTTTGTAGACCATGCCGCCGAGCGAGATCACGCCCACCTCGGTGGTGCCGCCGCCAATGTCGACCACCATCGAGCCTTGTGCCTCAGACACCGGCAAACCCGCACCAATGGCAGCTGCCATGGGTTCTTCAATCAGGTAGACATCGCTGGCCCCGGCGCCCAGTGCCGACTCGCGAATGGCGCGGCGCTCAACCTGGGTCGAGCCGCAAGGGACACAAATGATGATGCGTGGGCTGGGGCGAAAGATGGAGCGCGGATGCACCATCTTGATGAACTGCTTGAGCATTTGCTCAGTGACGGTGAAGTCGGCAATCACGCCGTCTTTCATCGGGCGAATCGCTTCAATGTTGCCCGGCACCTTGCCGAGCATGGCTTTGGCCTCTTTGCCGACGGCCTGGATGATTTTTTTTCCATGTGGGCCGCCTTCGTGGCGAATCGCCACCACCGAGGGCTCGTCGAGCACAATGCCTTTGTCGCGTACGTAAATCAGGGTGTTGGCAGTGCCAAGGTCAATGGCGAGGTCAGTCGAAAAATACTGACGGAAGGTTCCGAACATGAAAAAATCCTCATGGGCACAGGAGCGCTTCGGCTCGCATGTCGCCCGGTAATGTGGTCAAAAGGGTGGGGTTTTGGCGAAAAACCGTGCTGGCGCAGGTCACCGCTCAAAGGCAGGATAATACCGCATCGCCTGTGCACAACGGCTTGAGTGGCTGTGCCTTGGCCCTGTATTTATCTCGTGTTCACATCCTGTTTCGATTGAAAACCCATGTCACTTTCCACTGCTGATATTGACCGCCTGGCGCATTTGGCCCGCCTCGGGCTGGCCCCGCAAGAGCGGGCGCGTTTGTGCGCGCAACTGAATGATTTTTTTGGCATTGTCGAAAAAATGCGTGCCGTGGACACCACCGGCATCATCCCGCTGGCGCACCCGGTGGAGATCATGGGCGATGTGGGCTTGCGCCTGCGCGACGATGTCGTCAGGGAGCCCGACCAGCGCGAAGCCAACCAGCGCAACGCGCCAGCGCTTGAAAACGGTCTGTTTTTAGTGCCCCGGGTGATTGAATAACAAGCACGGACAACCCATCATGACGCAAATTTCTACTGATCTGCATGACCTGACGGTGGCGCAATTGGCCACGCTGCTGCGCGAGCGCAAAGTCTCCGCAGTGGAAGCCTCCCAGCATTTTTTGGCCCGTGCTGCATCGCATGCCGACCTTGGTGCCTTTCTGGATATTCAGCCAGACGCCACGCTGGCACAAGCGCGCGCTGCAGATGCACGGCTGGCCGCAGGCACAGCCGGTGCGCTGGAAGGTGTTCCGCTGGCGCACAAGGACATTTTTGTCACCCGTGATTTCGCGACAACGGCGGGCTCCCGAATGCTCAAGGGCTACCAGTCGCCGTTTGACGCCACCGTGGTGGCGCGGCTTGGGGTTGGTGAGCCGGGCGGCAGCGCGGGGGCCGGCATGGTGACTTTGGGCAAGCTCAACTGCGATGAATTTGCCATGGGTTCAGCCAACGAAAACTCGGCCTACGGCCCGGTCAAGAACCCTTGGGACACCACGTGCACGCCAGGTGGTTCTTCGGGCGGCAGCGCCGCCGCCGTGGCGGCACGGCTCACGCCGGCCGCCACCGGTACCGACACCGGCGGCTCGATTCGCCAGCCCGCCTCTTTTTGCGGCGTGACCGGCATGAAGCCCACGTATGGCCGCGCCTCGCGTTACGGCATGGTGGCGTTTGCGTCCAGCCTGGATCAGGCTGGTCCGATCGCACGCACGGCAGAAGACTGCGCCATTCTGCTCAGCGCCATCTGTGGCCCGGACCCGGACCGCGATTCGACCTCGCTGGATGTGCCTGCCGAAGATTTCACACGTACGCTCAATGCCGATCTGGCTGGCCTGCGCATTGGCATTCCCGCCGAGTTTTTTGGCGAAGGCCTGGCGCCCGATGTGCGCGCTGCGGTGGATGCCGCCCTGAAGGAATTTGAGACACTGGGCGCCAAACTGGTGGCGATTTCGCTGCCACGCACCGAGCTGTCGATTCCGGTTTACTACATCATTGCGCCTGCAGAAGCGTCCAGCAACCTGAGCCGCTTTGACGGCGTCAAGTTCGGTTTCAGGGCCGATCAATACACCGACCTGAATGACATGTACCTGCAGACCCGCGCTCAGGGGTTTGGTGATGAGGTCAAGCGCCGCATCATGATCGGCACCTACGTATTGAGTCACGGTTATTACGACGCGTATTACCTGCAGGCGCAAAAAATCCGCCGCATGATTGCGGACGATTTCCAGCAGGCCTTCAAGCTGTGTGATGTGATCGCTGGGCCGGTGGCGCCCACGGTGGCCTGGAAGCTGGGCGGGCACAGTGACCCGCTTGCGGATTACCTGGCTGATATCTTCACCTTGCCGGCCTCGTTGGCGGGCCTGCCTGGCATGAGCGTGCCGGTGGGATTTGGCGCCGGGCACATGCCGGTGGGTTTGCAGCTGATTGGCAACTACCTGCAGGAAGCCCGCTTATTGAACGTGGCCCACCGCTTCCAGCAAGCCACCGATTGGCACGCTGCCAAGCCGCAAGGAGTATGAACATGAATGCAAGCGTCCAGGAAAAAAAACCAGCTGAAAAATCCTTGCTGGTGATGGGTTATGAGGTGGTGATTGGTTTCGAGACCCACGCCCAGTTGTCCACCCAATCCAAAATATTCAGCCGCGCCGCCACCGTGTTTGGGGCCGAGCCCAACACCCAGGCCTGCGCCGTGGACCTGGCTTTGCCGGGCACCTTGCCGGTGATGAACAAAGGTGCGGTCGAGCGCGCCATTGAATTCGGTCTGGCTGTGGGCAGCACCATTGCGCCGCGCAGTGTGTTTGCCCGCAAAAATTATTTTTATCCGGACTTGCCCAAGGGCTACCAGATCAGCCAGTTTGAGATTCCAGTCGTGCAGGGCGGCTCGGTTGAGTTTTACCTCGGCGACGAGAAAAAATCGGTGCGGCTGGTGCGCGCGCACCTGGAAGAAGACGCCGGCAAATCGCTGCACGAAGACTTTATTGGCCAGACCGGCATTGACCTGAACCGCGCTGGCACGCCCTTGCTGGAAATTGTCACCGAGCCCGACATGCGCGCAAGCAGCGAGGCCGTGGCCTACGCCAAGGAGCTTCACAAAATTGTCACCTGGATCGGGATTTGTGACGGCAACATGCAAGAAGGCTCGTTCCGCTGCGATGCTAATGTGTCGGTGCGCAAGCCCGGTGAGCCTCTGGGTACGCGCCGCGAGATCAAAAACCTCAACAGTTTCAAGTTCATGCAGCAGGCCATCGACTATGAAATTCGTTGGCAAATTGAAGAACTTGAAGATGGCCGCGCCATCCAGCAAGCCACCGTATTGTTCAACGCCGACACCGGCGAAACCCGTGCCATGCGCAGCAAGGAAGACGCCGCCGACTACCGCTATTTCCCTGACCCGGATTTGCCACCCTTGGTGGTGGGCGCAGACTGGGTGGAACGCGTTCGCCTTGGCATGACCGAGTTGCCACGCGTGATGGCCGGGCGCTTTGCTGCAGCGTATGGTTTATCGGACTACGATGCTGCAGCCCTTACCCAGAGTCGGGATATTGCTAGCTATTTTGAAGCAGCGGCCAAAACCTGCGGTCAACCCAAGCTGGTCGGTAACTGGATCATGGGTGAAATCTCACGCAGGCTTAATGCGGCCGAGGCAGACATCAGCAACTGCCCGGTGTCGTCGGTGCAATTGGCGCAGTTGATCAGCCGTATTCAAGACGGCACGATCTCCAACAACGCCGCGCGCCAGGTGATGGACGTGTTGTGGGCCGCACCTGAGGGCGCGGTGGATGCCATCATCGACGCCAAGGGCCTCAAGCAGATGAACGACACCGGCGCACTGGAGAAAATTGTCGACGCCGTGTTGGCCGCCAACCCGAAAAACGTGGAGGAGTACCGCGCAGGCAACGCCAAAGCACTCAACGCGCTGGTCGGGCAGATCATGAAGGGCAGTCAGGGCAAGGCCAACCCGCAGCAAGTCAATGAGGTGTTGCGGCACAAACTGGCGTAGTTCCCGGGCGTGAGGTCACTCGGCGCGGGGTGCCTCACTCAGGCGCCACAGCGGCTGCAGACGCAGCAACTCTTCGTCAAAACGGGCATGGATGCGGGCAATTTCGGCGTCCTTTTCGGTCACGAAGCGGTCTTGCGCCGCCAGTGCCTGCGTGACCGAGTCGATTTGCTGGCGGAGTTTTAACGGCGCCTTGCCGGGGTCTTTGGTGTAAAACGCCATTTCATCAAGCAGTTTGCTGCGCTCACTTTGCAAGTCGGCCACGCGCTTGAGGGCCGCCGGTTTCACCGCTTGAATCTGCTTGATGGCATCGCCTCGGGCCTTGTGATGCAGGGCTTGATCCGGGTAGCGGATCAGCAGGGCGCGGTCGCGTCTTTGTTCTTCGTCAAGGCGGGCACGCGCTTGCTGTGCGGCCTTGTTTTTGGCGTCGAGCTCACTGAGCCCCAGTGCGCTCAAGGCGGGTTTTAAAACGCCTTTGAGGGTGCCGCTGGGGTTGAGGATTTTTTGCTCCCGGTCATTGCATTCAGGAATTTTTCGGTCGGAGGTAAGCGTGCGGCCCCTGGCATCGGTGCAGGTGTAGATTTCTGGCGCGGGTGGGGTGGTTTGTGCGGCAAGTGGCGTGCCTGAGGTTGCCAGCAGCACCATGGCCAGCACCTGCCATGCGACACACCGTGGTGTCATTGGCCTGAAGCCGCGACGCTCACGCCGTAGCGGTCGCGGTAGGCGCGTACCCGCTGCCGTGCATCGGTCAAACCTGCCACGCTGTGTTGTTCCAGGTACAGCATCAGGTCATCAAGCCGGGCAATGGCACACACCTGCAGCCCCAATTGCTGCTGCACATATTGCACCGCGCTGTGGGTCACATCCTGGCCCGCCTCGGTGGCTTTTTCCTGCCGGTCTAGTGCAATCACGACAGCGTGGGCGACGGCCCCAGCGGCCTGTATGAGGGCAATGGATTCGCGTGCTGCAGTGCCGGCCGACATCACATCGTCGACGATCAGCACGCGCCCTTTGAGCGGCGCCCCCACCAGCGTGCCGCCTTCGCCATGGTCTTTGGCCTCCTTGCGGTTGTAGGCAAAAGGCACGTTGCGGCCGAGCCGCGCCAATTCCACCGCCAGCGCGGCGCCAAGCGGTATGCCTTTGTAGGCCGGACCAAAAATCATGTCAAATTCAATGCCGCTGGCGAGCAGGCGCTGCGCATAAAATTGTGCCAATCGGCCAAGTTTGGCACCATCGTCAAACAAGCCGGCATTGAAAAAATAGGGGCTCAAGCGCCCCGCTTTGGTTTTGAATTCGCCAAAGCGCAGCACACCACAATCCACCGCAAACTGAACAAAATCCTGCGCCAAAGCGTCTTGGCGCGAGGCGTTTTCGGTCTGCGGTTCACTACGCTCTGTCATGGGGAAGTCCTTGTTCAAGTTAACCAGTCTTAATCTCAATGGTATTCGCTCGGCGAGTAGCAAAGGCCTGCAGGCTTGGGTGAGCCAAACAGCGACCGATTGTATTTGTGTGCAAGAAGTCAGAGCGCAGGCGGATGATGTGTTGGGTCGCTTTGAGCGGTTGGCAGACTTGAATGGTTACTTTCATTTTGCACAAAAAAAGGGCTATGCAGGCGTCGGTGTGTACACCCGCGAGGAGCCCACCGATGTCAGGGTCGGGTTTGGCCATGCTGAGTTTGACGCGGAAGGGCGGTATGTGGAGTTGCGTTTTGACTCGGGCCAAGTCAAACGCTCGATCATCAGTTGTTACTTTCCCAGTGGCTCTTCGGGCGGAGAGCGACAGCAAGCCAAATTCAAGTTTCTGGAAGAAATTTACCCACACTTGCAGCAACTGCGAGAAGAGCGCGAGTTTGTGTTGTGCGGCGATATGAACATTGCGCATCAGGCGATTGACCTGAAGAACTGGAAAAGCAACCAGAAGAACTCGGGGTTTTTACCTGAGGAGCGCGCCTGGATGACCAAGTTGCTCAGTGATGGCGGCCTGGTGGATGTCTATCGCCAGCTGCACCCCGCCACCACGGACGAAGCCTACACCTGGTGGAGCAACCGCGGGCAGGCTTATGCCAAGAATGTGGGCTGGCGGCTGGATTACCATCTGGCCACGCCGGCATGGGCCGCGCAAGCACGCAGTGCGTCGATTTACAAGGGCGAGAAGTTTTCAGACCACGCGCCCATCAGCATTGATTATGCTATTTAATTTATAGCTGCTTGCGCATATGATATAAGGGCTAGAGCCATAATTATTGATAAGGAACCCATGCGCCGTTGCTGGATTTCATCATGTAGCGTCCGGCGTTGTCACGCAACACCACCACATCGTCGTTTTCAGAAACAAATTTTGTTTTTTCCAGATGTTGTAATCGTGTTGCAAATGCAGGTGCGTTGGGTGCAAATGGGTTATCCAGCAGCATGCCTGCCAGTAGGGTGTAAAGGCCAAAGAAACTGACAGGCTCCTTGATGACGATCGGCAGCGTGTCTGCCGTCTTTTTCAGCCCAATCAATTTAATGGCAGCTGGCACCAAAGTAATGTTCGGGCTGGGTATTTCGCGCATGCCCGATATTTGGTACTTGTCACTGCGCAACGAGGCGCCGTGCTCAGGAACCATCATCAACACCACAGGCCTGCCGCTTTTTTCCAGCAAGGAGACAAATTTGTCAATGTCTGCCATGAATTTGACCAATCTGGGCTTGTAGGTGACCGCGCTGGACCGGTTGCTGGTCCCCGGCACGATGTTCCCGTCATGCAGGGTGATTGAGTTGTAGTAGAGGGCTTCCGGTGCCGTGCCACGACTGAGGCGGGTGCCCCACCATTTCGACAACAGAGAGAAATCATCGTAGATAGGCGAGCCATCGAAGCTATGGAGCGCGACTGTGGCCCCTTGGATTTTCTCCAATTTGCCTTTGAGACCCGTACGTTGCTCCAAAGTATCTGCAAACTTGTCAAAAATACCATCATGATTCAATAGCCCTTTTGCGCTGTACCCAATTTGTTCCAAATTGGGAAATACGTAGCATTGCGGGTCAACACTTTTATAAAGCTTGTCGTGTGGACTTTGACCACAGGTTCCCCGGAGCACCCGGATTGATGCCGGACCGCTGTAGCTGGCAGCACTGTTAAAGTTACTGAAAACGACGTCAAATCGCTTGAGCAAGGGGTGGTTGGCTTCATTGACATAATCCATGTCATCCCATGAGAGGGAGCATACATGCAGCAAAATAATATCAAATGGCGGAACTTTGCCACCTGTGGAAAAACTCAAATGACGTTGACTTTCCTTTGAATAAAAATTGACCAATTCAGATTGGGGGTTTTTCAGTACGGGTGGATTGGTTTGATTTTGTGTCGGACCATTTGTGTCAGCGCCGGAGTAGGTCCCCGTCAATGCTTGCGTAGGCGTGCTGTTGGCTTGCATCATTGCGACAAGCGGGACACTTAGAATTCCTGCTGTTGCGAAGGTGCTGAACCTGATCCGCGAGCTTAGCAATTTGTAAATCACAATCAGGACCACCAAACTTGCCAAAACAAAAGGGTTGTACAGGCGCCCCAACAACTCTAGCATGTAACTGAAACTAAAGCTGCTTAATGCACCCATTTGCGAGATAACTCGTGCGGGCGTCGGTAGATATGAATCGTGGTACAGCAAAATCAGTGCAACAGCCCAAATCACGAGCGCCCTGATTTTCTTCCATTGACCTGATGGCAGTGGCCATATGGCAATCACTGCCAAGATCAAGTTCAGTAACCAGTTAAAGCCAATATAGTGGTTGTAATACAAGCTTAGCTTGAGAAAGAAATACAGACTGATGTAACTCATGGCGTTTTACGCGGTTGGAAGGTGCGATGTTCTTTAGAAAAGCGGATGAGGGAGTCCATAATGGACACCATCAATTTCTTATATCCCTGCAGGCCAACGATGGCGATTTCTTTCAGGCCATGCAGCGGTTTATCGGTGTCATTGGTCGAGTTCCAGTTGACCCATGCATCAGGGCGGGCAAATGTGCATTGGACATACGCAATTTCCTGCTCGCGCGTCATGGGCTCAAACTGCACCCCCACTGTCTTGTCGCTGCTGACCACGACATGGCCCGGAAACGCCTGGTCAAATTGATCGCGCCAAAGTGACACATGAATAAGTTCATCGCGGTCAAGGCCCGGGACTTTCGCCATTTGTAAACCCAGGCCCGTCATGGAAAAGTCGACACATTCACAAAACAACGCTTCGCCGTTGGCCTTGTACAAGGTGGCGGGCAAGCGCGTAGACACCCTGTGCATTCGCCTGACTTGTCGTGCTTCGGACGCCACGCCGATGGATGCCCCCAATAAAAGGCTGCTGTAGATGGCCCACACAAGATTCAATATTACTGTGCTGGTTTCATCCGTATTCAAGAAAAAGAGGCGGAAAAGCCCCACCAGAATTGCGACGATATTCAAGATGGCCAAGAGGGTGTATGGCGTAGAAATAGCCCAATCAAAGTAAGCGTGTTTGACCAAGCCTCCCTTTGCGGTCACATTGAATTGACCCGCACTGGGTTTGATCAAGGCGACCGTGGTTGGCAATGCCACATACCAGGCCAAAACCGTCTCATACACCTCGGCCCAAAACGAATGTCGATATTTGCCTTGTACATGTGCGTTGGCCAAGTTGGACTGCAAAATATAAGGGATGACGTACAACGCGAGCAGTATGGCCTCAGCGTTAATGATGTGAAGCTCAAAGAACAAATATGCCATGGGAGAAGTCAGAAATACCAACCGTGGCAGACCAAAAAAGAAATGCAGCATGGCGTTGGCGTAACAGATACGCTGCCAGATACTGAGGCCAATACCCAGGAATGGGTTGTCCACACGTAGAATTTGCGCCATTCCCCGAGCCCACCGGATGCGTTGCCCAATATGTGCAGAAAGACTCTCGGTGGCCAACCCAGCAGCCAAGGTCTGATTGATGTAGGCCGTTGAGTAACCCAGCCTTTGCAGCTTGAGTGCGGTGTGTGCGTCTTCAGTCACCGTTTCTATGGCGATGCCACCAATGGCCAGCAATGGCTCCCTGCGAATCACTGCGCAAGAGCCACAAAAAAATGTCGCATCCCAAAAATCGTTGCCATCTTGAATCAGGCCATAAAACAACGCACCTTCGTTGGGAACGCGCCGGAATGTGCCCAGGTTTCGCTCAAATGGATCAGGCGAAAAAAAGTGGTGCGGTGTTTGCACCATGGCACAGTTCGAATCCAGTTGGAACTGGCCGACGGTTTGTTTTAAAAATGACCGGACCGGCAAGTGATCACAGTCAAAAATGGCGATCAGATTTCCGTTGGTTTCTTTCAGTGCATTGTTGAGGTTGCCCGCCTTGGCATGCTTGTGCTCGGCACGAACAATGTAGCCGACCCCCATCGCAGCTGCAAATTCCCTGAATTCCTGGCGCGTGCCGTCATCAAGTATGAAAATTCTCAACTTGTCTTTAGGCCAATCAAGGGCGATGGCGGCAAGCGTGGTTGGCTTGACCACGGCAAGAGGCTCGTTGTAGGTTGGAATGAACACGTCAATCGTTGGCCAGGTGCTCGGGTCACCGGTTAACGCCGCCGGCCGCCTTTTGAGTGGCCAGGCGGTCTGAATAAAACCCAGCCCCACCACGAGCCAGGTGTAGGCCTCGGCGAGCAACAGACCGGTCCCTAAAAAGGCCTCACCCAGGGAGTCGAATGTCAGCGTGGTGGTCAGCCGCCACCATACATAGCGACCCATGGCGATCAAGCTGATGGTGGCGAGCATCAAGGCCGGGTAACGTCCAGGGACCTTTCTCAACACCATGGCGCAGACCCAGCAAACTATCAGGAACAGGAGTTGCCCGCCGCTGGACAAAGGGGTTGTCACCACCGCGACTGCGGCGAGGATGCCAATTACAAAAACGAGCCATTTGATGCCTGGCAGTGTCAACAAAGGCACAAGGACGCGGTCTGCAAAAACGCTGATTCTTTTGGCGTCAATGTGCGAGGCCAGGTGGTTTAAACCGCGCATAAATTGTTTGATTGGCCAGGTGCCCACCGTCCAGACCGTTCGCAAGACCCATGCGAGCGGCTCCCCTGCTATTTTTAGCTGCTCGCCAAGCGTGCCCATGCTTTGCTTCAGGTTGGCACTGAGTGTGACTGACTTGTTGGGAGGTAACACAAACAGTCGCAACAGCCACTGGTGCCAGTGGGCATGTGGTGCCACACGCAATTGGCTGGCCAGCCAATGGATTGGGTCAGGGACAAGGTCTGCGTTGACCTGAAAAATGGGTTGATCTTGGGGCGGTCTCAGGAACAAGCGCGTCAGCCACCCAGTTATCCGGTGTGGCTCCTTGACCTGAAGCTGCTGCGCCAACCACAAAATCATGGTCCTCAAACTCATGGCGCGTCAGGCTCACTGATGTTGCACTGCGCGATCAACCAACTGGTGATGCCTTGCATGTCATGAACGGACTGGGCATGCGATGTGATGGCGCTGGCACAGTTGGCCTTGGCGAGTGCCTCAGGAATGTTCTCGTCGTCATGCACGGTATAAGGCACCAGGCTGGTCGCCCACTGTTCCCGCAACGTGACGACGGATGCGCACTGCGTTTGGCGCCTTGGATCAAAGCAGGTGATCACAATGGCGTATGGGA
>JBBQSS010000005.1:0-45121 GCA_038213665.1 Burkholderiales bacterium | reverse complement strand
CCCATCTGACTTGTCTTTTTGTCCATCTGCTGCGTTGCAAAAACGGTTGTATAGCTCGCTATACGCCCATTTTTACGCCTTGCAGCTGAACAAAAATCCTGCGTCATCTGGGCATATTTATTCTTGGAAATCACCTAAAGTTCCCACCAAGACCCTCCATGTCGCGAGGGCTGACAGGTTTTCTCAAGGTGTTATCAAAGATTAGACTCAAACCATGTTTTCAAGACTTAAATCCGACGTTCAATGCATTCTGGAGCGCGACCCGGCGGCGCGCAGCACCTGGGAGGTGCTGACCTGTTACCCAGGCCTGCACGCCGTTATGCTGCACCGGCTGGCGCACTACTTCTGGACGCGTGACTTCAAGTGGCTGGGGCGCTACACCTCACACATTGCGCGCTTTTTGACCGGCATTGAAATTCACCCCGGCGCCAAGATTGGCGAGCAGGTATTTTTTGACCATGCCATGGGTGTGGTGGTGGGCGAAACCGCCGAAATTGGCGACGGCTGCACCATTTACCAGGGGGTGACACTGGGCGGCACCTCGCTTTACAAGGGCACCAAGCGCCACCCCACGCTGGGCCGGGGTGTGGTGGTGGGGGCGGGGGCGCAGGTGCTGGGTGGTTTTACCGTGGGTGACGGCGCCAAGGTCGGGTCGAATGCGGTGGTCACCAAACCGGTGCCCGCAGGCGCCACGGCGGTGGGCAACCCGGCGCGCATCATCCAGGCCGATCAGGATGTCAAGCGCGAAGAATTGGCCGCCAAAATGGGTTTTTCAGCCTATGGCGTCACGCAAAACGATGACCCCTTAAGCCAGGCCCTGCGCGGCCTGATCGACAACGCCGCCACCCACGAGCACCAGATTGCCATGTTGTGGCATGTCATCGAGCAGCTCAACTGCCCGCGCCAGGTGAGCTCCATCGTGCCGCAAGACGCCGCCCTGCAGGAGCACTTTGAGGCGGAAAAACTCAATCAGCTGGTGGGCCGGTAAGGGCGGCTCACGTGGCTGGTGCCGGGCCAGCCCGGTGGCGTGCTGGGTGTGCTGGGTGTGCTTAAATCGCGCCCCTTGAACTTTCGGATCAACTATGACCCTGGATTCGCTGAAACGCCGTCTTTTTGCCCGCTTTGATCTCCGGCATGACCAAGCCGATCTGGCTGAAATTGACGCCACCTTTCGCAGCAGCGTGGAGTTTCGCGGCACCAATTTGTGGGTGCTGATTTTTGCGATCCTCATGGCCTCGATCGGTCTGAACGTCAATTCCACCGCCGTCGTGATTGGTGCCATGCTGATCTCGCCCTTGATGGGCCCCATCATGGCACTGGGGTATGGCGCGGGCATCAATGATTCGACCCTGATGCGCGCGTCCTTGTTCAATCTGGGCCTGGCGGTGTTGATCAGCTTGCTGGCTTCCACCGCCTACTTTTTGGTCACACCGCTGACGCAGGCGCATTCAGAGTTACTGGCGCGGACCACGCCCTCGATCTGGGACGTGTTGATTGCCCTGTTTGGCGGCCTGGCGGGTGTCATCGGTGCGACCCGGCGGGTCAAATCCAACCTGATCCCCGGTGTGGCCATTGCCACCGCCCTGATGCCGCCGCTGTGTACTGCAGGCTACGGGCTGGCCACAGGCAACCTGGACTATTTTTTTGGTGCGTTCTACCTGTTTGCGATCAACTCCGTGTTCATTGCCATTGCCACTTTGGTGATGGTGCGGGTGATGCGCCTGCCCAGCCTGAAAGTGCTTGAAGACCATGCGCTTGTCAAACACCGCACCGTGGTCGGTTTGGTGGTGCTTTTGACGCTGGTGCCCAGTGTCTTTCTGGCCATGAATTTGGTGCAACGTGAGTGGTTTTACTCAAACACGACGCGCTTTGTGCAGCACGTGCTCACCAGCCGGCCCAATGTGTTGGTGGTGTCGCAGGTGCCAGATTTTGCGGCCAAACAGTTGCGTGTCAATCTGGTGGGCGACCGCTTGTCAGATGCCGAGATCAAGGCCCTGGAGCAGCGCTTGCCAGAGTTTGGCCTGCCTGAGGTCAAGCTGACACTGGTGCAGTCCGGCCAGGCCCAGCTGGACATGAACCTGGTCAAAAAAGACCTGCTCAATGAGTTTGTGCAGGCCAACCGCGTGGACATTGCCGAGCGCGAGGCCCGCGTTGCCGCGCTGCAGGCGCAGTTGCAGGCGGTACAGAAAGCCGCCGACGCACAGTTGCCCTTGCAAGCCATTTACCGCGAGGTGCAGGCGCAGTTTCCGCAAGCCCTGCAAATCAATGTGAGCACGGGTTTTCGTGGCATCGCGGCCAAGCCAGGTGAAGCGGTCGAGGCAGGGTCTGAACGCCCCTTGCTTTTGGTGCAGCTGCAATTGCGCGATGGGTTGAGCGCCGCAGAGCAAGAGCGTTTGCGCATGGGGCTGCGTACCCGGGCGGGCTTGACTGATTTGCAAGATGTGCGGCTGGAGGTGTCTGCGGTCGCGCCGGTGAAACCTGCGGTGGCGGAAAAAAAGAAGCGTTGAAAGCGACGTGCCGTGGCGAAGTGAGCCGCTCAATGGGCGAGCGGTGTGCCGATGCGGCGTGCGCCAGGCGTGAACGCAACGCTATTATTGCTATGATATTTGTAGCTGCTTGCGCAATATCCACGAGGGCTAGAGCCCTATTTCTCTTAAGAAAACGTGCGCACGGCGGTTTTCGGCCGAAACGCCTTGCACACGGCCTCATCCGCTTCCAGATACGGGCCACCAATCAGGTCAATGCAATACGGCACGGCCGCAAAAATGCCGGGCACCAGCGATTTGCCCTCGGCATCGCGCAGGCCTTCCAGCGTTTCGGCAATGGATTTGGGCTGGCCGGGCAGGTTGATGATCAGGGTTTTGTCCCGGATCACCGCCACTTGGCGCGACAGAATGGCAGTCGGCACAAAGTTCAGGCTGATCTGGCGCATTTGCTCGCCAAAGCCTGGCATGTCCTTGTGTGCCACGGCCAGCGTGGCCTCGGGGGTGACGTCGCGCAGGGCCGGGCCGGTGCCGCCAGTGGTCAGCACCAGCGCACAACCGGCATCCACCAACTCAATCAGGGCCGCTTGAATAGTGATTTGTTCGTCGGGAATCAGGCGCGGCTCAAATTGCAGCGGGTTCTTTAAGGCGCGCTTCAGCCAGTCTTGCAGGGCGGGCAGGCCTTTGTCGACATAAATACCGGCTGAGGCACGGTCACTCACCGACACCAAGCCGATTTTGATCGGCGGATAGGGGTTGGGGGTGTCGGTGGCTGCGTTCATGAGGCCTCGTTGGCAGGGTTGAAGACCGGTGGCTCAAGCTCACGCTCGGGCACGGTGCCCAGTTGCTCGCGTACCAGTGAAAAAATGTCGCGGTAGGCGCGGCCATGGCGTGGCGCCAAGCCGGGCTTTTCAGGCTTGGCGTCTTTGCGCGCCTGGCGAATCAGGGCGCGCAGCTGCTGGGTGTCGGTGCCGGGGTTCTGGGTGATCCACAGCTCGGCGGCGTCGTCAACGGCAATCAGCCGGTCACGCCAGACCTCGGCCTGGTGCAGCGCCAGGTTGTCGGCGGCGGAACCGTTGGCCTGTTCATCCAGCGACTTTTTGACAGCTTCAAGCACCTCGGGTTCGAGTTTGCGCATCATCTTGCCGATGTACTGCATCAGGCGGCGTTTGCCTTCAAAATTGGTGATGCGTTTGGCCTCTGCAATGGCATCCTGGAATTTCTCGGACAGGCCCAGGCGCGCCAGCAGGTCTGCGCGCAGGCTCAGCAACTCGCTCCCGAGTTTTTGCAGTTCGGTGCTTTCGCGTTTCAGGTCGGTGCGGCTTTGGTCGTCGGTGCCTTTGAGCTCGGCTTTAAGCTCAATATCGCGTTCGCTGCCCTCGGCCACGAACTCACCGCGTACAAAATAGCCTTTTTTAAGTTTTCTTGACATAGCCAAGTATCATAGCCGCGCTATGAAAAAACCCAACACGCCTTCGCGCGCGGCCACTCCCAGCCGCGCTTCCAGTCCCGTTGCCACCCAGCCGGACAGCGGTTTCGCCTACAGCCGGGCTTATTTTGAAGGTTTGGTCGACAGCGCCATCGCACACGCCAAAAAACTCGGTGCCACCGATGCCGCCGCACACGCGTCCGAGGGCTGCGGCCTGAGCGTGTCGGTGCGCAAAGGTGAGCTAGAAAACGTCGAGCGCAACCGTGACAAGGCGCTTGGCATCACGGTGCACCTGGGTCAGCGCCGGGGCAATGCCAGCACCTCAGATTTTTCGCTGCCCGCCATTGAGCAAACCGTGCAAGCCGCGTTTGACATTGCCCGTTTCACCGCCGAAGACCCGTTTGCCGCGCTGCCAGACGAGGCCGACGTTGCGCAGCCCCACGAGCAGCGCACGGACCTGGAACTGTTTTTCCCCTGGACCATCACCAGTGAGCAAGCCGCCGTGATTGCCCTTGAAACCGAAGCTGCGGCGCTCAAGGTCGACAAACGCATCACCAACAGCGAAGGCGCCGGTGTGTCGGCCCAGCAGTCGCATTTTTTCAGCGCCCACACGCATGGGTTTCGCGGTGGCTATGCCAGTTCACGCCACTCGGTGTCGGTATCGCCCATTGCCGGCAAGGGCCGTGACATGCAGCGTGATGCCTGGTACAGCTCACAGCGTGACGCGTTGGAGTTGGCCGCGCCCGAGGCCATTGGCCGCTACGCCGCCGAACGTGCCTTGAGCCGCCTGAAAGCGCGCAAGATTGCCACCACCGAGTGCCCGGTGTTGTTCGAGTCGCCGCTGGCGGCGGGCCTGCTGGGCGGCTTTGTGCAAGCCATCAGCGGTGGCGCGCTGTACCGCAAAAGCACGTTTTTAATGGATTCATTGGGCAAACTGGTGTTTCCGAAACACATTGACATATCAGAAGACCCGTTCATCAAGCGTGGCAAAGGCAGCTCACCTTTTGATGATGAAGGCGTGCGGGTGCAAGCGCGCAGCGTGGTCGAAGCCGGCAAGGTGCAGGGCTACTTTTTGGGCAGCTACTCGGCGCGCAAACTGGGCATGAAGACCACCGGCAATGCGGGTGGCTCGCACAACCTGGTGCTGACCTCGCGCCTGACCCGTGCCGGGGACGATCTTGATGCCATGCTGGCGCGTCTGGGCACCGGTTTGTTTGTGACCGAGCTGATGGGCAGCGGTGTCAATTACGTGACCGGCGATTATTCGCGCGGTGCCAGCGGCTTTTGGGTGGAAAACGGCCGCATTGCCTACCCGGTGCATGAGATCACCATTGCCGGCAACATGAAAGCCATGCTCAAGGGCATTGTGGCGGTGGGGGCTGATACCTATAACTACGGTGCCAAAACGGTGGGCTCGATTTTGGTGAATAAGATGAAGGTGGCGGGAAGCTGATTGGCCAAGATTTCTGGCCAGTTGACTTTGGCTTGAAGCGCTCACACCAAGCCAAATCTATCGGTTGTAGGAGCCCAGCCCTCTGGGCGAAAGGGTGCAAGTGGTATTGACCCGGTGCGCGGGCGGCGCGGACGCCGGGGCCTCATACGCTTCGCTTTTTGAAATCGGCCCCGACATCCGCACCACACACCACCTGACCGCGCGCCTTGATGCCGTCAAGCGTTTGGCCAGCATGGGCGGGCAGGGCGGCCAGGGTGCCGAGAGCGGCTGCCACAACAGCCAGTGTTTTCAGATTGCGCATGGGCTGGGTTTTTGACTCCAGTTGAAAAAACATTCAGTGGTTGACGCCAACTTGGCCACAAGATCAACAAACTTGGCACTTCAACAGCGCACAAATCCGCGTGACATGCGGGTTTGCGCTTGAGATTTATGCAGTTTGTTCATCATTTCATCCAACTTGCTGGTCTTGGCAATACAAGCAGCACCGTGTCAGGTGCTGCTGTGGGTCAAACCATGACAATAGCGCGATTTTGAGGAAAGTGATGCATGCCCAATACCAAAGCTGACGAGCTCGGCAAGCCCCTGACCGGTTGGCGTTTGCAGTTTTACACCGTGATTTTTGAGGCCGACACGCGTGCCGGCCGCTGGTTTGACCAGGCTTTGATTGCCGTCATTCTGGCCAGTGTGGTGGTGGTGGTGGCCGACAGCGTGCAGGGCATCAGCCAGCGTTTTCACAGCGAGTTCACCATGATGGAGTGGCTGTTTACCCTGCTCTTCACGCTTGAATATGCGGCGCGTCTGGCCTGCGTGCGACACCCCATGCGTTATGCCTTGAGCTTTTACGGTGTGGTTGACTTGCTGGCGCTCCTTCCCACTTACCTGGCGCTTTTGGTGCCTGAGGTGAGCGCGCTGATTGACGTGCGTGTGCTGCGGCTGCTGCGGGTGTTCCGTATCTTCAAGCTCACCGCCTATGTGTCGGAATACTCTGCCATAGGCCAGGCGCTGCGGGCCAGCCGCCGCAAGATCATGGTGTTTCTGGCGGCGGTGATGATGATTGTGGTGGTGATGGGCACGCTGATGTATGTGGTGGAGGGCCCGGCCAACGGCTACACCAGCATTCCCATCGCGGTGTACTGGGCCATCACCACCTTGACCACGGTGGGCTTTGGCGACATCACGCCCAAAACCGACTTTGGGCGGTTGATTGCATCTGCCATGATGTTGCTTGGCTGGGGCACACTCGCCGTGCCCACCGGCATTGTCACGGCCGAGATGGCCTTCGCCCGCCGCGCGCCCCTTGCCACCACCACCACCACCACGCGCACTTGCCATGAATGCCTGACCGAGGGCCACCTGCCTGATGCCAATTTTTGCTTTCAATGCGGTGCCCGCTTGCCAGACTATGCCCAAGACGCGCCCAATGCCTGATCGCGCCATGACGCGCTGCGCTAGGATGCCCATTTTGCGACGGTGCCTGTGGCGCACCAACGCACCGTTTAAGGATGAGTTGCCATGCCTTTGAAACCCGCGTCCCCTGAAAAAGTCGGCCTGTGCCCGCAGCGCCTGCAGCGCCTGATGGACGTTTTGCAAGCCGAGGTTGACAAAAAACGCCTGCCTGGTGCGGTGGCCGTGGTCGCGCGGCACGGCCAACTCGCCTTGTATGACAGCGTGGGCCAACTCAACCCGGCCACCGGCAGCGCCATGCACCGCGACGCGCGTTTTCGCATCTACTCCATGACCAAACCCATCGTTTCGGTGGCGGTCATGATGCTCATGGAAGAGGGCAAGCTGCTGCTCAACGACCCGGTGTCGCGTCACTTGCCCGAGTTTGCCGCCCAGCAGGTCGCCACGATGGCCGATGGCGAGGTGCAATTGCAGCCGGTTCGCCACGCCGCCACCCTGCATGACTTGCTGCGCCACACCGCTGGCATGACCTACGAATTTTTGGGCAGCACCCCGGTGCAGCGCCAATACACCCAACTGCGCATTGGCTCACGCGAGCGAGGTTTGAGCGAATTCACCCAGCAACTCGCCAGCCTGCCACTGGTCTTTGAGCCTGGCACCGCGTTTGAATACAGCCGCGCCACCGATGTGCTGGGGCGCGTCATTGAAGTGGTGTCGGGCCAAACCCTGCAAGCCTTCCTGAGCGAGCGCATCTTTGAGCCGTTGGGCATGCCCGACACTGCCTTTCATGTGCAAGAGCAGCACCACGAGCTCATTGCCGAACCCTTTGCACGCGACCCCGATGGCGGCGTGCAAATGCGCGTGATGGATGTGCGGGCCGATGCGGCGCTGGCCTCGGGCGGGGGCGGCTTGACCTCGACCGCGATGGATTACGCGCGCTTTTTGCAGTTCATGCTCAACCGTGGCGAACTCGCCGGTGTGCGCCTGCTGGGCCCGCGCACGGTTGATTTCATGACCACCGACCATTTGGGTGACATGGCGGTGTTCAGCGCTGGTTCACGTTCGCTGTTACCTGCCGGGCACGGTTTTGGCCTGGGTTTTGCGGTGCGCAAGCATTTGGGCGTAGCGCCAGTGCCGGGCTCGGTGGGCACGTATTTTTGGGGCGGCCTGGCCGGCACCACGTTTTTTGTCGACCCGGCGCTGGACCTGTTTGGCATTTTGATGCTGCAAGCCCCCAACCAGCGCGAGTATTACCGCATGCTGTTTCGTGACATGGTGTATGCGGCTGTTTTGGATTGATTTATAAGAAATCAGGCTGTAGCCCTTGTTAATATTGCGGTAGCAGCTATTAAAAATGTAGTATGCAGCTGCCGCAGGTGGTGCCTTGTTGCCGACTTGGAAAATGAACCACTGTGAAAAATCTACCTCACTTCTTACGCACCGGTCCGGTGGCCTGCCTTGTCTTGGTTGCTCAGACCGGGTTTGCGCAGAACGGCAGCAAAAGCCCGGGCGTCCCCGGCAAGGGCTGGGCCAACGCGCCCCGGCACTCCGCCGGCATCGCGCCAGACCCGGCGGCGCTGGCTGACCTGGCCATCGTTCAGGTCTATGCTGTCCCCACGTATGGCTGGCGGGGTTTCTTTGCGGTGCATCCTTGGATGCATCTACAAGCGCCTGGCCGAGACGCTCTACAAATGTGACCCGGCATGGCAAAATTCAAGCCCCCCGACTGTAGGCACAGGCAAGCTGACGATGCACCATGAATGAGCTCAAAAACCTTGAACGCCTTGATTGGGTGCGGTCCGGCTCAGCCTGTATTTTTGCCGTGACTTTGTTCGGCCTGGTCGGTTGTGGCACGGTGCCACCGGAGCCGCGTTCGCCTGCGCTCAGCGACGCCGCAGAGGTCTCCTCACGACTCTCACCGGCGCTTGCCAGTGATGTGACCTTGTATGCGGTGGGCCTGGTGGGCACCCCATACCGCTACGGTGGCAATACGCCGGCGTCAGGCTTTGACTGCAGCGGGCTCATCGGCCATGTTTACCAGGCAAGGGCAGGGGTGGCACCCCCGCGAACTGTGGCAAGCATGCAATTTTGGGGTCGGCCGGTGTCGGGTGACAACATCCGTTCCGGCGACCTGGTCCTGTTTGCCCAGCGCGGCGTTGCCACCCATGCAGGCATTTATGTCGGTGAAGGTCGTTTTGTCCATGCGCCTTCCAGCGGTGGCGTCGTCCGGCTTGACCGATTGAGTTCAAAGCATTGGGCTGCCCAGCGGGTGGCTTTTAGACGGCCTTGAGGCTCCGGCGCCTGCCGCGCCACTGTTTGATGGCAAGCCTTGGACCGAGGCCCTCTGGCAGGGCGTGTGTCACGCCAACCTCAATGATCCGGCAGCCCGGTTTCCGCCCTGGCCAACGCTTCGTTTATTCTTCGGCACTTCTTTCACGCAGTTGGATAAGGACAGCTATGGATTTGCAGCTTTTGTTTGCGCAGTATTGGCCCGCCTTGGCGCTGGGGCTTTGGTTTGCGTACAAGTGGTGGAATTCCAGGCGCGTGCTGGGCTTGCTGCCCGATCTGAAAAAGGAAGGCGCCGTGCTGGTGGATGTTCGCACGGCCGCAGAGTTTGCCAGTGGCAGCGCCCCAGGCACCATCAACATTCCCTTGCAGGAATTAGGCCGCAGAATGGCAGAACTGCCCAAATCCGTCCCGCTGGTTCTGTGCTGCGCCAGCGGTACACGCAGTGGCATGGCCAAGATGATGCTCAAGAAAAATGGCCACCCGCGGGTTTACAACGTCGGCACCTGGCGCAAACTTTTGCCCTGAGCATTGAACACACAGCAACGCGATCGGTTCTTTAAGTCAAGCTGATGTGCGCGTGCTGTGTTCTGTAGTCAGCATGCATGCAGAGGCGTATTTGCTATTTAATTTGTAGCTGTCTGCGCTTTATTTTAAAGGGCTAGAGGCCTAAAACTCATGAAATTTATTGGTTGCAAGTGGTTTTTTGCAAAATCGCCAGTACCGTGTTCAGATCTTCCATCTGCACCTGGCCGGGGGCCGAGCTGCTGGCGCCTACAGCAAAACTCAGGCTGGAGCCAAACACGCCGCCCACCATGCGGGTGACTGCCCCGAGCGGCCCCATGGCCATGGAAATCAGTGGAATGCGCAGCTTCTTGCTGGCTTCACGGGTGGCGGTGAGCAAGGTGAGCACATCGTCCAAGTCACGCGGCATCACCGCAACTTTGGCCACGTCGGCGCCCAACTGGTCGGCGGTGAGGAACTTGGCGGCCAATGTTTCCAGCCCCGGCGTGTAAGAGAAGTTGTGGAAGGACAGCACCAGCTTGATGCCGTTGGCCTTGGCTGCATCACGCACTTGAGCGATGTTGGCGGCGTCGTTGGCCATTTCATAGTCGATCAGGTCGATGGTCTGGCTCTCACACACTGCGGTGTACATGGCAATCACCTGGGCTTCGTTCAGCACAATCTTCTCGCCCCCTTCCATCGTGGCGCGGCGGGTGAACAGCACGGGCGTGCTGCCAGCTTCTTTTTTGATAGCTACTGCCGCAGCAATGACGGAAGCTACATCGCCAATTTGCTCAAAAAAATCGACGCGCCATTCCAGTACATCTGGTTTTTTGGGCAACACCTCGGCCAGCTCGGCCATGAGTTGATCAAGCGTGCGCCCGACCAGAGGGGTGCAGATCAGCGGGAACTTGCCGCCTGCGATGGGTTGACCGTTCAATTCGATGGGCGTGTAGGTTTGCATAGAAATTCTCAATAAAAAGCCTGCCAGCGCTGCAAGAGCGCACGGCAGGCACTTTTTGTCACGTCAGGGCTGGTTTGGCGTGAAAAAATAAACGGGGGACTTCAGGCCGTCACGGATTCTTCTTGCGCGGGCGCTTGTGCGGGTGAGCAGCTTGAGCCTGCGCAGCCGTGAAGGGTCTCTGCGGGCAGGGCTTGCGGCATGTTGACCCGGCCAGTGAGCGGATCGTAGCCGACATTGCGCAGGTGCAGCGCCAAGGCGGCGTCCATCGCCTGGGCGTGCATGGGAAACCAGGCGCCCAACTCATCTGCCATTTTGCGCACCACGGCCAGTTCGCCTGCCGTGCCGCGTTTGTCACCTTCACGCATCACTTGCAGCACCACATTGTGCTGGGTGGTGTGGCAGTTGCTGCTGGCAAAGCCAGTGGCTTGCATCCAGCCGTCCTCGCGGGCAAAGTGCGCGTCGGTGTGGGTGACCAGTTCGCGCCACAGCGCCAGCAGGGTGGCATCACAAGCGCTGACCACTTTGGCCAGCAGGTCTACAAATTCGTGGTGGGTGTCATCCATCACAGGCAAACCAAGAGCCAGTGTGTCAGACCATTGCAGCGTGGGCATACCGAAATTCTCCAGAAAATAAAGCGCGAAGCATACGCATGCCGGGCTTTTGGGGATTTGATCCATGTCATGGATTTGTGATACCACGCGGAAGTCAGCCAGATTGATGCAATGAGTTGATATTCGTCAAAACTGGTATTTCGTGGCGGTTCAAGATTCGGCGTGTTACAAAAAAAGGGACGGCAAACGCATTGTTTGCCCAACCCACCATATTTGAGGAGCATTGCATGTTTCAGGTTCGCATTCACGGACGTGGCGGCCAAGGGGTGGTCACGGGTGCAGAGATGATGTCCATCGCTGCGTTTTTGGGAGGCCGCCATGCGCAGGCGTTCCCCAGTTTTGGTTCTGAGCGCACCGGCGCGCCGGTGGTGGCTTTTTGCCGCATGGACGACAAGGAAATTCGCCTGCGTGAACCCATCATGCAGCCCGATGCCATCATCATCCAGGACCCCACGTTGCTGCACCAGGTGGATGTGTTGGGCGGGCTCAAAAAAGACGGCTTTGTTCTGATCAACACCACCCGAAGTTTTGAAGAAATGGGGCTGGGCGAGTTTGTCAAAGAGTTCGAACCAGGCCATTTGTTGACGGTGCCAGCTTCTGAGCTGGCCATGACGCATGTGAGTCGCGCCGTGCCCAACGTGCCCTTGCTGGCCGCGTTTGCGGCCCTGACTGGCTTGATTTCGCTGGACGCTGTCGAGCGCGCCATTGATGACAAATTCAAAGGTGCCGTGGCCCTTGGCAACAAGGCCGCCGCCATTGAGGCTTACCACTTGGTCATCAGTCAACACGCCCAGGAGACCCAACATGCTTGAACAATGCGAAGGCTCGCATGCCGTAGCCAAAGCCGTGGCGCTGAGCCGCCCGGAAGTGATTTGCGCCTACCCCATTTCCCCGCAAACCCACATCGTGGAAGGCCTGGGCGAGATGGTGAAGTCCGGCGAGTTGACGCCGTGCGAGTTCATCAACGTCGAGTCTGAATTTGCCGCCCTGAGCGTGGCCATTGGCGCATCTGCTGCCGGGGCGCGCTCGTACACGGCCACCGCCAGCCAGGGTCTGCTGTTCATGGCAGAAGCCGTGTACAACGCGTCCGGCCTGGGCTTGCCGATTGTGATGACGGTGGCCAACCGGGCCATTGGTGCACCCATCAACATCTGGAACGACCACACCGACAGCATGAGCATGCGCGATGCCGGTTGGTTGCAGATTTTTGCCGAAACCAACCAGGAAGCGCTTGACCTGCACATTCAGGCCTTCCGAATAGCCGAAGAGTTGTCATTGCCGGTGATGGTGTGTATGGATGGCTTCATCTTGACGCACGCCTACGAGCGGATCGACATGCCGGATCAGGCGCAAGTGGACCGCTTTTTGCCGCCCTACGAGCCGCGCCAGGTGCTTGACCCGAATGACCCGGTGACGATTGGCGCCATGGTGGGGCCTGAGGCGTTCACCGAGGTGCGTTACCTGGCCCACGCCAAGCAGATGCAGGCGCTGGACCTGATTCCGCAAGTTGCCGCCGAGTTCAAGAAAGAGTTTGGCCGGGACTCCGGTGGTTTGATCAAAACCTACCAGACCGAAGACGCTGACACCATTGTGATTGCGCTGGGCTCAGTCTTGGGCACCATCAAGGACACCGTGGACGATTTGCGCGCGCAGGGCATGAAGGTAGGGGTGCTCGGCATCACCTCATACCGCCCGTTCCCGATTTCCGCCATCCGTGACGCCACGGCCAAGGCCACACGCATTGTGGTCATTGAGAAATGCTTCGCGGTGGGCATTGGTGGCATCGTGTCGCGTGACGTGCGCAGCGCGGTGCGCAACCGCCCACAACCGGTGCTGACCGTGGTGGCCGGTTTAGGTGGGCGTGCCATCACCAAAACATCGGTGCACAAACTGCTGCTCGATGCGATTGCCGACAAGCTTGAGTTGCTGACTTTTCTGGACCTGGACTGGGCCGTGGTCAACCGGGTGCTGGCGCGTGAGAAAACGCAGCGCCGCTCCGGCCCCATTGCCGAAGGCATCTTGCGCGACATGGGCAATGTCGGAACGCAAGTCGTTTAACGCCCAACTCACAGAACACATCATGGAACAGTCATTGGTCAAGTTTTACCAAACCGGCACGTTCACTGTCGGTAACCGCTTGCTCTCACCTGAGCAGCACAGCGTGCAAGCAGGTGCGGCGCGCAGCAATTCACTCAACTCCGGTCACCGCGCCTGCCAAGGCTGCGGTGAGGCGCTGGGCGCACGTTATGCCATTGATGCCGCCATGGCCGCGACCAAGGGCCAGCTGATTGCCGCCAACGCCACCGGGTGCCTAGAGGTGTTTTCCACGCCCTATCCGGAAACCTCGTGGCAAATGCCCTGGATTCACTCGCTGTTTGGCAACACGGCGGCGGTGGCCACCGGCATTGCGGCGGCCATGAAAGCCAAAGGCCGCAGCGACGTGCGCGTGGTGGCACAAGGCGGCGACGGCGGCACCACCGACATTGGTTTTGGCTGCCTGTCCGGCATGTTTGAGCGCAACGACGATGTGCTCTATATCTGCTACGACAACGAGGCCTACATGAACACCGGCGTGCAGCGCTCCAGCGCCACACCGCCTGCGGCCCGCACCGCCACCACCATGACGGTGGGCGCGCATCCGGGCAACGCGTTCGGCCAGGGTAAAAACCTGCCGCAAATCGCCATGGCGCATGAAATTCCCTACGTGGCCACCGCCACCGTGGCCGACTTGCGTGACCTGGAATACAAGGTGACCAAGGCCATGACGATGCACGGTGCGCGCTACATCCATATTTTTGTGCCATGCCCGCTGGGCTGGGGCGCGGCCTCACAGGACACCATCAAGCTGTCAAGGCTGGCGGTTGAAAGTGGTGTGTTCCCGGTGTTTGAAGCCGAACGTGGCGAGGTCACTGGTGTGCTGAAAATTCGCCACCAGGTGCCGATTGAGGATTATCTGAAACCGCAAAAACGCTTTGCCCATTTGTTCGGCAAGAACCCCGATGTGGCCACCCTGGCACGCTTGCAAGCCCGGGCTGACCGCAATATTCGCCGCTTTGGATTGCTGGCAGACGCGGGCGACGACGTGCCGCCTTTCAGTGCCGTTGCGGCACGCAACGCAACCCATGTGGGGGTTCTATGACGATGCAAAAACCATTTGCCATCACGCTCGATGTTGGCAGCTCACTGGCCAACCATACCGGTTCGTGGCGCACCGAGCGCCCGGTGTACCTGAGCCGCAAGCCGCCCTGCAACCACCAGTGCCCCGCCGGTGAAAACATCCAGGGCTGGCTGTTTCATGCCGAATCCGGCAATTACCGCGAGGCCTGGAACACGCTGGTGCAAGACAACCCATTTCCGGCCATCATGGGGCGGGTGTGCTACCACACCTGCGAAGGCGTTTGCAACCGGACACAACTGGATTCGCCAGTGGGCATCAACTCGGTTGAGCACTTTTTGGGCGACGAAGCCATTGCGCAAGGCTGGAAGTTGCCACAAGATGCGGCCCCATCGGGTAAAAAAGTCATGGTCGTGGGTGCCGGGCCGTCGGGCTTGTCGGCCGCCTACCACCTGGCGCGCCTCGGTCATGCTGTGACCGTGATCGAGGCCGGACCGCTGCCGGGCGGCATGATGCGTTTTGGCATTCCCAAGTACCGCTTGCCGCGCCAGGTGCTGGACGCCGAGGTGCAGCGCATTGTGGACATGGGTGTGCGCATTGAGTACAACACCAAGGTGTCTGATGTGATGCAGGCCAAGCTGGATGGCGGCTTTGACGCGGTGTTCCTGGCGGTGGGCGCACACATTGCCAAGCGGGCCTATATTCCGGCCGGTGACTCGGCCAAGGTGCTCGATGCGGTGTCGGTGCTGCGCTCCATGGAGGGTGAAGACAAACCCTTGCTGGGGCGGCGCGTGGTGATTTACGGCGGCGGCAACGCCGCCATTGACGTGGCGCGCACGGCCAAGCGGCTCGGTGCCACCGAGTCGATCATCGTTTACCGCCGCAACCGCGAAAAGATGCCCGCGCATGATTTTGAGGTGGAAGAGGCATTGCAAGAGGGCGTGATGATCAAGTGGCTGTCCACCATCACGCAGGCCGGCGAGTCGTCCATCACGGTCGAAAAAATGGTGCTTGACGACAAGGGTTTTCCGCAGCCCACCGGTGAGTTTGAAACCCTGGAGGCTGATTCGGTGGTGCTGGCGCTGGGTCAGGATGTGGATTTGTCCCTGATTGAAGGTGTGCCGGGCCTGGCGGTGCAAGACGGCGTGGTGCAGGTCAATGCGCAAATGATGACCGGTCATGACGGCATTTTTGCCGGTGGCGACATGGTGCCCGCCGAGCGCAACGTGACCGTGGCGATTGGTCACGGCAAAAAAGCCGCGCGCAACATGGATGCCTGGCTGCGTGGCACAGCCTATGTTCCCCTGCCAAAAAGCGAAATTGCCACCTTCGAGTTACTCAACACCTGGTACTACAGCGACGCGCCCAAAACGGTGCGCCCCATCCTGGACATCATCCGCCGCCAATCTACCTTTGAAGAAGTGCAGGGCGGGTTGGATGAGAGCAACGCCTTGTTTGAAGCCCGGCGCTGTCTGTCATGTGGCAACTGCTTTGAGTGTGACAACTGCTACGGCGTGTGTCCTGACAACGCGGTCATCAAGCTTGGCCCCGGCAAAGGTTTTGACTTCAATTACGACTACTGCAAGGGCTGCGGCATTTGTGTCGCGGAGTGCCCCTGTGGTGCGATCAAGATGGTGCCTGAAGACATTTGAGGCCTGCGCTGAGGCTTTCAGCGCGAAAGCGCAAGCATGCGCCCCTTTCTTTCTTGCGTGTCCCATATTGCCCAGGTGATGGGGCATAAAAATTGAGAATCCTGCACGCCCGGGCAAACGCCTGATTCACAATCTGCGCATTCATTGTTTTTCTGAGGAGTAACGCATGTTCAACCATATGCTGGTTCCGGTGGATGGGTCTGACACGGCGCAAATGGCGGTTGGCAAGGCCATCACCCTGGCACAGGCCTTTGGCAGCCAGGTGACGGTGATTTATGTGATTGACCCGTATCCGTTCACTGGCGTCGGGACAGATTTTGCCTACGGCCAGGCCGAATACTTGAGTGCCGCAACCGCCGAGGCCAACGCCGCCCTGAAAGCCGCCAAAGAAGCTTTTGCAAATGCCACCGTCACGGTGGACACCTCGGTGATCGAGGCCCATACCGTGTGGCGCGGCATTGTGGAAGCGGGTGACGCGCTGCAGGCCGATTTGATTGTGATGGGCTCACACGGCCGCAGTGGGTTGGAAAAACTGGTGCTGGGCAGCGTGGCCCAGGCCGTGCTGTCGCACACCAAGCTACCGGTGCTGGTGGTGCGCGACTGAGGCGATGGTTCACCCAGGCCTGTATGGTCTTTAAATGCTATGTAATTTATAGCTGCTAGCGCTTATAGAATAAGGGCTAGAGCTCCATTTTCTATAAATTTCAGCCGCACTGACCGACATAGCCGCAAGCGGTGCAAAAGTCGCAGCCGTCTTTGTGGATCACGGTGGGGTTGCCGCATTCCGGGCAAGTTTTGCCGGCCATGGTTTTGCTGGCCTCACGCGCATCCGGGGTGTCGAGCACGCCCATGTCGCGCAGCGGGTAGCCTTCTTCGTTCAGGATGCCGAGCATGGCGTAGCGGTGAATGATCAGGCGGGCAATGTAGGCCACGGTGGACGGCCAGGTTTGCTGACGCTTTTCACCATTGGGCAAGCCGGGCACAAAGGCCATGAAGTGGCCAAGGGGTTCGGCGTAATTGAGCAATTTGCGCAGCTTCATGCCGATCCAGGCCGGGTCAATCACCCGCATGTCCAGGCTCAGCAAGCGCGCCAAACCGTCCATGGCTCTGGGGTAGTTGCCGCTGAAACCCACCGCGCATGGGCGGGTCACCATGTTGCCATCGGGGCCGGGCAGGTTGACCTCTTTCAGCGTCACGGTAAAAGCTTCACTGGTGGCGGGGTTGTCTACGTCCACCGCCCAGGCCAGCGTGCCGGATGGCCCGGTGATGGGCTCGTTGCGGCTGAACATGGCGTCAATCACCGGGGTGTAAGGCGAAGGCGTACCGGTTGATTTTTTAGGCGGCTGCGCAGCGATTTGCTCACAACGCCAGCGGATCACCGCCGCTGTGGCAGCCACCACGCCAGGGAACAAACGCTTTTCGCCATGCGGCGGAAACGGCATCTCAAAGGCATGTTCTTCGCTGACGGTGGCCAGCGCATCGAGCTTGAGTTGCAGCCAGGCGGGGTCGTTGGCCCGCAGGTCCATGGACAGCGTTTTGGCCAGGGCACCCAGGCCACGCGGTTGTTCGGTACCGTTGACCCACACCTCAAAGGGTTGTGGCGAGCCACCTGCTTGCGGCGATAACTCGCCAATGAACAGGGCAAATTCACCAAACGGGTGCTGCACCATGAAGGTCCAGGCCGGGTTGCCGCCGGGCAGGCTGGGGCGACTTGGCCAGCGCAGGCTTGAGAGCACGGGCGCGGGCAGGCGGTCAAGCATCAGGCGGTGGTTGGTGCCGTCGATCTGTAACGGTGTGGCGCTGCTGGGCGCGGCGCTTGGGGTCACGCTGAGCACCGACCCCAGCACGCTGTTGGGTCGGTAGGTGGCCAGGCCTTTCAGGCCGGATTGCCAGGCTTGGGTGTACAGACTCTGAAAGTCTTCGTAAGGGTAATCCACCGGCACGTTGACGGTTTTCGAGATGGCGGTGTCGATGTAGGGCGCGACTGCCGCCACCATTTCTTCATGGGCCTGGGCGCTCATTTCCAGCGCCGTGACAAAAGCGTGGGTCAGGGGTGCGTCGGCACCGTGCAGGTGGCGGTACAGGCGCCAGGCATGGTCTTCAACGGCGTATTCTTTAAAGCCGCCATCGGGCATGCGTTTTTTGCGGTTGTAGGTCCAGCTGAAGGCAGGCTCAATGCCGTTGCTGGCGTTGTCGGCAAAAGCCAGGCTGATGGTGCCGGTGGGCGCAATCGACAGCAGGTGTGAGTTGCGCAGGCCATGCTGACGAATGTGTTTTTTCAGGGCAGCGGGCAAGCGTGAGGCAAAGGTCTGGCCGCTGAAAAACAAGTCGGCATTGAACAGAGGGAACGCACCGCGCTCGGTGGCCAAGTCACTTGATGCCTGGTAGGCGGTGTCGCGCATCAGCTCGGAAATCTGGCGTGCCATCTCGCGTGCCGGTGCGGTGTCATAACGCAGGTTGAGCATCACCAAGGCGTCACCCAAACCGGTAAAGCCCAGGCCCACGCGACGTTTGCTGTTGGCCTCGGCTTGTTGCTGGGGCAAGGGCCACACGGTGGCATCCAGCACGTTGTCGAGCATGCGCACCGCCACGCGGGCCACTTTGGCAAAGGCTTCTTTGTCAAATTTGGCGGCATCAGAGAACGGTTCGCTGATGAAGCGGGTCAGGTCGATGGAGCCCAGGCAGCAGCAGCCGTAGGGAGGGAGCGGTTGCTCCGCGCAAGGATTCGTGCTGGCAATGGTTTCGCAATACGACAGGTTGTTGTCGCGGTTCATCTGGTCTAAAAACAGCACGCCGGGCTCGGCGTGGTCGTAGGTGGAGCGCATGATCTGATCCCACAGGGTGCGGGCCTTCAGCGTGCGGTAGACCCAGATTCCTTTGTCTGCGTCGTGGTAAGACCCCGCCTCTTTTTGCGGTGCACCGGGCTCGGCCTTGTGCACCAGGCAGAAGTTGCCATCGGCTTGTACGGCGTTCATGAAGTCGTCAGAGACACCGACCGAGATGTTGAAGTTTTTCAGATCGCCATGGTCTTTGGCGTGAATGAATTCTTCAATGTCGGGGTGGTCACAGCGCAGCACGCCCATTTGTGCACCACGGCGGGCACCCGCAGACTCCACGGTTTCGCAAGAGCGGTCAAACACGCGCATGTAGCTTACCGGCCCGGAGGCGCTGCTTTGGGTGCTGCCAACCCAGGCACCGCGTGGGCGGATGCGCGAAAAGTCGTAACCCACGCCGCCACCGCGGCGCATGGTTTCAGCGGCTTCGGTGAGCGCCGTGTAAATGCCGGGGTGGCCGTCTTCCACGTGCGAAATCGAGTCGCCCACGGGTTGCACAAAACAGTTGATCAAGGTGGCGGCCAGGTCGGTGCCGGCCGCTGACTGGATGCGCCCGGCAGGCAAAAAGCCGGCTTCCAGTGCCGCCAGGAATTTGGCTTCCCACTGGCCTTGTTGCTCAGGCGCTTCCACCTTGGCCAGGGCGCGGGCCACGCGGCGGTTGACGTCGGAAATAGTTTTCTCGGTGCCTTTGCTGTACTTTTCAATCAAAACTTCTTCGCTGATGGGCTGGGGCGCCAGGGCGGTCAGGGTGAGTGTGGGGGTTTGCTGTGACATGAATGCTTTCTCAAAAAACGAGGGGCAATGGTAGGCCTGAAAATCTGAAACGGCCTTGATTGTTTACAAAATACGTCAAATAAAAATATATAAAAACACCATAGGTAGTGGGTATTATTTAATATATAGCTATAGGTAGTGTTTTTTATCTACTTGAATCATGCCAGGATGCGCTGGGAAAGTATCAAAAAAATAGCGCCTCCCGCCCGTTCTATAAGGGCTTGAGGCGCTATTTGCTTAAAAGCCTGAAGTGGCTTACAGGTTGTCAGTGAAACTGCGCAGCTTGTCCGAGCGGCTGGGGTGCTTGAGCTTGCGCAGGGCTTTGGCCTCAATCTGGCGGATGCGTTCACGGGTCACGTCAAACTGTTTGCCCACCTCTTCGAGCGTGTGGTCGTTGGTCATCTCGATACCAAAACGCATGCGCAGGACCTTGGCTTCACGCGGGGTCAGGCTGTCGAGAATGTCTTTGACCACGTCGCGCAGGCCGGCCTGCATGGCGGCTTCCATTGGGGCAGTGTTGGCACCGTCTTCAATGAAATCACCCAGGTGGCTGTCGTCGTCGTCACCAATCGGCGTTTCCATTGAAATGGGTTCCTTGGCGATCTTCATGATCTTGCGGATCTTGTCTTCCGGAATCTCCATGCGTTCGGCCAACACTGAGGCATCGGGCTCATAGCCAAACTCCTGCAAATGCTGGCGGCTGATGCGGTTCATCTTGTTGATGGTTTCGATCATGTGCACCGGAATCCGGATGGTGCGCGCCTGGTCTGCAATGGAGCGGGTAATCGCCTGGCGAATCCACCAGGTGGCATAAGTACTGAATTTGTAGCCGCGACGGTATTCAAACTTGTCCACGGCCTTCATCAAGCCGATGTTGCCTTCCTGGATCAAGTCAAGAAACTGCAGGCCACGGTTGGTGTACTTCTTGGCAATCGAGATCACCAAGCGCAAGTTGGCCTCAATCATTTCCTTTTTGGCCGCGCGTGAGGCGTATTCGCCTTCGTTCATGCGCTTATTGATGTCCTTGAGCTGATCCAGCGGCACCAGCACCTTGGACTGCAGGTCGGTCAGACGCTGCTGCAATTCCTGCACGGGCGGAATGTTGCGGCCCATGGTGGTGCTCCAGGGCTTGCCGGCAGCCGCCTGCTTTTCGATCCATTTCAGGTCCAGCAAGTGGCTGGGCACCTTGTTGTGGTGCTTGTCGCGGCCACTGAATTCTGCAATGAACTGGGCTTGCGGGTAACCGCATTTGTCGACAATGATGCGGCGCAGTTCGCGTTCTTTTTTTCGCACACCATCCACTTGGCCGCGCACCATGTCGCAGAGTTTTTCAATGCTTTTGGCCGTGAAGCGAATGGACATCAGCTCGTCAGATAGCAAGCGCTGGGTTTTGACGTAGACGGGGGTGCCGTAGCCCTCTTTCTCGTAAATCTTGTGAATTTTTTCATAGTATTCACGCAGGCGGTCGAAGCGGCTCATGGCTTCTTTTTTGAGCTCTTCGAGTTTTTTGGTCAGCGCCTTGGAACCACCTTTGCCGTCGTCATCATCATCGGCATCAAACTCGTCGAAGTCTTCTTCGGCCACATAGTCGTCAGCCTCGTTGGGGTTGGTGAAGCCGTCCACGATGGTGGTGATGACGACTTTGTCGCTGCGAATGTCTTCGCCCAACTGCAAAATTTCCGCAATGGTGGCGGGGGAGGCAGAGATGGCTTCCATCATGGCCATCAGGCCGCCTTCGATGCGCTTGGCGATTTCGATCTCGCCTTCACGGGTCAGCAGTTCAACGGTGCCCATTTCGCGCATGTACATGCGCACCGGGTCGGTGGTGCGGCCAAATTCGCTGTCCACTGTGCTCAACGCCGCTTCAGCTTCTTCTTCGGCTTCTTCTTCAGTGGCGGCGGTGGGGCCGTTCTGATTGAGCAACAAAGTTTCAGCGTCAGGGGTGTGTTCGTAAACGGCCACACCCATATCGTTGAGCATGGAGATCACCACTTCAAGCGTTTCGGCATCGACCAGTTTGTCGGGCAGGTGGTCAGAGATTTCGCCGTGGGTCAGGTAGCCACGGGTTTTTCCGAGTTTGATCAGCGCTTTGAGGCGCTGGCGGCGTTTGGCCATGTCTTCTTCAGACAGCACGGTCTCGTCCAGACCAAACTCTTTCATCAAGGCGCGCTCTTTGGCCTTGCTGATTTTCATGCGCAGCGGCTTGACTTTTTCGACGGTCTCGGTTGTCTCTGCTGTCTCGGCGATGGGCTCTCCGACCAGGTCGTCTTCGATGTCAGACATGTCCAGTTCATCGACCTCAGCCTTTTTGCCTGCTTTGGCTTTGGGGCCGCGCTTGGCGCCGGTAGCCGCTTTCGCTGGTGCTTTTGGCTTCGCTGGCACTGTAGTTGCCGTTGCCGTTGTCGTTGCCGTTGCCGTGTCAGCAGCCTTGCTTGTCTTGACTATTTTGTGCACCTTCGCTGGCTTTTTAGTCTCGGCGGGCTCGGCAGGCAAGGGTGCGGCCACTGCAGCGGCTGGTTCCTCTGCCGTTGGGACAGCCGGTGTGCGCGTGAACTTTTTCTTGATGATGACAACGGGAGCTTTTGGCTCAGCGTCTTTTGGGGACTTGGAAGCAGGCATGATGACACCTTAAAAATCGTAACAACTCAATGGGCTGGCGCATGGCGCGGGGCCAGCGTAGGGCAGGGCAGAAAATTTGACCTGGGTTGACAAGATGGATGGGCGAACATTTGGAATGCAGTCCTTGCGATGGGTTGGCCAGATGGAAAAGATGCCATCTGCTGGCCGGGTCCGGAGGTGCTGCTGTCGCTCTTGTCAGATCGAAGTGGCGGATTATACCTATTTCACCCTTGGCGCAAAGCCGAAGGTTTGTCAAGTGGCAGATTCAAGAACCAGGCGTCTGGCCTGAAGCGCACGGTAACGTTGCAGTGCGCCGGGGTCGGCCTTGGCGGCCTCAATGGCCAGTGTTTCTTCAATTTTGAGTTGTTCGATCAGCATCCGGTTGAGCAAATGGCGCAACTCGCTGAGGGCTTCAGCGGCATCACTTTCTGCGCCCAGTTCGTAGCCGGCCATCAATTTGAGCGCGTAGGCAGCGCTTTCTGTTTCCATCAGGCCTTCGCGCAACGCCACCCACGGTTGCGGGCCGTGTTCATGGAGCTGACGTTCCAGCCATGAAAAAAGCGGGCCGTGGGGCGCGGGCAGGTTGCACAGCAGGCTGTGGTCTTCGGCTGACAGTGACTCCAGTGCCGCCATGTTGTCGAGCAAGATTCGCACGGCATGGTCGGCCCGGCTGGTCGGCAGCCGGTTGCCGGATGCGCTCCGTTCAATCGGCCTTTTTTTAAGCTTTTTTGATTCGTAGCCCCCGTATTCATTGCGTGAGGCGCTCTCATTTTTATTAATCGCAGTGCGTTCGTGAGACGCTTTTTTTGGCGCTGGATGCCAAATGTCGGTGAGCTCGCGGGGGCTTAACTGCACCAGATCGGCAATTTCTGTCAGCAACTGCTGCTTGAGTGCGCCGCCGGGCAACAAGTCCCATAACGGTTTGGCGTTGCTGGCCAGGTGCGCGCGGCCTTCGGCGCTGTTGAGTTCGCAGCCGTCGCGGACGGCATCAATCAAAAAACGGCTCAATGGCACAGCCTCACTCACATAGCGGGCAAACGCCTCTTTGCCGTGTGCACGGATAAAGCTGTCCGGGTCGTGTTCGGGTGGCAAAAACAAAAATTTGACCGAGCGTACGTCGGTGGCCAGCGGCAACGCCGCATCGAGTGCTTTGCGGGCGGCGCGTCGGCCGGCGCTGTCACCGTCAAAACTGAACACCACGGCATCGGTAAAGCGAAACAACTTGTGCACATGGTCCGCGGTGCAGGCGGTGCCCAGGGTGGCCACCGTGTTGGGGAAACCCAACTGTGCCAGGGCCACCACGTCCATATAGCCTTCCGTTACCAGCGCGTAGCCATGTTCACGCAGTGCGCCTCTGGCCTCAAACAGGCCATACAGCTCACGGCCTTTGCTAAATACTGGGGTTTCCGGGGAATTGAGGTATTTGGGTTTGTCGTCACCCAGCACCCGCCCGCCAAAGCCAATGTACTCACCCTTGATGTTGCGAATGGGGAACATGACGCGGTCGCGAAACCGGTCATAACGCTTTTCATCCTGGCCTTCTTCCTCATGCAGGATGACCAGGCCACTTTCTACCAGCAAGGGGTCGTCGTAATTGGGGAACACACTGGCCAAGCTGCGCCAGCCTTCTGGCGCATAACCCAGGCCAAATTGCTTGGCCACTCGGCCCGATACGCCTCGGCCCTTGAAATAGGTCACGGCACGCTCGGACGTTTTCAGGTGTTTTTGGTACGCATGGCAGGCTTTTTCCAGCACGTCGTTCAACGTCGATTGCTTTTCACGCTGCTGGGCGGCACGCACCCGGTCTTGCGGGCTGGCATCGTCCTCAGGCACTTTCATTCCGAATTGTTGTGCCAGGTCTTGAACCGCTTCGACAAAGCTCATGCCCGCATGTTCCATCAGGAAACCGATGGCATTGCCGGTTTTCCCGCAGCCGAAGCAGTGGTAGAACTGTTTGGTAGGGCTGACTGAAAAAGACGGCGACTTTTCGCTGTGAAACGGGCACAGGCCCGTGAAGTTGGCTCCGCCTTTTTTGAGCGGCACGTAGCGGCCCACAATTTCAACCACGTCGGCGCGTGCGAGCAATTCCTGAACAAAGGTCTGGGGGATGGACATGACCGGATTGTAGAAACCAGCCGCTTGCGCTTCTTATTGCTCGCTGGGGGAAGAATGATTTCTGGTGAGCGTTTTTTAGAATGTGTCGTTATTGCGGCTATACTTTGCGCTTCTCGAAACGCATAGGCGCGTAGCTCAGCTGGTTAGAGCACCACCTTGACATGGTGGGGGTCGTTGGTTCGAGTCCAATCGCGCCTACCAAAGTTTTTCTGAATATGACCAGATTCAGATATCAAAAACTTTGGTTTCATATTTCCTTTGAATTTTTCTGATGTTGCGCCATGGTGCGGCTTGACGTTGCACCAGTGGCAATGGTGCTGCACGCTCGGGTTGTCATGTGCCCGCCCGCAATGACTCTTTACAATATGTTGCAGTGCAATACGATAAACAGCGATCACATCGGGCTCAACGGGGGCCAAGGACTCTACATGACTACTTCCACCGCCTTGCTGAGCGAACCTCATCAACGCATCATCAAAAAATACCCGAATCGGCGTTTGTATGACACAACGACCTCCAGCTATATCACGCTGTCGCAGGTGAAGCAGTTGGTGATGAGCAGGGAGGCGTTTGAGGTCCGTGATGCCAAGACTGGCGAAGACATCACGCGCAGCATTTTGTTGCAAATCATTTTGGAAGAAGAGGCCAGCGGCTCGCCCATGTTTACCGCATCGGTGCTGGAAAGCTTGATTCGGTTTTATGGTCATGCCATGCAGGGTTTTCTAGGTGGTTACCTTGAGAAAAATATCCAGTCCCTGATTGAGGTGCAGACCCGATTTGCAGAGCAGTCCAAAGGTATTTCCCCAGAGGTGTGGACCCAGTATGTGTCGATGCAGCCGCCTGCCTTGCAAGCCATGATGGGTGGCAGCCTGGAACAATCCAAAGCCATGTTGGCCAACATGCAGGAACAGATGCAAAAGCAAACTGGACAAATGCTGGGCGCTTTTGGCATAAAAAGCGCATCTTGAAAATTTGAATTTAGGTAAGTGTAATGAGCAGTGTTATTTTTGAAAACAGGCAAGGTGCCAGTGCGCCGAAAGTTGGGTTTGTCAGTTTGGGTTGCGCGAAGGCGCTGACTGATTCCGAGCTGATTCTCACGCAACTCAACGCCGAGGGCTATCAGACTGTCAAAACCTTTGCGGGCGCCGATTTGGTGATTGTCAACACCTGCGGGTTCATTGATGATGCGGTCAAGGAAAGCCTGGACACCATTGGTGAGGCACTCGCAGAAAACGGCAAGGTGATTGTGACGGGGTGTCTGGGTGCCAAGGCGGGTGAGGGCGGCGATAACCTGGTGCGGCAAATGCATCCCAGTGTGTTGGCCGTGACCGGGCCGCAAGCCACCCAAGAAGTGATGGATGCGGTGCACGCCAACCTGCCCAAGCCACATGACCCCTTTGTGGATTTGGTGCCTAACGCTTTCGGGTCAGCGGGCATCAAACTAACGCCCCGGCACTATGCCTACACCAAGATCAGTGAAGGTTGTAACCACCGCTGCACTTTTTGCATTATTCCGTCCATGCGCGGCGACTTGGTGTCACGCCCCATTGGTGACGTGCTCAAAGAGGCGCAAGCCTTGTTTGACGGCGGCGTGAAAGAGCTGCTGGTGATTAGCCAGGACACCTCCGCCTATGGGGTGGATGTGAAATACCGAACAGGTTTCTGGAACGGGAAGCCCGTTAAAACCCGTTTGTTTGAGCTTGCGCAGACCTTGGGTGACATGGCACAGAGCTACGGTGCTTGGGTGCGCCTGCACTATGTTTATCCTTACCCCAGCGTCGATGACATTTTGCCGTTGATGGCCAGCGGCCATATCTTGCCGTATCTGGATGTACCGTTTCAACACAGCCACCCGGATGTGTTGAAGCGCATGAAGCGCCCGGCCAGTGGCGAAAAAAATCTGGAACGCATTCTTCGCTGGCGCGAGGCTTGTCCTGATATCGTCGTGCGCAGCACTTTTATTGCAGGCTTTCCCGGCGAGACCGATGCCGAGTTTGAGCACTTGCTTGAGTTTGTGCAGGAAGCGCAAATTGACCGTGCGGGGTGTTTTGCCTACAGCCCCGTTCATGGTGCGGCCGCCAATGACTTGGAGGGCATGCTGCCGGAGCTTGTGCGTGAGGAGCGTCGCGCCCGCTTTATGGCGGTAGCGGAGGCGGTTTCCATCGCCAAATTGCAGCGGCGTGTCGGCACAACGATGCAGATTTTGGTGGACTCGGCGCCCGCGCTGGGCAAAAAAGGCGGCTTGGGGCGAACCTACGCAGACGCGCCAGAAATTGACGGCATCGTGACACTGTTGCCGCCCGAGAAGATCAGCAAGACATTGCGGGTCGGGGAGTTCACCAAGGCGCGCATCGTTGCAGCACAAGGGCATGACTTGGTGGCGCAGCCATTCTGATTGCTGCAATTGGATAACTTGATGACAATAAAAAAGCCGCTGCAGTTGCAGCGGCTTTTAATTCAAAAACATCTTGTTTCTGACATAAAAACGAATCGAAATTCATTTATATTGGTGCCCAGGAAGGGACTCGAACCCCCACGAAGTTACTCGCTAGTACCTGAAACTAGTGCGTCTACCAATTCCGCCACCTGGGCATTTCAGGAAAGAAAGGCATTGTATCAAGAATACTAAGCAAACCAGCTTGTTGCTGGAGGAAATTGAAGGAATAGTTCAAGGGCACCGCGATGGTCACGGGTTTGTGATCCGCGACGATGGTGAATCAGACATTTATCTGCCACCCAACGAGATGCGCGCTGTGCTGCACAAGGACCGGGTCAAGGCGCGCATTGTGCGCAGCGACCGCAAAGGTCGGCCGGAAGGTCGCGTGGTTGAGATTGTCGAGCGCACCAGCAAGGTCATCATTGGCCGCTTGTTGTGTGAAAGCGGCATCTGGATCGTGGCGCCTGAAGACAAGCGCTATGGCCAGGACGTGATGATTCCCAAAGCGGCCACGGGTGCGGCCAAAACCGGCCAGGTGGTGGTGGTTGAATTGACCGAGCCGCCTGCGCTCTTTGGGCAACCGGTGGGGCGCGTCAAAGAAGTGCTGGGCGAGATGGACGACCCCGGCATGGAGATTGAAATTGCCGTGCGTAAATATGACGTGCCGCATGAATTTTCTGAGGCCTGCATTGCCCTGGCCAGGGTGCTGCCGGACAAAGTGCGTCCCGAGGACAAGCGCCAGCGCGTGGATTTGACCGACGTGGCCTTGGTCACCATTGACGGCGAAGATGCGCGTGACTTTGACGATGCGGTGTACTGCGAGCCTGCCAAAATTGGCAAGGGCAGGGCGGCTGTGCCGGGCTGGCGTTTGCTGGTCGCCATTGCTGACGTGAGCCATTACGTGGAAAACGGGTCGGCCATTGATGTGGATGCCTATGACCGTGCCACCAGCGTGTATTTTCCGCGCCGGGTCATTCCGATGCTGCCGGAAAAATTATCGAATGGTCTGTGCTCGCTCAATCCTGAGGTGGAACGCCTGTGCATGGTGTGCGACATGATGGTCACTCAAGACGGCGAGGTGTCTGGCTACCAGTTTTACCCGGCCGTGATGTGGAGCCACGCACGCTTCACCTACACCGAGGTGGCGGCGATTTTGGCCAACACCCGTGGCCCCGAGGCTGCCAAGCGCAAAGACCGGGTATCTGATCTGATGAACCTGCACGATGTGTACCGTGCGTTGCTCAAGTCCCGCGAACGCCGCGGTGCGGTTGATTTCGAGACGGTAGAAACCCAGATCGTGTGTGATGAAGCGGGTCACATCGAAAAAATCATGCCGCGTACCCGCAATGATGCCCATAAGCTGATTGAAGAAGCCATGCTGGCAGCCAACGTGTGCAGTGCAGATTTCATCGCGCAAAGCAAGCATGCCGGGCTGTTCCGCGTACATGAAGGCCCCACGCCAGAGAAAAAAGAGATTCTGCGCAATTTCTTGAAGATCACCGGTGTGGGTTTGAGCATCAGTGACGACCCATCGCCGGCTGAATTTCAAGCTATTGCCAAGGCCACCAAAGACCGGCCGGATGCGCAGCAGATTCAAACCATGTTGCTGCGCTCCATGCAGCAAGCCATTTACACACCCGTCAACAGTGGCCACTTTGGTTTGGCGTTTGAGGCCTACACCCATTTCACCAGCCCGATCAGGCGTTACCCCGACCTGCTGGTGCACCGGGTCATCAAGGCCATTTTGGCCAAAGCCAAGTATCAACTTCCTATTTTGCCGATACCCGGTGAAGCGCACGCCAAGTTGTCCAAGCGGCTGGAAAAAAATCTGGCATCCAAGGTGGCTGAACCGGGTCAAAAGCCGCGCAAGCTCAGCATTGACATGCAGGCCTGGCAGGCGGCCGGACTGCATTGCAGTGCCAATGAGCGTCGGGCGGACGAAGCCAGCCGTGACGTGGAAGCCTGGCTCAAATGCAAATACATGCGTGAGCATTTGGGTGAGGAATTTGGTGGCGTCGTCAGTGCCGTCACCAGCTTCGGCATTTTTGTCACGCTTGATGCGATGTATGTCGAGGGTCTGGTGCATATCACCGAGCTGGGGGGTGAGTACTACCGGTTTGATGAGGCGCGCCAAGAGCTGCGTGGCGAGCGCACGGGTATGCGTTATGCGTTGGGCACCCGGGTGCGGGTGCAGGTGAGCCGGGTTGACCTGGATGGGCGACGCATTGATTTTCGCTTGGTGCAGGACGGCGATGGCTTGGTTTCACGCCCGCCAAAAGACCGCGAGTCGACGCAAGAAGGCGCCGAGCGCAGCCCGATTGACGATGCCACAACCGTGGTGGGTGCGGGGCGGCGCGCACGAAAAATAGCGGAGCCTTTGCCACGTGCCGGTGCGCCTAAACGCGCCGCCGGTACAAAGGTGGCCGCGCCAGCCAAAGACAAGTCGCGCAAACCACGCCGTCGCAGTTGATTTTGCAAATACCTTTCCGCTAAAAAACATGATGGAAGCCATCAAAGTCGCCATAGTCACTGGCGCGGGCTCAGGTATTGGCAAAGCAGCGGCGCTGGCTTTGTTGGCAGACGGTTGGCATGTGGTGTTGGCTGGGCGACGCCTGCAGCCTTTGCTGGAGGTCGTTGCCTTGTCTGGCGCCCCTGGGCGGGCTTTTGCTGTGCCCGCAGATGTGTCGCAAGAGTCTGCAGTGGTGGCATTGTTTGATGCTGCGGTGCAGAAATTTAACCGGGTTGATGTGTTGTTCAACAACGCGGGCACCAGCGCACCACCGGGTGTGTTGCTGGAGTATCTGACGCTGGCCCAGTGGCAAGGCGTGGTGGATGTCAATTTGACGGGTATGTTTTTGTGTTTGCGTCAGGCCTTTAGGGTCATGAAGGCGCAATTGCCGATGGGCGGGCGCATCATCAACAACGGCTCGATTTCAGCCACCACACCGCGACCGAATTCAATTCCCTACACGTCCACCAAACATGCGGTGTCAGGCCTGACCAAAGCGGCATCGTTGGATGGCCGCAAGTACAACATTGCAGTGGGTCAAATCGACATTGGTAACGCCGCCACGGACATGACTCAGCGCATGCAAGCCGGTATCTTGCAAGCCAATGGCAGTGTGGCCGTAGAGCCGGTGATGGATGTCAACATCGTTGGCCAATCCATCTTGTACATGGCGAACCTGCCTTTGGCAGCCAATGTGATGTTTCACACTGTGATGGCGACTCAGATGCCGTTTGTCGGTCGTGGCTAAAAAATTGACAGGACGTACGCAAAACCACCCACGCGTCGTCCAAACACCTTGCCGTACCCGGGTGTACTGTCTACGGTGTTGTGCGTGGCTGGAACAATTAACCGTAAGTCTATATTTATAACAAATCGACCTATAGCCCTTTATTTATAAGCGCTAGTAGCTATTAATAATATAGTATTTTGTGGTGTTTTTCTGGCAGACACGCCAGCCGTGAGGCGGTCAGGACAGAGGACGCAGGCCACCCATCGGCGATTTGTCCATGTTGATAAACCGCCTCGCAGGCAGCCTGAAACGCTGGGGTGCCTGCAGCCAATCTGGCGCCAATCATGCCGGCCAACACATCGCCAGTTCCGGCGGTCGCCAGCCTGGCATTGCCGGTGGGGTTGATGGCAGAGATGTGTCCGGGCGCTGCGATCACCGTGCCCGCGCCCTTGAGAACCACAATGCACGCAAACCGCTGCGCCAACTGGGTGGCGGCGGTCAGCCGGTCTTGTTGTATTTTGGCGGCGGTGCCACCCAGCAGCCGCGCCGCTTCCAATGGATGGGGTGTCAGCACGGTCACTGTGGATCGGGTGGCGCGAGTTGTCAGCAGCGCTTGCAGGGTAGGCTCTTCAGCGATGGCATTGAGTGCATCTGCATCGATCACAACGGTGGACGAGGACAGTAAAACATGCTGCAGTATGGTTTTGACCGGCGCCCCGCCGCCGCAGCCGCAGACCACTGTCATAGCGTTGAAATCCAGCGCGTCAACGGGCCTGAACATGAGTTCAGGCTGGCCGGTGTCCACGCGCAGGTGCGCCTTGTCCAGCAGCCCGATAAAAACCCGGCCCGCTCCTGCATGCAGGGCAGCTTTGGCCGCCAGCAACGCGGCGCCCGTCATGCCTGGCGCGCCGCCAATCACGGCCACGTCACCAAAAGTGCCCTTGTGGCTGGCATGACTTCTGGCTGCGGGCGCCGGTTGTGCTGCGAGCACGGCGCTGGGCGCGATCTGCTTCAGCACATCTTGATCCACTTGCAGATCGTCAAGCCAGACCGTGCCGCACGCATCCCGGCCCTGGGCCGTGAAAAGCCCGGGTTTGAGTGTCAACAAGCTCAAGGTGTGGTGGGCTTTGACATGAAGTTGGGTGCTTGTGCCGGTGTCTGCATCAAGGCCGGTTGGCACATCGACGGCAAGAATGGGGGCGCCAGCGGCGTTCATTTGATTGATCCAGTGGGCCATCTCTGCGCCAGGCTCACGCTTGGCCGCACCAATACCTAGCAGTGCATCAATGCACAGCTGCACGTCGATCGGCGCGTGTTGGCTGAAGGTCACACCGGCCGAAACGGCGCGATCGTAGGAGGTGGCCGCATCAAGCGGTGCCATGCCAGTTTTGCTAAGCCAGGTCACGATGGGCTCTTTGCCCCAGTTGCGCAAATGCAGTGCCGCTTCCAGCCCATCACCACCGTTGTTGCCGGGGCCGCAGGCGATCCAGATGCGCTGCGCATGAGGCGCGACCGCCATCGCCAACTTTGCCACTGCCAGTCCGGCCCGTTGCATCAGCGTGTGTGTTGGCAAGGTGGTGCGTGCCAGTTCTTCGGCCAGGCGTGTCGCTGCAACGTCGTGCAGGGGCTGAGCGGTACCGGGATGAATGCGATGCACGGTCTAAAACTCGTAACTCTCGCCTTCTCTGGCCAACCGGTATTGCGGGTCACCCGCCTGCTTGGGGTGGTCTTGAAGCACTTGGGCGAATACCGCCTCCAGCGCATCGTCACTGCGGGTGGGTTCGTGGTGTGTGCAAAAGAGAACCTTGGCACCCGCTTGTTTGGCGTAATTGATGCTGGAGTGAAACGTGCCATGGCCCCAGCCTTTTTTTGTCTGGTATTCAGCTGTGGTGTAGGAGCAATCTGCAATCAGCACGTCCACGCCTGACATTGCGCGCAGAATCGTGGCGGCTTTTTCGTCAATGAAACCTTGGTATTCGGCAAAGTCGGGGTCGCTTGGCTCATAGATGTTGAGCGGCGGCTCGTGGTCGCCGGTGAAGAATATTGATTTGCCGCCGGCCTCAATGCGATAGCCAAAGTCAACTACGGGATGGTTCATCAAGAAGGGAGTGACCTTGGCCGAGCCCAGTTGAATGCTTTGCTCTGGCGCCAGCGTGACGTAGTCGATTTGTGCCTTCATTTCGGCCTCGCGCACCGGGAAGTAGCTGTATTGCAATTGCACCGACATCACTTGCTCAATGCCCTTGCCTGAAACCGGATCAAATGCGCCGTGAAGCCGCAGGGTGTTTCCCGGGATGAAGTTGGGTATGAAAAATGGCAGGCCCTGAATGTGATCCCAGTGCGAATGAGTGATGAGCACATTCGCCGTGACCGGCAACTCAGCCAGGAGGGACTGAGACAACGGGAAAATGCCCGTACCTGCATCAATGATGATGAGCTCGTTTTGGTCCGTGCGAATTTCAATGCACGTGGTGTTGCCGCCGTAACGTACCGTGGACGGTCCAGGGGATGCAATGGACCCGCGTACACCCCAAAATTTAACCTTCATGCCGGGCCCTTTAAATTTTTGCAAACAACTTGGCTTCATCAAATGCAGCATTCAGATCGCCAACCGCGAGAATTAGCTCATCAAGGGTTCCACCCATGTTTTTCGCAACCTGCGGTGGTAACTCGTAAACACACGGGTTGCCACCAAACCCAAACCTGAGTTTTTTGCTGATCTGATTCGCAGAAAAAACGCAGGCGAACAATTCCGAGGGTTGGTCTTGCACGTCGTACTGATGCGCGATTGTCTCAATCAGGCTGGGCGCGAAGCGCCATTTTTCAACCAGCATGGCGCCGATCACTGCGTGGTCTGTGCCCAGCGTACACCGTAGCGCCTGGTGCAGGGAAGTTCCGTCAGCCGCGGCAATCTGCAAGGCCTGTTTGAATTCTTCAGGCATGAACTGGGCGCAGACCACCTTGCCAAAGTCATGCAACAGGCCACCAATGAAACAATCCATGGGGTCGGCATCAGCGAGGCGCGCGGCCAATTTTTTGGCGATGACGGCGGTGGACAATGAATGCAATAAATACTTCTCTACGTCAAAATGAGCCGCATTGCGCGTGGGCAAAATGCCAATTGCAGCAATACTCAATGCCAGATTTTTGATGGTGTTGAAGCCGAGGTATACCACAGCGTGGTTCACGGAAGTGATTTGCTTGGGCAGGCTGTAATAGGCCGAATTCACCACCTTCAATATTTTGACGGTGACCACCGGGTCTTTGTCAATCACCTGGACGATATCTCTGGGCGTGCAGTTGACATCACGCGTGAGCTCCAGAATTTTCTGGACGCTTTTAGGAAATGCCGGCATGCCTTCGACAGCACTGCTAAGTTTCTGAGAGAGTTCGGGTGACATGGCTTGAATTGTCTGTCAATCAAACTCTGGATGTCTGCTAAAAATGAAGAACTAGCCAAATCACACGTCAAAAAATTTCATAACGACCGTTTGGGCATGGGTCTTGCCGAATGCGGTTGCCCGCCATGCCGGGTGCTACGGGCTCGAATGCTATACTTGATTGGCTTGACAAGCGCATGATTTATATGTGCTTGTCAGGCTCACATGCAAACCAGTCTCATCAAGGTGTTGTGGTGGTGACTCCGGATAAATGGGGTGCCGCTGCAAAACGAGCTGGATTTTAGACCTAACCTTTGGAGTTATACATGGCAATTACCATGCGCGAAATGCTGGAAGCTGGTGTTCATTTTGGTCACCAAACACGCTTCTGGAATCCCAAGATGGCCCCCTTCATCTTCGGCCATCGCAACAAGATTCATATTATCAACCTGGAAAAATCCTTGCCGATGTTCCAGGAAGCTGCCAAGTTTGTGCGTCAGATTTCTGCCAAACGCGGTACGGTATTGATGGTGGGTACCAAGCGCCAAGCACGTGAGACGATCGCCATTGAAGCGCAGCGCGCTGGTGTGCCTTACGTGGATCAGCGTTGGTTGGGCGGCATGCTGACCAACTTCAAGACGGTCAAAACCTCAATCAAGCGTCTGAAAGACATGAAGATCCAGCAAGAAGCGGGTCTGGACAGCATGAGTAAAAAAGAGCAGTTGATGTTCGCCCGCGAGTTGGCAAAACTTGAGCGCGACATCGGCGGCATCCAGGACATGGCTGTTTTGCCTGATGCTATTTTTGTGATCGACGTGGGTTACCACAAGATTGCCATCGCTGAAGCACGCAAACTCGGTATTCCTTTGATTGCAGTGGTCGACACCAACCATTCGCCAGAAGGCATTGAGTATGTGATTCCTGGCAATGACGATTCATCCAAAGCCGTGACTTTGTACGCTCAAGGTATTGCGGACGCAATCATCGAAGGCCGCGCCAATGCCATGGACGATGTGGTGAAGGCCGTGGCTACTGAAAGCGCTGATGAATTTGTGGAAGTCAACGAGCCGACTGCCTGAGTTGTCTGTTTCCCCAAAAAAGGGGGCTTCGATGCCCCCTTTTTTTGATCTGAGTTTGAACTAATTAACTGAATCTGGAGAATATAAATGGCTGCAATTACCGCAAGCATGGTGGCTGAACTGCGTGGCAAGACTGACGCGCCCATGATGGAATGCAAGCGCGCCTTGACAGAAGCCGATGGCGACATGGCCAAGGCAGAAGAATTGTTGCGCGTCAAATTGGGCAGCAAGGCCGGTAAGGCTGCGGGTCGGATCACTGCTGAAGGCGTGGTGGTCAGCAGTATCACTGGCGATGTAGGCGCTTTGCTGGAAGTCAATTGTGAGACCGACTTCGTGACCAAAAACGACAGTTTTCTGGCACTTGCCAATGCGGCAGTCGAACTGGTGGCCACACACAACCCGGCAGACATCGAGGCCTTGGGTGCCTTACCTTATGCACAAGATGGCTTTGGCCCGACACTTGAAGACGTGCGCAAAGGCCTGATTGGCAAGATTGGCGAAAACATGAGCTTTCGCCGGTTCAAGCGCTTTGCGTCGGGCGCAAAGTTGGCGTCTTACTTGCACGGCACCCGTATTGGCGTGGTGGTTGAGTTTGAAGGTGATGCGGCGGCCGCCAAAGACGTCGCCATGCATGTGGCTGCCATGAAGCCAGTCGCGCTGTCCAGTGATGATGTGCCAGCTGACTTGGTGGCACGTGAGCGCTCGGTGGCGGCTGCCAAGGCGGCTGAAGACGCTGCAGTGGCCACCGCTGCCGGCAAACCAGTGCAGTCTGCTGAAATTGTTGCCAAGCGCATCGAGGGCGGTGTGCAAAAATACTTGAAGGAAGTGTCTTTGTTAAACCAGTCATTTGTTAAAAATGACAAGCAGACCGTTGAGCAAATGCTCAAGACAGCTGGCACCACAGTCAAGTCGTTCACGCTGTATGTGGTGGGCGAAGGCATTGAGAAGAAGGTGGATGACTTTGCGGCAGAGGTGGCTGCGCAGATTGCTGCAGCCCAACAAGCTGCCTGATCTTTTGCCCTCTTTATTTCCACTTTTATTCGTCCATATCAGGAGTTTCACATGACAACTGTCAAGCCCGCTTACAAGCGTATTTTGCTGAAATTGTCGGGTGAGGCCCTGATGGGAGACGATCAGTTTGGCATTAATCGCGACACCATCGTTCGCATGGTGGATGAGATTGCTGCGGTGACCCGCCTGGGTGTCGAAGTGGCGGTGGTGATCGGTGGGGGCAACATTTTTCGTGGCGTGGCAGGTGGTTCTGTGGGGATGGACCGGGCCACGGCGGACTACATGGGCATGCTGGCCACGGTCATGAATTCATTGGCACTTGGCGACACCATGAACAAGGCAGGACTGACCGCCCGAGTGATGTCCGCCATTGCCATTGAGCAGGTGGTGGAGCCCTATGTCAGGCCAAAAGCCTTGCAGTACCTTGAGGAAGGTAAAGTGGTCATTTTTGCTGCGGGTACAGGTAACCCATTTTTCACCACTGACACTGCGGCAGCGCTGCGTGGTGCTGAAATTGGCGCCGAGATTGTTCTCAAAGCCACGAAAGTCGACGGTGTTTACAGCGCTGACCCAAAGAAAGACCCAAGCGCGTCGCGCTACAGCGAAATTTCTTTCGATGACGCTATCTCGCAAAATCTGGGCATCATGGATGCCACGGCTTTTGCCTTGTGTCGTGATCAAAAATTGCCCGTCAAGGTTTTTTCCATCTTCAAACATGGCGCTCTGCAACGCGTGGTGATGGGTGAAGATGAAGGCACTCTGGTGCATGCCTAAGCATGCCAAAATCCTGTTTTCAAAGTCTCGTTTAATGTGGAGTGAGGAGAAAACATGCCAATTACGGATATCAAACGAAATACCGAATCCAAGATGGACCAGTCCATCGAGTCTTTCAAGCACAACCTGACAAAAATCCGCACTGGTCGCGCCAACCCTGCAATTCTTGACACGGTTCACGTTGACTACTACGGTGCCATGGTGCCCATTAGTCAAGTGGCCAACGTGTCACTGCTTGACTCACGGACGGTGAGTGTGCAGCCCTGGGAAAAAGGCATGGGGGCCAAAATCGAGAAAGCCATTCGAGACAGTGACTTGGGGCTAAACCCTTCTTCCATGGGGGACCTGATTCGTGTGCCAATGCCCCCCATGTCAGAAGAACGACGCAAAGAATTGACTAAGCTGGTCCGCAATGAAGGCGAGAGCGCCAAGGTTGCCGTGCGTAATTTGCGTCGCGATGCCAATGAGTCAGTCAAGAAACTCGTCAAAGACAAGCTTGGTTCCGAAGACGATCAAAAACGTTGCGAAGCTGACATTCAGAAGGTCACCGACAAACAGATTCTGGCCATAGACCAACTGGTGGCAGCCAAAGAGCAAGACATCATGGCGGTCTAAGGCTGACATGACCGTTCAGCAAGTCCCGCATCACATTGCCATCGTCATGGATGGCAATGGTCGGTGGGCCAACAAGCGGTTTCTGCCACGCATCGCCGGGCACAAAAAGGGTGTGGATGCCCTCAAGCGTTGCGCCAAGGCCTGTGATGCACGCGGTGTGCGGGTGCTAACTGTTTTCGCATTTTCTTCAGAAAACTGGCAGCGCCCGAGCGGCGAAGTGTCGGGTTTGATGGACTTGTTCGCCATCGCGCTGGCGCGTGAAGTACCGCAACTCAATGCAGATGGTGTGCAGTTGCGTTTTATCGGAGAGCGTCAGGGTTTGTCCGCGAGGGTGCTTAAAGGCATTGAGCAGGCTGAAGCCGTGACCTCGTTAAACACGCGCCTCGTGCTCAATGTTTGTTTCAATTACGGCGGGCGTTGGGACATTGTTCAGGCGGCTGCCAAATTGGCTGCGCAAGGTGTCCCCATCACCGAACCAGCGTTGAGCCAGGTGATGGCGCTGGCGCATGTGCCTGACCCTGATCTGGTGATCCGCACGGGTGGGGAACTGCGCATCAGTAATTTTTTGTTGTGGCAGTCCGCCTATTCGGAATTCATGTTTGTCGACACACTCTGGCCTGATTTTGATGACGCAGCGCTCGATGCAGCCATTGCATCCTTTGCAGGCCGTGAAAGGCGTTTTGGCAAGACGTCGAAACAGGTTCAGCCGGTCGGCACCGCGCCCATCGCAGATGGACGCTGACCATGCTTAAACAACGCCTCATCACTGCCGTAGTGCTTCTGCTGCTGTTGCTGCCGGCGCTCTTTTACCAAGAGTCGTGGCCGTTTTGTTTTCTGGCGCTGATTTTCATTGCGGCCGCAAGTTGGGAATGGGCGCGGGCCAATGGCTGGAGTCAAGCGGTGTCGGTGGCGGCTGCTGGTGTGTGTTGTGCGTGCTGCGGTCTGATGTGGTGGGACGGCTGGCTGGTGCAAAGCATGCCACGCCTGTGGCTGATGGTGGGTGCCGCATGGGTACTCGGCGGTGCACTGATTTTGCGCGCAGGTGTGGCCGCCTGGGCGACGCACTCGCGTTATGTGCGGCTGTTTGGGGGCATTGCAGCGCTGTCCCTCACGTGGCTGGCCGTTGCCCAAGCCAAGGGGATCGGGATCAATTTTCTTTTGTCGGTTTTGGTTTTGGTGTGGACCGCTGACATTGCTGCGTATTTTGCGGGGCGCACTTGGGGCGGTCGCTGGAGTCGCAGCAAACTCGCTGCGTCCATTAGTCCAGGAAAGAGCTGGGAGGGCGTTTGGGGCGGCATGGCGGGTGTGATGGTATTGGCATGGACCTGGCGTCACTTTGACCTAGTAACTGGGGCAACTGTGCCCAGCCTGTACACCCACGTAGCTGATAAAAGTCTCTGGCTATTGGTCATTGCTGCCGTGTTTATGGCCGCCATGAGCGTGGTGGGTGACTTGATTGAATCGCTGGTCAAGCGCAGCGCAGGCATCAAAGACAGCAGCGGGCTGCTTCCTGGCCACGGTGGTGTGCTGGACCGGATTGACGCCTTGCTGCCGACCTTGCCCTTGGCAATGATGCTGTATTCGTTATGAAGGCTGATATGACTGAGCATCGTGATTTAAAGAAGCAGCGTGTCGCCATTTTGGGGTCGACCGGGTCTATTGGTGTCAGCACACTTGAAGTGATGTCGCTTCACCCGAATCATTTTGAAGTCTTTGCACTCAGTGCTGCCACGCAGGTCGACAAATTGCTGGCCCAATGTGTGCAGTTCAGGCCCGCTTTTGCGGTGATGGCCAGCCATGCACATGGCCACGATCTGGCGCAGAGGTGTGCGGCACTCGGCCTGCCCACCCGCGTGCTCAGCGGTGCCGAGGCCATCACCGAGATCGCCGGGCATGAATGCGTGGACACGGTCATGGCTGCGATCGTTGGTGCTGCAGGGCTGGCCTCGTGTTTGGCAGCCGCACGTGCGGGCAAGCGCCTGTTGCTCGCCAACAAGGAGGCGCTGGTGGTGGGTGGCGAGTATTTTCTTCAGGCGGTTGCTTCAGGTGGCGCCAAATTGCTGCCCATCGACAGCGAACACTCCGCCGTGTTCCAGTCCTTGCCGGATGACACCGGTCTTTGGCCAGCGCAGATTGACAAGATCATCCTGACCGCGTCAGGTGGCCCGTTTCGCCGCCGTGACCCCGCCACTTTTGCTGACATCACGCCCGAGCAGGCCTGCGCCCACCCCAATTGGGTCATGGGGCGAAAAATCTCGGTGGACTCGGCCACCATGATGAACAAAGCGCTGGAAGTCATTGAGGCGCGTTACCTTTTTGGGGTGATGCCAGCACAGATTGAGGTGGTGATCCATCCTCAAAGCGTCATTCATTCCATGGTGCAGTACAGAGACAACTCCGTCATAGCCCAACTGGGCACGCCCGATATGAAAGTGCCGATTGCCTACGGACTGTCCTGGCCGCACCGCATGACGGCAGGTGCCTCTGCACTTGATTTCAAGGCCATGTCCGACCTCACTTTTGAGTCGTTGCAGGCACACGGGCACACTGAGCGTTTTCCGGGCCTCAAGCTGGCGTGGGCAGTGCTGGCGTCTGCCCCCGGCAGCACGGCTGTGCTCAATGCGGCCAATGAGATTGCGGTGGAAGCTTTTCTTGCCCGGCGTATTCGATTCGATCAGATTCACGCGGTGAATACCGAGACACTGGCGGCAGTCTGCCCGGCACCGCCTCATTCACTGGAAGATTTGCTGGCGCTTGACGCGCAGTCGCGCGCCAGTGCGCAAGAAGCCGTGACACGCCTGGCGGCATGACGGTGATCCAACCAGGCGTCCTATGCTGACTTTGCCCGCCTTCATTCTGGCGATTGCCTTGTTGATTGCCGTGCACGAGTACGGCCATTACCGCATGGCCCTGGCATGTGGCGTGAAGGTGTTGAGGTTTTCAATTGGTTTTGGCAAACCGCTTTATTGTTGGCAGTCCAAAAATTCAGAAACAGAATTTGTGTTGGCTTTGTTTCCCCTGGGTGGTTACGTCAAGATGCTTGATGAGCGCGAGGCACCGGTGGTGCCTGAACTGCGGCACTTGGCTTTCAACACCCAACCGTTGCGCAGTCGCGCGATGATTGTGGCGGCAGGCCCGCTGGCCAACTTAGGGCTAGCGGTGTTGTTTTACGCCTGCGTCAACTGGATCGGTGTCGAGTTGCCAGCCCCTGTGCTGAGTGCCCCAGGAGCGGGCACATTGGCCAGTCAGGCAGGCGTGACGGGTGGCGAACGTGTGCTGCAAGCAGGGGTTGATGGGCAGGATTTGGCGGAGGTTCAGTCGTTTGAGGATCTGCGCTGGGTGCTAACGCGCGGTAGCCTGGAGGGTGACGATGTGCGGCTGGTATTGGTTGCGCCCAACGCTGCAGCGCGTGAGGTGGTGCTGAAACTCTCCCAATTGCCGAGTGCTGAGGTGGACGAGCAACTGTTTGCTAGGATTGGCTTGGATGCGCCGTTCAGCCGCCCCTTGATCGGCCAGACTGTGGCTGATGGGGCGGCTGCACAGGCCGGCCTGTTGGATGGGGACGAGGTGCAACGTGTGGACGGGCTGCAAGTGGTTGATGGTCAGCAGTTACGGCAGTTGATTCGACAATCCGGCACAAGCGGCGTCGCTGTGGCGCAAATTTGGCAGGTTCTTCGCAACGGTCAGGTCCTCAACCTCTCATTGACACCCCAGGTGGTGAAGGATGGGGCGCAGACCATCGGACGTGTTGGGGCCTATGTGGGTGCTCGCCCACAGATGGTCACGGTAAGTTATGGTGTGATCGATGGCGTCTGGCAGGCCGGTGTGAAAACCTGGGATGTGTCCGTGTTGACGCTCAAGATGATGGGCAAGATGCTCATCGGTGAAGCGTCTCTTAAAAATATCAGTGGACCCTTGACCATTGCCGACTACGCTGGCAAGTCTGCCAGTTTGGGGTTGACGCAATATTTGATATTTTTGGCTTTGATCAGCGTCAGTCTGGGTGTTCTGAATCTGTTGCCCTTGCCCGTCTTGGACGGTGGACACCTGATGTATTATCTTTGGGAAGGGGTCACCGGCAAGCCCGTGTCTGAGGCTTGGATGGAACGACTCCAACAGGGCGGCATCGGGATTTTGATGCTCATGATGTCCATCGCCATGTTCAACGATATTTCCCGTTTATTTGCTTTCTGAGTGACGGTGCCGCAGGTGCCTTTCATTCGTTTTTTGGTTTTTTAAAATGCAACTTAATCGCTTTCGTTTCAATACACTTTCAGCGCTGGTGTCTTTTGCTTTTGTAGCCCAGTCTGCGTGGGCTGTGGACCCTTTCACGGTGCGTGACATTCGCATCGAAGGCCTGCAACGGGTCGAACCGGGTACCGTATTTGTGTCGATGCCGGTGCGGGTGGGGGATACTTACGATGACGATAAGGGTTCTGCGGCCATTCGTGCGCTGTTTGGCCTGGGTCTTTTCAAAGACGTGCGTATTGAAGTCAATGGCGACGTGCTGGTGGTGGTGGTGGAAGAGCGCCCCACGGTTGCCAATGTGGAGTTTGTAGGCACCAAAGAATTCGACAAAGACGTGCTGGTTAAATCTTTGCGGGATGTCGGTTTGTCAGATGGGCGACCCTTTGACAAGGCGCAACTTGACCGTGCCGAGCAGGAACTCAAACGCCAGTACATCAACCGCAGTCTGTATGCCGCTCAGGTGGTGACCACGGTCACGCCGATTGAGCGCAACCGCGTCAATCTGACCTTTACCGTGACCGAAGGTGAGCCCGCCAAGATCAGTGAAATCCAAATTGTTGGCAACAAGGTGTTTCCTGAATCCACCCTGCGTAAGTTGTTTGATCTGGACACCGGTGGTTGGCTAAGCTGGTACACCAAGTCCAACCAGTACTCACGCGCCAAGCTCAACGCCGACATTGAAACCCTGCGGTCTTATTACCTGACGCGGGGTTATCTTGAGTTCAAGGTGGACTCGACACAAGTGGCGATTCTGCCCAACAAGACCGATATTGGCATCACCATCAACATCACCGAAGGTGAGCGTTTCGTGGTCAGCAGCGTCAAACTGGCAGGAAACTACTTGGGCAAGGAAGATGAGTTCAAGTCCCTGGTGGCGATTCGCCCGGGGGAGGCTTTTAACGCCGATGAAGTCGCGAAAACCACCAAAGCCTTCACCGACTATTTCGGTAATTTTGGCTACGCCTTTGCACGTGTCGAGGCCAAGCCTGAAATTGACCGCGTCAACAACCGGGTGGCGCTGGTGTTGCAGGCCAACCCCTCGCGCCGTGCCTACGTGCGCAACATCAATGTGGCCGGCAACACCCGCACCCGTGACGTGGTGGTGCGGCGCGAGTTTCGTCAGCTGGAGGCCTCGTGGTACGACGGCGACAAAATTCGTGTGTCGCGAGACCGCGTCGACCGACTGGGCTATTTTGGTGATGTGGCCATTGAAACTCAAGAGGTGCCAGGATCGCCCGACCAGGTGGACCTGACCATCAATGTGACCGAAAAACCCACAGGCAGCCTGAGTCTGGGTGCTGGTTATTCAAGTGGTGACGGCTTGGGGTTGTCGTTTGGCTTGAAGCAGGAAAACGCGTTTGGCTCAGGCAACTCACTGGGCATTCAGGTCAACACCAGCAAGATCAACCGGGTGGTGGTGCTCAATACCACCGACCCCTATTTCACGGCCGATGGCGTCTCTCGGACGTTTGACCTCTACCATAAAACCAGCAGCCCCTACCAGGACCAAGACTACTACAAATTGATCACTTCCGGCGGCGGGATCAGATTTGGTGTGCCGTTCACTGAAATTGACACCGTGTTTTTTGGTGCGGGTCTTGAAAATACAGAAATTGTGCCCGGTACGTTGCTCCCGACTTTGTATCAGACGCACATCGACCAATACGGTGCTTCCAGTTTGGCCGTGCCGTTTACGGTAGGTTGGGCGCGTGACAGCCGCGACAGCTCGCTGGCACCCACCAATGGCCGCTTCCAGCGCGCCAACGCCGAATGGTCTTTTGCAGGTGATGTCAAGTACCTTCGCGCCACTTACCAGTACCAGCAATATGTGCCCTTGAGCAAACAGTACACCGCTGCCTTCAATGCAGAGCTGGGCTTGGGCAATGCTGCGGGAGGCAAGTCCTACCCTGTCTTTAAAAACTTTTACGGTGGCGGCCTGGGCTCGGTGCGTGGCTTCGAGCAGGGCAGCCTGGGCCCACTTGACAAGACTGGCACCGTGGTGGGCGGTACCCACAAACTCAACATCAACATGGAAGTCTTGGCGCCATTCCCCGGTGCGGGCAATGACCGCACCTTGCGTATGTATGGCTTTGTCGATGTCGGTATGGTGGGCGGGGAAGATGGGGGACTTGCCATCAACGCCAACGCGAGCGAATTGCGTTCGTCCGTGGGTGTCGGTATCAGCTGGATTTCACCGGTCGGGCCGTTGCGCCTGGCCATTGCCAAGCCCATTCGCAAATTTGACGGCGATAAAATCCAAACCATGCAATTTCAAATCGGGACCAGTTTCTAATGAATCACTTTATACGTCAGTTGTCCAGCGCAGCCGTTTTAGGCCTTTGCCTGTCATCCCTGCAGGCGCAGGAGCTGCGACTTGGCTTCGTCAGTACCGACCGTGTGCTCAAAGAAGCCAGCACCGCCAAGGCGGCGCAAACCAAACTCGAGCAGGAATTTTCCAAACGCGAAAAAGAGCTGGTGGACCAGGGTGGCACCATCAAATCCATGGCCGACAAGTTTGAGCGTGAAGCCCCGACCTTGCCGGAAACCCAGCGTCAGGCGCGCCAAAAGCAGTTGCTTGAGCAAGACCGTGACTTTCAAAGAAAGCGGCGCGAGTTTCAGGAAGACTTGAACGCCCGTAAAAATGAAGAACTCCAGCTGGTCATTCAGCGCGCCAACAAGGTCATCAAGGACATCTCCGTGGCTGAGAAATACGACTTCGTGTTTCAAGATGTGGTCTACGTGAATCCTTCGCACGACATCACTGACAAGGTCATCAAGGCGCTCAATGCGCCTGCTGCCAAGTAATCTGTTTCCGAAAGCGGGCGGCGCGTGTCCCTGCGTTTGGCATCCATTGTTGCGGCCTTGGGCGGCGAGTTGCATGGGGAAGCTTCGCTGTTGATTGAGGGTCTTGCACCGCTTGAAAGCGCGGGTGCCGGGCAGCTGAGCTTTCTCAGCCATCCCAAATATCAAGGGCTGTTGGCTGTCACTCAGGCTTCATGTGTCATTGTCAGCCCGCAGTTTCAGGCGCAAGCCAGCGCCCGCAGCAGCTGCATCGTCACCGACCAGCCCTATCTCTATTTCGCCCGCTTGACGCAGCTCTGGAAAAAGAGCCTGCCTTTACCTACCAGACCGCTGGTTCACCCCAGTGCGGTCATCGATCCTCTGGCCCGCGTGCATCCCAGTGCAAAAATTGGCGCGCTGTGCGTGGTCGAAGCGGGTGCGGTGATTGGTGCCCATACTGAGCTCAAGTCGCGCGTCACGTTGGGCGAACGCTGCACCGTGGGTGAACGCTGCCTGATCCATCCAGGTGTGGTGATTGGGGCCGACGGTTTTGGCTTTGCCCCGAATGCCGGTACCTGGGAAAAAATTGAACAATTGGGTGCGGTTTGCATTGGCAATGATGTGGAAATTGGTGCCAACACCTGTATCGACCGGGGTGCCCTGCAAGACACGGTGATTGAAGATGGCGTCAAGCTCGACAACCTGATTCAAATCGGGCACAACGTGCGCATCGGACAACACACCGCCATGGCCGGTTGTGTTGGGGTGGCGGGCAGTGCCACCATTGGCGCGCATTGCACCGTGGGCGGCGGGGCCATTGTGCTCGGCCACTTGACACTGGCTGACGGGGTCAACATCTCCGCCGCCACGGTGGCGACACGCTCGATTCATCTGCCGGGACACTACACCGGCATGTTTCCGATCGACGACAACACCGCGTGGGAAAAAAATGCCGCCTCACTTAAACACCTGGCCAAACTGCGCGAGCGTGTGCGCACGCTGGAAGCGCTGGTCAAGGCCAGTCAAGACACTCAATAAGGAAAAAAAGTAAATGGACATTCACCAAATCCTCAAGCAATTGCCGCACCGTTACCCATTTTTGCTGGTCGATCGGGTGTTGGAAATTGACAAGGGCAAAACCATCAAGGCCCTGAAGAATGTCACCATCAATGAGCCCTTTTTTCAGGGGCACTTTCCACACCGTCCGGTGATGCCGGGTGTGCTGATGCTCGAAGCGCTGGCGCAAGCGGCCGCTTTGCTGGCGTTTGATGCGCTGGACTCGTCCCCCACGGATGACATGGTGTATTACTTTGC
>JBBQSS010000004.1:0-45951 GCA_038213665.1 Burkholderiales bacterium | reverse complement strand
AAAGCCCGCTGGCAACTGGCTGGCCAGCGCTTCCATCTCAGTCAGCGCGGCACCCGTGCTGAAGCCGGGGGCGGCGCTGCCGCTGATGCGCATGGCGGGGTAGCCGTTGTAGCGCACGGTTTGCATGGCGCCGGTCACCCAACGGGTGCTGGCAAAGGCCGACATTGGCACCATTTGGCCCTTGTTGTTGCGCACATTGAGCTTGAGCAAGTCATCGGGCTGCATCCGCGTCGGGGCGTCGGCTTGCACCATGACCCGCTGCAATCGGCCGTTGTTGGGAAAGTCGTTGGCGTAAGTTGAGCCAAGTGCCGTGGAGATGGTGGCATTGATGCTGTCAAAGCCCACACCCAGTGCCGCAGCCCGGTCGCGGTCAATGTCCAACTGCACTTGCGGCGCGTCTTCCAGGCCATCCGGGCGCACTTGGGCCAACACTTTGCTTTTGGACGCCATGCCAAGCAACTGGTTGCGCGCCCCCAGCAGGGCCTCGTGGCCCAAGCCTGCGCGGTCTTGCAGCCGCAAGCTGAAGCCGCTTGACGCGCCCAGCTCCGGAATGGGCGGCGGGCTCAGCGGGAAGATGAACGCGTCACGAATGCCAGACAACGCACCAAACGCGCGCCCCGCCAAGGCCTGCGCCGAACTGTCTGGCCCGGTGCGCTCGGCCCAGTCTTTCAGTGTGACAAACGCCAATGCAGCGTTTTGCCCCTGGCCAGAGAAGCTGAAGCCCAGCACGCTGACCATGCCTTGCACTTCAGGCTGTTTCAAGAGAAAGCCTTCGACTTGCTGCATCACCGCCAGCGTGCGCTCTTGCGTGGCGCCGGGCGGCAACTGCACATTCACCAGCATCGTGCCCTGGTCTTCATTGGGCAAAAACGAGGTGGGCAGGCGCTGGTACATCCAGGCTGCGCCAGCCACGATGGCCAGGTAAATCACCAGGTAACGCCCGGCCTTGGGCAGCAATTTAGCCACGCCGCCTTCATAAGATTTGGCCGTTTTGGCAAAACCCCGGTTAAACCAGCCAAAAAAGCCGGTCTTGGCGTGGTGGTGCCCGGCCTCTACGGGTTTAAGCAAGGTGGCGCACAAAGCAGGCGTGAGTGAGAGCGCCAGAAACGCCGAGAACGCAATCGACACCCCCATCACCGCCGCAAACTGGCGGTAAATGTTGCCAATGGAGCCGCTGAAAAAGGCCAGCGGCACAAACACCGAGATCAGCACCACGGTCACACCGATGATGGCGCCCGAGATTTGCCCCATGGCCTTGCGCGTGGCCTCCAGCGGCGACAAGCCTTCTTCGCTCATGATGCGCTCGACGTTTTCCACCACCACAATCGCATCGTCCACCACAATGCCAATCACCAGCACCATGGCAAACATGGTCAACACGTTGATGGAAAAACCCATGGCCAGCAGCGTGGCAAACGTACCCAGCAGCGCCACCGGCACCACCAGCGTGGGGATGAGGGTGTAGCGCCAGTCCTGCAGAAACAAAAACATCACCAGAAACACCAGCACAATGGCTTCGAGCAACGTTTCGGCCACTTGGCGCAGTGAGGTTTCAATGAAGCGCGAGCTGTCGTAGGGAATCGCCCAAGTCATGCCTTGGGGAAAGAATTTTTCCAGCTCGGCCATGCGCGTGCGCACGGCTTTGGCGGTGGCCAGCGCGTTGCCGCTGGGGGACAGCTGCACGCCGATACCGGTGGAGGGTTTGCCGTTAAGCCGCGCCGAAGTGGCGTAGGCCTGGGCGCCGAGTTCAATACGGGCCACATCTTTCAGGCGCACCGCAGAGCCATCGGTGTTGGCGCGCAGCACCACGTTACCAAACTCGGCCACGCTGCTGAGTTGGCCGCCCACCACGACCGTGGCGGCAATGCCTTGGCCTGCCACATTGGGCAAGCTGCCAATTTCACCGGCAGAAACCTGTGCGTTTTGGGCGCGGATGGCGGCGGTGACTTCAGCTGCAGACAGGTTGAAGCCTTGCAGCTTGGCCGGGTCAATCCAGATACGCATGGCGCGCTCGGTGCCAAACAATTGCACCTGGCCTACGCCGGGCAGGCGTTGAATCTCGGGCACGATGCTGCGCGAGGCATAGTCGCCCAACGCCACCGGGTTCAGCTTAGGGTCGTCACTTGAGAGAATGGCAAACAGCAAAAAGTTGCTGCGCGCCTTGTCCACGCGTACCCCTTGTTGTGTCACGGCTGAGGGCAGTCGCGGACTGGCGCGGCTCAGGCGGTTTTGCACATCCACCTGAGCCAAATCGGCGTTGGTGCCGGGCTGAAAGCTCAGGGTGATGGAGCCAGTGCCGTTGGCTTGCGCCACCGACTCCATGTAGATCAGGCCGGGTGAGCCGTTCATTTCCTGCTCGACGATGGACAGCACGCTGTCCTCCAGCGTTTGTGCTGACGCGCCCGGATAGCTGGCTGAGATGACGATGGACGGTGGCGCCACCGGCGGGTACTGGGCAACAGGTAGCTGGGTGATGGCCACCGAGCCCATGACAATGATGAACAGCGCAATGACCCACGCAAAGATGGGCCGGTCAATAAAGAATTTAGCCATGAAAGCAGCTCCTTAGCGTGCGGCGCTTGATGCGGCACTGGCTGGGCTTTGCGCTGCGGGCGCAGCGGCGGCAGTGGCGGTTGGCGCGCTGGCTGCCTTGGCGGGCATGCTGCCGGGCGCTTGCCACGGCACGGCTTTCACCGGGGCGCCACCGCGCAGCTTCTGGAAACCATCCACCATGACCTGGTCGCCGTTTTGCAGACCGTCCAAAATCACCCACTGGCCAGCTTGCTGGCCGCCCACCTTGACCGGGCGCGGCGCCACTTTGCCGTCGGTGCCGACCACCATCACCGAGTCGCCCTGGCGCGTGCGCGTGACCGCTTGCTGGGGCAGCGTGATGGCGTTGCTCACCTGGGCTTGGGACAGGCGCACACGCACAAACAAACCCGGCAGCAGGGTGCCTTGGGGGTTTGGTATTTCTGCACGCAATGTGATCTGGCCGCTGGTGGCGTCTACCGTCACGTCAGAAAACAACAACTTGCCAGGTTTGGCGTACTCTGAGCCGTCTTCCAGCACCACACGCACACTGGCAGCCTGGGCACCGGCGCGCTTGAGCTGGCCTGTTTCCATGGCGCTGCGCAGCTTCATGACCTCGGCGGCCGATTGGGTGAAGTTGACGTACATCGGGTCGGTCTGCTGAATCACTGCCATGGGCGTGGCCTCACCTTGGCCGACCAGTGCGCCTTCGGTCACCAGCGCGCGGCCAATGCGCCCGCTGATGGGCGCGGTGATGGCAGCGTAACCCAGGTTGATGTGGGCGGTTTGCACCGCAGCGCGGGCCACCGCCACGTCGGCTTCAGCGAGTTTCTGTGCAGACTGGGCGTTGACAAACTCTTGCTGGCTGATGGCTTTGGCCTCAATCAGGGGTTTGAAGCGCTCGGCCTGCGCACTGGCTTGCATCAAATTGGCTTCGGCCTTGGTCACGCTGGCCTGGGCGCTGAGCAGTGTGGCCCGGTAGGGGCTGGCATCAATCTGGAACAAGGCTTGTCCGGCGCGTACCGCGCTGCCTTCGGTGAACAAGCGCTTTTGCACAATGCCCGCAGCGCGGGCCCGCACCTGGGCGACGCGGGAGGCTTCCAGCCGGCCGGGCAGTTCGGTGACCAGGCCCACATCACCCGTTTTAACCGTGACCACGCCCACCTCTGCGGGGGGCGGTGCGCCGCCCGGGCCGCCGGGGCCTGCAGCGGGTGCGTTGCCTTGGCCGCAGGCCGCCAGCAGCAGGGTCAACGCCAGCGCTGCTGGCGCCAGCATGCGCGGGTGCGAGGCAGATCGGCTGGGGTGGGTGTAACAAGCGGGCTTGCGGGGGTGCGACATGGTGAGGTTCCTGAAAAAAGAAAGCCCGGCAGAGGGCATCAGCAGGGCGAAAACGGTGCTTGATTTTTTCAGAAGTATACATACAATCACGAATGTAAGTTAATAAACCCCTGCAAGAAAAATACATCCATGGCCCGCCGCACCAAAGAAGACGCCGAAGAAACCCGCCACCAGTTGCTGGAGGCGGCGCAGCGTGTGTTCGCCGAGAAAGGGGTGTCGCGCACCTCGCTGCAAGACATTGCGCAAGCCGCCGGGGTGACACGCGGCGCGATTTATTGGCACTTTAAAAACAAGGCCGAGTTGTTCAATGCATTGATGGACAGCGTCATTTTGCCCATGGAGCAAACCCTGCAACAGATCGGCCATGATGCGGCGCAAGACCCGTTGCTTGAGTTGGAGCGGGCCATGTTGCAGACCATGCGCAGCATCGAAACAGATGCGCGCACCCGCGCCATTTTTGAGGTGGCCACCTTGAAAGTGGAATACGTGGATGAGTTGTTGGCGGTCAAGCAGCGGCATGTGAAATGCTATCTGGATGGCACGCAGCAGATGCAGCGCAGCCTGCAGGACGCTGCTGCGTGGCGCACGGTAACGCTGGCAATACCTGCCGCTGTGGCCGCGCATGGCCTGCATGCGCTGATGGTGGGCTTGATTCAAACCTGGGTGCTGGACCCGACGGCGTTCCCGCTGGTTGCGGTGTCACAAACGGCCATTCGCACCTACCTGGCAGGCTTGGGCCTGACATTTTGACTTTGGTGTTGCCTCTAAACTTGCCCGCTATGGAAAAAGACTACTGTGTGTTGGGAATCGAGTCCTCGTGTGATGAAACCGGGGTGGCGCTGGTGCGCGTCAAAGGCCAGGAGTTGCCGGTGCTGCTGGCGCATGCGCTTTACAGCCAGATCGAGATGCATCAGGCCTATGGTGGTGTCGTGCCCGAGCTGGCCAGTCGCGACCATATTCGCCGCGTCTTGCCGCTGACGCAAGAGGTGTTGCAGGCCTCGGGCAAGACCTTGCAAGACGTCGATGTGGTGGCTTTCACCCGGGGGCCGGGGCTGGCCGGGGCTTTGCTAGTGGGCGCGGGCGTAGCTTGTGCGCTGGGCGCTGCACTGCACAAGCCGGTGCTGGGTGTGCACCATCTGGAAGGGCATTTGCTGTCACCGTTTTTGAGTGCCGACCCGCCCGAGTTTCCGTTTGTGGCCTTGTTGGTGTCGGGCGGGCACACGCAGCTGATGCGGGTGGATGGGGTAGGGCGTTACGAGATTCTGGGCGAAACCATTGACGATGCCGCGGGTGAGGCGTTTGACAAGTCCGCCAAGTTGCTGGGGTTGGCGTACCCGGGTGGCCCGGCGCTGTCCCGGTTGGCCGAAGTTGGCAACCCTGCTGCGTACAAGTTGCCGCGCCCTTTGCTGCACAGTCACAACTTGGACTTTTCCTTTGCTGGGCTGAAAACCGCCGTGATGATGCAGGCCAAAAAGCTTGGCTTGGCACACGACTGCGCGGTGGAGGCGTTACCGGCAAGCGTATTGGCCGATTTGGCAGCGTCCACCCAAGCGGCGATTGTCGAGGTGCTGGTGAAAAAATCACTGGTGGCACTGAAGCAGACCCGGCTCAAGCGGCTGGTGGTTGCGGGCGGGGTGGGGGCCAACCGCAGCTTGCGTGCGCAACTCAATGCCGAATGTGGCGCGCGCGCTGTCAGGGTGCATTACCCCGAGTTGCACTTGTGCACCGACAACGGTGCCATGATTGCCATGGCTGCGGCCATGCGCTTGCAGTCCGGCCAGCAGACGGCCAGTGAGGTCTATGCGTTTGACGTCAAGCCGCGTTGGCCGCTGGATGCGATCCAATCGAATATTTAAGCTAAATTAGCCTGTAGCCCTTTGTTTATAAGCGTAATAAGCTATAAATAAAATAGCTTAAAATAGGCGCCTCGGAGATCGTTGCTTGGTCTGTACACTGCGCAGCTTTTCGAGCGAACCTGCTGCCCACGCGCCAGTTTGGCGAGCGATAGGGCGCTGTCCAACTCATTCCAACTGTTTTTAAGAAAGTTTTTTAATGTTGAAAAAAATACTGTACCGAGCGGCATTGGGGCTCGCTTTGGTGGTTTCCGTTCCCGTGGCTGTCATGGCGCAAACGGCGGCGGCGCCGGTCAAAATTGCCATGATTGAAGGTTTGAGCGGCCCGTTTGGCAATACCGGCGAGGCGGTTTTTCGCAACTTGGTGTGGGCGGTGGAGCGGGTTAACGCCCGCGGCGGTGTCACGCTGGCCGAAGCCCCGGGCGTGACCGCTGGCAAGCACGCGTTGGCGCTGGCGCGTTACGACAGCAAGGGGCAAACCGAAGAAGCACTGTCTGCGCTCAAATCCGCCATTGACGATGGTGCCAGGTTCATCATGCAGGGCAATTCGTCGGCCACGGCAGCCGCGCTGATCGATGCCATCAACAAACACAACGACCGTGAACCCGCCAAGCGCGTGCTGTTTCTGAACTATTCGGCAGTCGATCCGATCTTGACCAACGAGAAATGCAGCTTCTGGCATTTCAGGTTTGACGCCCATGCCAACATGCGCATGAGCGCGCTGATGTCGGTGCTAAAAGACGACCTGGCCCTCAAAAGCGTCTACATCCTTGGCCAGGATTACAGCTTTGGTCATGCGGTGGCCAGCGAGGCCAAACGCCAGCTGACCGAGTTGCGCCCTGACGTGCGTCTGGTGGGCGAGGAGCTTCACCCCATGGGGCGTGTCAAGGATTTCATGCCCTATGCGGCCAAAATCAAGGCCAGCGGGGCGCAGGCCGTCATCACCGGCAATTTCGGCAACGACCTGACCTTGTTGGTCAAGGCCGCTAAAGATGTCGGGTATGCGGGCAAGTTTTACACCTTTTACGGCAACGCTTTGGGTGCGCCCGCAGCCATGGGGGACGCAGGCATTGGCAAGGTGCTGGCGGTGGCCGACTGGATGCCGAACGTGCAAAACGCACAAAGTGAGGCCTTCTACACATCGTTTCGCACGCGTTTTCCAAAGCCTGCAGACGACTATGTGCACATGCGCATGCAGCTGATGGTGGAGGCCCTGGCGCAGGCCATTGGCATGGCCGGCACGACCGAGGCGATGGCAGTCGCTGTGCAGTTGGAAAGTAGCCGCGTCACGTTTGGCGCGCAAACCGGCGCCATGCGGGCGGCCGACCACCAATTCCAGCAGCCCTTGGTGGTGGGTGTGATGGACAAGCTTGGCGCACCGGGTGTGAAGTTTGATGTGGAAGGCTCAGGCTACGGGTTTCGGGTGGTTAAAACCGTGACTGCCGCCAGCGCCGAGCAGCCCACCACCTGCCGCATGCAACGGCCATTTGGGGTGTAGCGCGGGCGACGGGCGTGCCTGGCTCGCTTGAGGGGCCGCAGGGAGTGGGAGCGGGCGCTCTGGTTATAATGCGAGGCTCTGCACATTGCAGACAAGCACGTCAGGGGCAGTTCCAGCGCCTGACGCAAGTTTTATATCTACAGGAAAAAGACCATGATCGCATCCAGTATCAAAGCCGCCGTTGTCAAAGACAACGCACGCCAAGCCGGTGACACCGGTAGCCCCGAAGTTCAGGTGGCCTTGTTGACCGCCCGCATCAACGAACTCATGCCCCACTTCAAAACCCACGCCAAAGACCACCATGGTCGCCGTGGCCTGTTGCGCATGGTGAGCCGCCGCCGCAAGCTGTTGGACTACCTCAAGTCCAAAGACGCACAGCGTTATGTGGCCTTGATCGCCAAGCTGGGTCTGCGCAAGTAATTGGTCAACAAAGAATGATGAACGCCTGAGTTAGGTCACTAGCTCAGGCGTTTTTTACTTCAATTCACGGCGGAAAAGGCAAAAACGGAGCGAAGCTGTGTCATTCCAAAGCTTGTTGATCCCAAAAGGGGTACAGCTCTGGAATGGCATCGTGTTCTGTGTTGCGCTTTTTCGGGCTTCGCCAGAGTGGCCTGCACTCTGCAAACTCACAGGAGATTAAAAAATGACGATGTTCAATAAAGTTAGCAAGACGTTTCAGTGGGGTCAACACACCGTCACCATGGAAACCGGTGAAATTGCACGCCAGGCCACCGGCGCTGTGCTGCTCGACATGGACGGCACCGTGGTGCTGGCAACCGTGGTTGCCAAAACCGAGTCCAAAGCTGGGCAAGACTTCTTTCCCCTGACCGTGGATTACGCTGAAAAATCTTACGCTGCCGGCAAAATTCCGGGCAGCTTTTTTAAGCGTGAAGGCCGCCCCAGTGAGTTGGAAACCTTGACTTGTCGCCTGATCGACCGCCCAATTCGCCCCTTGTTCCCCGAAGGCTTCTTCAACGAAGTTCAGGTCATCATTCATGTGGTGAGCTTGAACCCTGAAGTGCAGGCTGACATTGCCGCCATGATTGCCACCAGCGCCGCGCTGTCGATTTCCGGCATCCCGTTCAATGGCCCGATTGGTGCTGCCCGCGTCGGTTACGTCAACGGCGAATACGTGCTTAACCCCGGCCAAACCGCGCTCAAAGCCAGCCAGCTTGACCTGGTGGTGGCTGGCACCGAAGCCGCTGTGCTGATGGTGGAGTCAGAGGCTGACCAGTTGCCAGAAGACGTGATGCTGGGTGCTGTGGTGTTTGGTCACGCCCAAGGTGCGATTGCCATCAACGCCATTCACGAACTGGTGCGTGATGCCGGCAAACCGGTCTGGGACTGGCAAGCGCCGGCACCTGACGAAGTGTTGATTGCCAAGGTGGGTGCTTTGGCCAATGAGAAATTGACGGCGGCCTATCAAATTCGCAACAAACAGGCACGTACGCAAGCCTGCCGCACGGCTTACGCCGATGTCATGGCCGGCCTGAAAGCCGATGGCGTCGCGTTTGATTCGGTCAAGGTGGAGGGCATGCTGTTTGATATTGAAGCGCGCCTGGTTCGCGGTCAGATTCTGGCCGGTGAGCCACGCATTGATGGCCGCGACACCCGCACGGTGCGCCCGATTGAAATCCGCAACAGCGTGTTGCCACGCACCCATGGCTCTACCCTGTTCACCCGTGGTGAAACGCAGGCCTTGGTGGTGACCACCTTGGGCACAGAGCGTGATGCACAGCGCATTGACGCATTGGCCGGTGATTTTGAAGACCGCTTCATGCTGCACTACAACATGCCTCCCTTTGCCACCGGCGAAGCGGGTCGTTTTGGTACACCCAAGCGCCGTGAAATCGGTCATGGCCGTCTGGCCAAGCGTGCGCTGATTGCCGTGCTGCCCAAGAAAGAGGATTTCCCGTACACCATGCGTGTGGTGTCTGAAGTGACCGAATCCAATGGGTCGTCGTCCATGGCATCGGTGTGTGGTGGTTGCCTGAGCTTGATGGACGCGGGCGTGCCTTTAAAGGCGCACGTGGCGGGTATCGCCATGGGCCTGATCAAGGAAGACAACCGTTTTGCCGTGTTGACCGACATTCTGGGCGACGAAGATCACTTGGGCGACATGGACTTCAAGGTAGCGGGCACCACCAGTGGCATCACGGCGCTGCAAATGGACATCAAAATCCAGGGCATCACCAAAGAAATCATGCAAGTGGCGCTGGCTCAGGCCAAGGAAGCACGCATGCACATCCTGGGCAAGATGACCGAGGCGATGGCTGAAGCCAAGACCGAAGTTTCTACGTTTGCGCCGCGCTTGTTCACCATGAAGATCAATCCTGAAAAAATTCGTGACGTGATTGGTAAAGGCGGTTCGGTGATTCGCGCATTGACCGAAGAAACCGGCACACAGATCAACATCGACGAAGACGGCACCATCACCATCGCGTCCGCTGACCCGGCCAAGGCCGAGGAAGCCAAGCGCCGCATTGAACAGATCACCGCTGAAGTTGAAATTGGCAAGGTCTATGAAGGTCCCATCACCAAGATTCTGGACTTTGGTGCCTTGATCAACCTGCTGCCAGGCAAAGACGGTTTGCTGCACATTAGCCAGATTGCGCATGAGCGTGTCGAAAAGGTGTCTGATTATTTGACCGAAGGCCAAATCGTGCGCGTCAAGGTCATGGAAACCGACGAAAAGGGTCGCATCAAGCTGTCGATGAAAGCGCTGTTGGAGCGCCCGGCTCAAGAAAACCGTTCTTGATTGGCTTAGCGTTGCAATGAAATTGATAGCTAGTAGCGCTTTATTTATAAGGGCTAGAGGCTAAAAATGCATGAAATTCATTGAAATCACACAGCCTGGCGGCCCGGATGTTTTGCATCTGGGTGAGCGCCCCGTGCCGCTTGCTGGCACCGGGGAGTTGCTCATCCGCGTGAGCGCCAGTGGGGTCAACCGGCCGGATGTGTTGCAACGGATGGGCCTGTACCCGGCGCCTGAGGGTGCGTCGGATATTCCCGGGCTGGAAGTTGCAGGCGTGATCGAGCAGGGTGACGCACTTGCGCTGGCCGCAGCCGGATTGCGCTTGGGCGACCGCGTGTGCGCATTGGTCACCGGTGGTGGTTATGCACAATGGTGTGTGGCACCGATTGCGCAGTGTTTACCTGTGCCGCAAGGGTTGAGCGATGTACAGGCGGCGAGTCTTCCTGAGACCTTTTTTACTGTCTGGAGCAACCTGATGGACCGTGGTCGCCTGGTGGCAGGTGAAACCGTGTTGATTCAGGGTGGCACCAGCGGCATTGGCGTGGCGGCAATTCAATTGGCAAAAGCCATGGGTGCGCGGGTGTTTGCGACGGCTGGCAGCGACGACAAATGTGCCGCCTGTCTGGCGCTCGGCGCAGATGCCGCCATCAATTACAAGACTCAGGATTTTCAGACCGAGCTTGCTCAGCTGACGGATGGGCAGGGCGTGGATGTGATTCTGGACATGGTCGCCGGCAGTTATGTCGCCAAAGAGGTGCAGAGTTTGCGTGAAGAGGGTCGTTTGGTCATCATTGCGGTGCAGGGTGGCGTGAAAAGTGAGTTCAATGCCGGGTTGGTGCTGCGTCGCCGTTTGACGATAACCGGTTCCACGCTGCGGGCTCGTCCCGTGGCATTCAAGGCAGCGATTGCGCAGGCGTGCCTGAAGACGGTCTGGCCGCTTTTGGCATCCGGGCAAATCAAGCCGGTCGTTCACAGCGTGTTTGCTTCCAAAGACGCAGCCAAGGCGCACGCCTTGATGGAATCCAATCAACATGTTGGAAAAATTGTTTTGACTTGGGGAAACACATGAAAAAGAAGTTGATTGCAGGTAATTGGAAGATGAACGGCAGTCTGGCCGCCAATGAGTTGTTGCTCAAAGGTTTGTTGGCGGGTGTCGGGCAACCAGCCTGTCAGGTGGCGGTGTGTGTGCCGTCTGCGTATCTCGCGCAATGCCAGGCCTTGCTTGGCGGCAGCGTCATTGACCTGGGCGCACAAGACGTCTCGAGTCATGAAAGTGGCGCCTACACCGGAGAAATTTCATCAGCCATGCTCAAAGATTTTGGCTTGCACTACGCCATCGTTGGGCATTCCGAGCGGCGTCAATACCATGGCGAAACAGACGAAGTTGTGGCTGCAAAAGCACAACGCGCCTTGAGCAGCGGCATCACACCGATCGTCTGCGTCGGTGAAACGCTGGCAGAACGCGAGGCAGGCAAGACTGAAGAAGTCGTCAAGCGTCAATTGGCTGCAGTGATTCATACCAACGGCCATTGCATCAGCGAAATTGTGGTGGCGTACGAGCCAGTTTGGGCAATTGGGACCGGGCTTTCGGCCACAGCGGAGCAGGCGCAGCAGGTGCATGCGGTGTTGCGTGCGCAATTGAAAGCCGCAACGTCCAGCGCGGATCGCATCAAGCTGCTCTATGGCGGCAGCATGAACGCAGCCAACGCTGCCAGCTTGCTGGCGCAACCTGACATCGACGGCGGCCTCATTGGTGGTGCGGCCCTCAAAGTGCCGGATTTCTTGGCGATTATTGCTGCAGCCGTCTAAAAAGCGGGTTGCGTGAGAGCTATTTATTTAGGAGTGATTTATGAATGTGATGTTGACGATTTTGTTGGCCGTGCAGATGATTTCAGCGGTGGCCATGGTGGGTTTGATTTTGGTTCAGCATGGCAAAGGCGCTGACATGGGTGCCGCCTTTGGCAGCGGTGGTTCAGGCAGTCTTTTTGGTGCCAGCGGCAGTGCCAATTTTTTGTCGCGCACCACTGCCGTGTTGGCCACCATTTTCTTTGTCAGCACTTTGGCGCTGGCGTATTTTGGTACCCCTCGTGCGGCGTCCACATCTGGCAGCGTGCTTGACAACGCTGCGGTGACAGCTCCCGCATCAGCAGTTTCAGCGCCAGTCACACCTGCATCAGGTGCGGCACAAATCCCGGCTAAATAATGCCTGTCAAAAGGGTTTCTCCACAGTCAATGTGAGGGGATTTCAGGGTAAACTCTAAGCTGTCTGATGAGGTCGAAAGCCGTTAAGCGGAGCGTGCTGAATCAGGCAGTATTTACAGCCGTCGTGGTGAAATTGGTAGACACGCTATCTTGAGGTGGTAGTGGCGAAAGCTGTGCGAGTTCGAGTCTCGCCGACGGCACCATAATTAATATATTTGATGTTCTGAAATGCGTCAAATAGTCAATTGAATCAAACTCATCAAATGAATCTTGATCAATATTTGCCAGTTTTGCTTTTCATTTTGATTGGCATTGCAGTCGGCGTCTTGCCTCAGGTTATTGGGTACGTACTTGGCCCCAATCGACCCGATCCGGCAAAAAACTCTCCCTATGAATGTGGCTTTGAAGCGTTTGGTGACGCGCGGATGAAGTTTGACGTTCGCTATTACTTGATTGCCATTCTTTTTATTTTGTTTGATCTGGAAACTGCGCTTCTTTTTCCGTGGGCAATGACGCTCAAGGATTTGGGTCTCTATGGCTTTCTGGTAGGTTTGGAAATTGTGACCATTCTGACCGTTGGCTTTGTATACATGTGGATCAAAGGCGCCCTGGATTGGGAGTAACACGATGATTGAAGGCGTTTTTAAAGAAGGTTTTGTCACCACGAGTTACGACTCCGTGGTGAATTGGGCAAAGACTGGTTCGGTTTGGCCGATGACCTTCGGGTTGGCTTGCTGTGCGGTAGAGATGATGCACGCTGCTGCTGCCCGTTACGACATCAGTCGTTTTGGTGCGGAGGTGTTCAGGGCAAGTCCGCGCCAGTCCGATGTGATCATTGTGGCTGGAACCTTGACCAACAAAATGGCCCCTGCTTTCCGCAAGGTATATGACCAGATGGCCGAGCCGCGTTGGGTGATCAGCATGGGTTCGTGTGCCAATGGTGGTGGGTATTACCACTACAGTTATTCGGTGGTGCGTGGCTGTGACCGCATTGTGCCGGTAGATGTGTATGTGCCGGGCTGTCCCCCTACTGCAGAAGCGTTGATCTACGGCATCATCCAGTTGCAGAGAAAAATCCGTCGTACGCAAACCATTGCGCGCACTTAAAGGGTAACGATGACTTTGTTTGCTGTAAATCCGCTTACGCTCAAGGCGCATGTTGAAGAGGTTCTGGGTGCGTTTGTCAAAACTAGTGTGGTGGCGTTGAATGAACTCACGGTGGTTGTTGATGCCGCCAATTACCTGCAGGTGGCTCGCACGCTTCGTGACGACCCCACCTGTTGTTTTGAGCAAATGGTGGATTTGTGCGGGGTGGATTACTCCACCTACAAAGACGAGCCCTTAAGCGGTTCCCGTTTTTGCGTCGTACTGCACTTGCTGTCGGTGAGTTTGAATCAGCGCGTGCGACTCAAGGTGTTTTTGCCGGACGATTTGTCACCAGTATTGCCCTCTGTGTGCGACATATGGAGCAGTGCGAACTGGTTTGAACGTGAGGCGTTTGATCTTTTTGGCATTGTGTTCGAGGGTCACAATGATTTGCGCCGCATCTTGACGGATTACGGCTTTATTGGTCATCCCTTTCGAAAAGATTTTCCAGTGTCGGGTCATGTAGAAATGCGGTACGACGCAGAACAAAAGCGGGTCGTGTACCAACCCGTCACGATTGAGCCGCGTGAGATCACGCCGCGCATCATCCGTGAAGAAAACTACGGAGGCCCTGCTAACTAGCAGTTTGAAACATGGCTGACATCAAGAACTACACCCTGAATTTTGGTCCACAGCATCCAGCTGCGCATGGCGTTTTACGTCTGGTGCTGGAGCTTGATGGTGAGGTAATACAACGGGCTGACCCGCACATCGGTTTGTTGCATCGGGCAACTGAAAAGCTGGCTGAGAGCAAGACCTATCTTCAGGCGTTGCCCTACATGGATCGCCTGGATTACATGTCCATGATGTGCAATGAGCAGGCGTACTGCCTGGTGATTGAAAAGATGCTGGGGCTTGAAGTTCCCTTGCGTGCGCAGTACATCCGTGTCATGTTTGCCGAGATTACGCGTCTGCTGAACCACCTGCTGTGGGTTGGCGCGCATGCCATTGACTGCGGTGCCATGACCGTCATGTTGTTTGCGTTTCGTGAACGCGAAGACCTGCTCGATGTCTACGAGGCTGTCAGCGGTGCGCGTATGCACGCAGCTTATATTCGTCCGGGCGGTGTCTACCGCGATTTGCCAGATGCCATGCCGCGCCACTCCGCGAACAAAATCCGCAGTGCGAAGTCGACTGAAGCACTGAACCGCAACCGCAATGGAAGCCTGTTGGACTTCATCGATGACTTCACGCAGCGGTTCCCAACGTACTTGGGTGAGTACCACACGCTGCTGACTGACAACCGGATTTGGAAACAACGTACCGTGGGCATTGGCGTGGTCACACCAGAGCGCGCCTTGAACCTGGGCTTCACAGGCCCTATGTTGCGCGGCTCAGGCGTGGCTTGGGACTTGCGCAAGACGCAGCCTTATGAAGTCTATGACAGGCTCGACTTTGACATACCGGTTGGCAAGACGGGTGACACCTATGACCGCTATCTGGTTCGCATGGAAGAGATGGCGCAATCGAATCGCATCATTAAGCAGTGCGTGGATTGGCTCAGAGTCAACCCGGGTCCGGTGATTACTGACAACCACAAGGTCGCACCGCCGGATCGGGAATCGATGAAATCCAATATGGAAGAATTGATTCACCACTTCAAGCTGTTCACCGAAGGTTTTTCTGTGCCAGAGGGTGAGGCTTATTCTGCAATTGAGCATCCCAAAGGTGAGTTTGGTATCTACTTGATCAGCGATGGGGCCAATAAGCCTTACCGTTTGAAGATTCGTCCACCGGCGTTTGTTCACCTTGCTGCGCTGGACGAAATGGGTCGTGGTCACATGATCGCTGACGCGGTTGCGATCATTGGCACGATGGACATTGTGTTTGGGGAAGTTGACCGATGATTTCTGAAGAATCCAAAGCGCGCTTCGCTAAAGAAGTCGCAAAGTATCCGCCTGAGCACAAGCAGTCAGCGGTCATGGCCTGTCTGACAATTGCGCAGAAAGAGTTGGGCTATATCAGTGCGGAAACCGAGCGGTTTGTTGCTGAATACCTGGGCATGGCGCCTATTGCAGTCCATGAAGTCACCAGCTTCTACAATATGTACAACCAAGCGCCCGTTGGCAAGTACAAGATCAATGTGTGCACCAACTTGCCGTGCCAGCTGCGTGACGGTGGCAAAGCCATGGCGCATTTGAAAGAGACGCTGGGTGTTGGCAATGGGCAGACGACTGCAGACGGTATGTTCACGCTTCAAGAGTGTGAATGTCTGGGCGCATGTGCAGATTCACCAGTTTTGCTGGTGAACGACCGCACCATGTGCAGCTTTATGAGCAACGATAAGTTGGATCAACTGATTGATGGTTTGCGCGCAGACGAGGTCAAGGCATGAGCGCAGAAAAGCTACTGACTCAGTTTCAAGCCACCGGCGTTCAAACGCTTCTTCATGGCAGGCACATCAATCCTCAGATTTGTCTGGATTTGAATGGCACGAACTGGTGTCTCAAGGACTACGAGGCCCGCGGTGGCTATCAGGCCCTGCGCAAGGTGTTGGGTCGGGATGGTGGTGCCGGGCTCACGCAAGATCAGGTGATCGCAACAGTCAAAGAATCTGCTTTGCGCGGCCGCGGCGGAGCCGGTTTTCCAACCGGGCTCAAGTGGAGTTTCATGCCGCGCCAGTTCCCTGGACAAAAATACCTGGTGTGTAACTCCGATGAGGGCGAGCCCGGCACGTGCAAGGACCGTGACATCATGGAGTTCAATCCGCACATCGTGATTGAAGGAATGATCATTGCGGCTTACGCTATGGGTATCACAGTGGGTTACAACTACATTCACGGTGAAATTTTTCATACCTACGAGCGGTTTGAAGCAGCTATTGAAGAGGCTCGTGCCGCTGGGCTGTTGGGGCCCAATATTCTGGGGAGCAGCTTCACTTTTGAGCTCCATGCCGCTCATGGTTTTGGTGCCTATATTTGTGGTGAGGAAACTGGTCTTCTTGAGTCTCTAGAAGGCAAAAAAGGGCAGCCTCGCTTTAAACCACCGTTCCCGGCAAGTTTTGGGCTCTACGGTAAACCAACCACGATCAACAACACCGAAACTTTTGCAGCGGTTCCCTGGATCATTCGTAATGGTGGTCAGGCTTATCTCGAATGTGGCAAGCCAAACAATGGTGGCACCAAAATATATTCGGTAAGCGGTGACGTGGAACTGCCTGGCAACTACGAAGTGCCTATGGGGACACCATTTGCGAAATTACTGGAGCTTGCTGGTGGCGTGCGATCAGGCCGGCAACTCAAGGCAGTGATCCCAGGTGGTTCGTCGTCACCGGTGCTGCCGACAAGCCTCATCATGGATTGCACCATGGACTACGACTCCATTGCCAAAGCAGGCTCGATGTTGGGCTCTGGCGCCGTGATTGTGCTGGACGACTCGCGTTGCATGGTCAAGAGTTTGCAGCGCTTGAGCTATTTTTACATGCATGAGTCATGCGGGCAGTGCACGCCTTGCCGCGAGGGCACTGGTTGGCTTTCGCGCATCGTGGATCGTATTGAGACCGGCCACGGTAAGGCCTCAGATTTGGCGTTGCTCAACTCAGTTGCAGAAGACATCCAAGGTCGCACGATTTGCGCGTTAGGTGATGCGGCTGCTATGCCAGTGCGTGCCATGCTGAAGCATTTCATGCCTGAATTTGAATACCACGTAGCGCACAAGACCTGCATGGTTCCTGCCTACGTTTGAGCGAGTGACACAATGATTGAAATCGAACTCGACGGCAAAAAGATAGATGTCGCTGAAGGCAGCACGGTAATGCATGCGGCTGAAAAAGCAGGTACCTACATCCCTCATTTTTGTTATCACAAGAAACTCAGTATCGCCGCGAGTTGCCGCATGTGTCTGGTGGACATTGAGAAAATGCCCAAACCGATGCCGGCCTGTGCCACACCGGTGACGCAAGGCATGATCGTTCGCACCAAGACTGACAAAGCCATTAAGGCCCAAAAGTCGGTGATGGAATTCTTGTTGATTAACCATCCTTTGGATTGCCCGATTTGCGACCAGGGGGGTGAATGCCAGCTGCAGGATTTGGCGGTGGGCTATGGTGCATCAGCTTCTCGCTATGAGGAAGAAAAACGGGTGGTGTCCGTCAAAGACGTTGGGCCACTGATTTCAATGCAGGAGATGGCGCGCTGCATTCACTGCACCCGTTGTGTTCGCTTTGGTCAGGAAATTGCTGGTGTGATGGAGTTGGGGATGTCGCATCGGGGCGAGCATGCCCAAATTGAAACCTTTGGCGGCCGGACAATTGATTCGGAACTTTCCGGCAACATGATCGACATCTGTCCGGTTGGTGCCTTGACCAGCAAACCGTTTCGGTACAGCGCACGGACGTGGGAAATGTCACGTCGCAAGTCAGTCAGCCCACATGACTCAACCGGAGCAAACTTGATTGTGCAGGTCAAGAACAACCGCGTCATGCGGGTGCTGCCTTTTGAAAACGAGTCAGTCAACGAATGCTGGATTGCAGACCGTGACCGTTTTTCATACGAGGCTTTGAATAGCGAAGAGCGCCTGACCAGCCCAATGATCAAGCACGGCGGTGAGTGGCGATCTGTGGATTGGCAGACCGCGCTTGAATACGTTGCCAATGGATTGAAGCAGATCCGTTCTGAGTATGGTGCTGCCAGCATTGGCGCCTTGGTCAGTCCGCACGCAACGCTTGAAGAGCTCCAGCTTTCCGTCCAACTGATGCATGGTTTGGGCAGCCCAAACATCGACTACAGGCTACGCAATGCCGAGTTTCCAGCGTCTGAAGGTGTTCGTTACCTGGGAATGCCTATCGCTTCGCTGTCGGAGCTTCAAAGTGTGCTCGTCATTGGCGCCAACCTGCGCAAAGACCACCCTTTGTTTGCACAGCGTGTTCGCCAAGCGGCGCTTAAAGGGTGTGTGGTGAGTTCGATCTCGGCAGCAGCTGCGGATTGGGCGATGCCTGTTGCCAATTGCGTGTCTGTTGATGTCGGACAGTGGCTCCAAGCCTTGGCTTCGATCGCTGTGGCGGTGGCTGCTGAAAAAGGTATCCCGGCACCAGCCGTTGGCGTGGCTGATGAAGCTTCTCGTGCCATCGCCCGTTCCTTGTTGGACGGTGACAGAAAAGCTGTGTTGCTGGGTAACGGTGCAGCACACCATGGCAGTGCATCGAGTTTGCTTGCACTTGCGCAGTGGGTCGCTGATCAAACTGGTGCCACCCTGGGTTATCTGACGCAAGCATCAAACACAGTGGGTGCCCAGCTGGTCGGCGCCGTGCCAGCTGCAAATGGATTGAATGCTGCCCAGATGCTTGATGGCGCGCTCAAGGCAGTGTTGCTCCTGAGCACGGAGCCAGAGTTCGATTCGGCTGCGGGTGCCAGGGCATCAACGGCTTTGGCGAAAGCGCAGATGGTGGTCTCCTTGAATCCTTTCAAAGCCAACATGGCGTTTTGCGACGTGATGCTGCCAGTGTCACCTTTTACAGAGACTTCTGGTACTTTTGTCAACGCAGAAGGTCGCGTTCAGAGTTTCCATGCGGTCGTCAAACCCTTGGGTGAAACCCGGCCAGCCTGGAAAGTACTGCGCGTGCTGGCCAATATGCTGGAAGTTCCCGGGTTTGACTTCTCATCCTCGCAAGAAGTTCTGCAGGGGATACCTGGACTGGTGTTGGCCGAGTCAGGGCAAGTGTCGCCGGATCGGCTGGACAACCGCACGTCATCGGTCATTAATTTAACCGGCCCGACGGATGCGCCAGTTGTTGTCGGTATTTACCAACTTGATGGCATCGTTCGGCGCGCACACGCGTTGCAGCAGACTGCAGATGCCAAGGCTGCTGAGAGTCAGGAGATGGCGGTATGAGCGATTTCATATTCTTGAATGGGCAAGGGCTCATTGCTGCGTCTTGGTGGACGGCTATCGCGTGGCCCATTATCTGGGGCCTGATCAAGGTGACCGTGGTGTTGATGGTTGTGTTGGGCGCGGTTACTTACGCAACACTTTGGGAGCGTAAGTTACTGGGCTGGGTTCAGATCCGCCTCGGTCCGAACCGCGTCGGCCCTTGGGGACTGCTGCAGCCGATCGCTGACGCCCTGAAGCTGATGACCAAAGAAATTGTCCGGCCTGCCAATTCAGATAAATTTCTTTTCTATCTCGGGCCAGTTTTAACTGTCGCACCAGCGCTTGCCGCTTGGGCTGTTGTGCCATTTGGTCCCGAAATTGCAGTTGCCAACGTTAACGCTGGCTTGCTTTTGTTGATGGCCATCACTTCACTGGAAATTTATGGCGTGATCATTTCGGGTTGGGCGTCAAATTCCAAGTACGCCTTCCTTGGCGCATTACGCGCCTCAGCGCAAATGGTAAGTTATGAAATTGCACTGGGTTTTTGCTTTTTGATTGTCTTGATGGTGTCTTCAAGTCTTAACATGACAGACATCGTGCTAGGGCAAGGCAAAGGCTACTTTGCTGCGATGGGCTTGACCTTCCTGTCCTGGAATTGGTTGCCGCTGTTGCCTGTCGTGGTGGTTTATTTTGTTTCTGGTCTGGCTGAAACCAACAGAACGCCTTTTGACGTGATTGAGGGTGAATCTGAAATTGTTGCAGGTCACATGGTGGAGTATTCCGGTATGTCCTGGGCTGTATTTCAGATGGCTGAGTACGCCAGTATTTGGCTGATATCCATCGTGGGCGTTACCCTGTTTTTTGGCGGTTGGATGTCGCCCGTTGACCACGCGTTCTTCAACTGGATTCCAGGCTGGCTCTGGCTTGGTATCAAGACCTTTTTTGTCATGACCCTCTTCATTTGGGTGCGAGTGACTTTTCCGCGGTTTCGTTATGACCAGATCATGCGCTTGGGTTGGAAAATCTTTATTCCGGTTACCTTGGTCTGGCTGGTGGTGGTTGGGGTATGGATGCAGACCCCATGGAACATTTGGGAGTAATTCGAGTTGTCTATGTCTACCCCAACTATTAATTCTGTTGAGAGCTCACCTAAAGTTGCCTTTTCGCTTAAGGACTTCGTGTCGAGTTTTCTCTTGGTCGAGCTCCTCAAAGGGATGAAGCTCACTGGAAAATATGCATTTCGAAGCAAGATTACGCTCGAATATCCTGAGGAAAAAACGCCCTTGTCTCCAAGGTTTCGTGGTTTGCACGCCTTGCGCCGTTACGAGAATGGCGAAGAGCGATGCATCGCCTGCAAGTTGTGCGAGGCTGTTTGTCCTGCGATGGCGATCACCATTGAGTCCGAAGTGCGTGCGGATGGCTCCCGGCGTACAAGCCGCTATGACATTGATCTTACGAAGTGCATCTTTTGCGGCTTTTGTGAAGAAAGTTGCCCGGTGGATTCGATTGTCGAGACCAATATTCTTGAATACCACGGAGAAAAACGTGGTGACCTTTATTTCACAAAAGAAATGTTGTTGGCTGTCGGCGATCGCTTTGAGCAGCAAATTGCGGCTGACAAGGCCGCAGATGCCAAGTACCGCTGACCTCTAAGAAAGATACGTTAACCATGGATGTCAAGACTGGTTTGTTTTATGTTTTCTCGACCGTGCTGTTGCTGGCGGCGTTTCGTGTGATCACGACACGCAATCCTGTTCATGCGGTATTGTTTTTGGTGCTGTCCTTTTTTCAGGCGTCGATGATCTGGATGCTCCTGAAGGCCGAATTCCTGGCAATTACGCTGGTGCTGGTCTATGTGGGTGCAGTGATGGTGTTGTTTTTGTTTGTGGTCATGATGCTTGACGTCAATATGGAGGGTGTTCGGAAAGGTTTCTGGAAACATTTCCCTTTGGCTGCCGTGGTGGGTGTCGTCATTATTCTTGAAATGTCGGCCGTGTTGATGGGCGGTTTCAGAGTCAGTGAAGCACCCGAGACTTTGGCAACGGTTGGGCAAGCGGGTGTAGAAGTATCGAACACGCGTGAGCTGGGTAAATTACTTTATACGCAATATATTTATCCGCTTGAAGTGGCTGCGGCTCTTCTGCTGGTGGGCATGATTGCGGCGATTGCACTGACGTTGCGGCAACGGAAAGACGTGAAGGCTATTAATCCGGCCGATCAGGTTCGAGTAAAGGCAGGTGACCGGTTGAAGGTGGTCAAAATGGCCGTGACTCAGCCCTCCTTGCCGACGCAAGCTATTGAGACGCCATCTGTGGAGAACAAAGCATGACGCTTACTTTAGGTCACTTTCTTTCGGTTGGGGCGATACTTTTTGCACTTTCTGTGATCGGGATTTTTCTGAATCGAAAAAACCTGATTGTGCTGATGATGGCCATTGAGCTGATGTTGTTGGCAGTCAATACCAATTTCATTGCTTTTTCTCACTATCTTGGTGACTTGAATGGTCAGATTTTTGTATTTTTCATATTGACCGTGGCTGCTGCTGAGGCCGCAATTGGTCTGGCGATTCTGGTCTTGCTATTCCGTAATAAGTCGACGATCAACGTTGATGAACTCAATTCGTTGAAGGGTTAACACAATGAGTCAAACCCTTTCTGCTTCGATGCTGTTGACGGCTGCGCTCGCGCCTTTGGGGGGAGCGATTGCTGCGGGCGTGCTTGGCACCAAGTTTGGTGGTAATGTCATGGGCAGGCGCATGTCGCACTCACTCACCATTTTGGGTGTCCTGCTGTCTTTTGTGTTGTCTGCCATGACGCTGAAAAGTGTTGTGATGGATGGCGCTCGATTCAATGAAACCATATATACGTGGATGGTGGTTGGCGGCCTCAAGATGGAGGTGGGCTTTCTGGTTGACGGTCTGACGGCGATGATGATGGTTGTGGTTACTTTTGTGTCGTTGATGGTGCACATTTACACCATTGGCTATATGGAAGAAGACGAGGGCTACAACCGCTTCTTTTCCTATATCTCGCTGTTCACTTTTTCCATGCTGATGCTGGTCATGAGCAACAACATGCTGCAGTTGTTCTTCGGATGGGAAGCCGTTGGCCTGGTTTCTTATTTGCTCATAGGATTCTGGTTCAATAAGCCCACTGCAATTTTTGCCAACATGAAGGCTTTTCTGGTCAACCGGGTCGGTGACTTTGGTTTTATCCTTGGCATCGGACTGTTGGTAGCTTATACGGGTACGCTGAATTACTCTGAGACCTTCGCCAAGTCCACTGAACTTTCTACTTTGATGTTGCCCGGGACCGATTGGATGCTGGTCACCGTTATTTGTATTTGCCTGTTTATCGGGGCAATGGGTAAATCGGCCCAGTTTCCGTTGCATGTGTGGTTGCCCGATTCAATGGAAGGTCCAACACCCATTTCGGCGCTGATTCACGCCGCGACCATGGTCACCGCTGGTATCTTCATGGTGGCCAGAATGTCGCCGTTATTTGAGATGAGCGACACGGCGCTTAACTTTGTGTTGATCATTGGCGGGATAACAGCACTGTTCATGGGCTTCTTGGGCATTATCCAAAACGACATCAAACGGGTTGTGGCGTATTCAACACTGTCGCAGTTGGGTTATATGACCGTGGCCTTGGGTGCATCAGCCTATTCAGTCGCCGTTTTCCATCTAATGACGCATGCGTTTTTCAAGGCTCTGCTGTTTCTTGCGGCGGGCTCCGTGATCATGGGTGTGCATCACAACCAGGACATCCGCTGGATGGGTGGTTTGCGTAAGTACATGCCGATCACTTGGCTGACCTCTTTGGTGGGCTCCTTGGCGCTGATCGGTACACCTCTGTTTTCCGGGTTTTATTCCAAGGACGAGATCATTATGGCGGTGCATGCCAGTCAGCTGCCCGCTGCCGGTTTCGCCTATTTTGCAGTGCTTGCAGGTGTTTTTGTCACTGCCTTTTACTCGTTTCGACTCTACTTCCTGGTGTTTCACGGCAAAGAGCGTTTTGATCAAAATCCTGATGCGCACCACGGCCATGATCACGGCCACCACGGTGCCGCCAGCAAGCCCCATGAGTCGCCTTGGGTGGTGACGGTGCCGCTGGTGTTGCTGGCGATCCCTTCATTGCTTATCGGGTACATCACCATCGGTCCGATGTTGTTCGGAGATTTCTTCAAAGACGCCATTTTTGTTAATGCCGGGCTGCACAACACCATGGAAATATTGCGGGAAGAGTTCCATGGGGCGGGTCAAATGGCGCTCCACGGCTTGACTGCTGCGCCGTTCTGGCTGGCTTTGGCCGGTGTTGCATCGTCTTATTACATGTACATGGTCAATCCGGCCTTGCCGGCCGCGATCAAGCGGCGTGTTGAGCCTTTGTATACCTTGCTTGAAAACAAGTACTACATGGATTGGTTCAACGAAAAGGTATTGGCTCCGGCGGCACGCGGATTGGGTGTGACGCTCTGGAAAGTGGGTGACCAAGGGTTGATTGATGGTGCTTGTGTCAATGGATCATGGCGTATTGTGGGATGGATTTCAGGTTTGGTTCGTAAAGTCCAGACAGGTTACTTGTATGACTATGCGTTGACGATGGTGCTGGGTGTTTTTATTCTGATGACGTATTTCGTCTGGCTCAAATAGGAGAAATATAAAAATGGGTTTGCTGAGCCTGGCTATTTGGACACCGATTGCCTTCGGTGTGATGTTGCTCGCTCTTGGTCGCGATGACCAGGCGCAAGCGGTACGGTGGGTTGCGTTGGTGGGTGCTGTCGTCAGTTTACTGGTGACCCTGCCGCTTTACCTGCAGTTTGATGTGACGACTGCTGCCATGCAGTTCGTCGAAAAATCCTCTTGGATTGAGCGCTTCAACATCAATTACCACTTGGGTATCGACGGTATCTCGGTGTGGTTTATTTTGTTGACAGCGTTCATCAATGTGATTGTGGTGATCGCCAGCTGGGAATCTGTCACGCGCCGTGTCAACCAGTACATGGGTGCGTTTCTGATTTTGGGCGGGCTCATGATCGGCGTGTTCTGTGCGTTGGATGGCATGCTGTTTTATGTATTTTTTGAAGCTACTCTGATCCCGATGTACCTGATCATCGGTATCTGGGGCGGGCCTAACAAAATATATGCAGCGTTCAAGTTTTTCTTGTACACGCTGCTGGGTTCCTTGCTGATGCTGGTGGCTCTGATCTATCTTTACACGGTGTCCGGTGGTAGTTTCGATTTGTTGACCTGGCACAAGCTGCCTCTCGGTGGTTCAACTCAGTCGCTTTTGTTCTTTGCATTTCTGGCTGCTTTTGCCGTCAAGGTGCCGATGTGGCCAGTACACACTTGGTTGCCGGACGTGCACGTCGAAGCGCCGACAGGCGGGTCTGCTGTGTTGGCCGCGATCATGTTGAAACTCGGGGCTTATGGTTTCCTGCGGTTTTCTCTCCCCATTGCGCCGGATGCCTCCCACGAGTGGGCAGGATTGATGATTGGTTTGTCTCTTGCCGCGGTGATCTACGTCGGTTTTGTGACGCTGGTGCAAAAAGACATGAAGAAGCTGGTGGCTTATTCCTCCGTGGCGCACATGGGTTTTGTGACCTTGGGTTTCTTCATTTTCAACGACCTTGGGGTTGCCGGCGGTATTGTTCAAATGATTTCCCATGGGTTCGTGTCTGCAGCCATGTTCTTGTGTATTGGCGTGTTGTATGACCGTGTGCACTCGCGTGAAATATCCAGTTATGGTGGTGTGGTCAATACCATGCCTAAATTCACTGCCTTTGCCGTGCTGTTTGCCATGGCCAATGCCGGTCTGCCCGGCACGGCAGGTTTTGTCGGGGAATGGATGGTAATTCTGGGTTCAGTGAAGGTTAATTTCTGGATTGGCATGGCAGCAGCCAGTGCCTTGATTTTTGGCGCATCCTACACACTATGGATGGTCAAACGCGTCTACTTTGGTCCGGTGGCCAATGACCATGTCAGGAATCTGAAGGACATCAATGGGCGGGAATTTTTCTATTTGAGCCTGCTTGCTATAGCTGTGCTTTATATGGGTTTGTATCCCAAGCCTTTCACTGATGTCATGGACGTTTCAGTAGCAGAGCTGCTTAAGCACGTGGCACAGTCGAAACTGAATTGATCAGTCTGCGTTGACAAACCCGAGATAAAAGATTCTTATGATTGACAAAATCAGCTTAGTCGCCGTTTACCCTGAAATGCTCTTGTTGATCATGGCGTGTGTGATCGCCCTGTTTGACTTGAGTGTCAAGAGCCGCACACGCACGGCAACCTATATCGTTACCATGCTGACGCTGGCTGTCGTCGCGGCGATGCAGGCAAGTTACGCAAGTTCCGGTCAGACCATTTATGGCTTCAGCAACATGATTGTCAGTGACGTCATGGGGAATTGGCTCAAGTGCTTTGCGACGCTGGCCATGATGGTGACGTTGGTTTACAGCCGGCCCTACGCGGCCGACCGAGACATGTTGCGCGGCGGTGAGCTTTTCGTCCTGAGTCTTTTTTCGCTGCTTGGCATGTTTGTCATGATCTCCGGGAACAACTTTCTTGTGATCTACATGGGAATTGAGCTGTTGACCCTCTCCAGCTACGCTTTGGTGGCGTTGCGGCGGGATCATACGGTGTCCATTGAAGCCGCAATGAAGTATTTTGTTCTGGGTTCGCTGGCGTCCGGCTTCCTGCTGTATGGCATGTCCATGCTCTACGGTGCGACGGGTTCACTCGATCTGCACGAGGTGTTTACTGCCATCAATTCCGGCCAGGTCAAGCATCAGGTGCTGGTGTTCGGACTGGTGTTCTTGGTGGCAGGTTTGGCTTTCAAGTTGGGTGTTGTTCCCTTTCACATGTGGATTCCTGACGTTTACCAGGGTGCACCGACGGCGGTTACCTTGCTGATCGGTGGCGCGCCTAAGTTGGCGGCGTTTGCTGTGATGATCCGCCTGCTCGTGGAAGGCTTGTTGCCGCTGGCTTTTGATTGGCAGCAGATGCTGATGTTGATGGCGGTGGCGTCTTTGGCGATAGGTAATTTGGCTGCGATTGCGCAAACCAATATCAAACGCATGCTGGCGTTCTCCACCATCTCACACATGGGGTTTGTACTGATCGGCATGATGTCTGGTGTGGTCAATGGCCACGCTGAAGCTGCTGGCAATGCCTACAGTTCATCGATGTTTTATGTGGTGTCGTACGTGTTGACCACGTTGGCAACCTTTGGTGTGATTTTGTTGTTGTCACGCAATGGGTTTGAGAGCGAAGAGATTTCAGATTTGGCTGGTTTGAATCAGCGTAGCCCGTTCTATGCCGGGATCATGGCCATTTGCATGTTCTCACTTGCCGGCATTCCCCCCATGATCGGTTTCTATGCCAAGCTTGCCGTGCTGCAGGCCTTGGTAGCCTCCGGTGGGGCGCTGCACTTGGGCTTGGCTGTTTTTGCAGTGATGATGTCCTTGATCGGTGCTTTCTACTACCTGCGCGTGGTCAAGGTCATGTATTTTGACGCGCCGATCACTGTGGCTGAGGTGACTGCGCCGTTCGAGGTACGTGCAGTGTTGTCGCTGAATGGCGCCCTGTTGCTGGTCTTGGGCTTGGTGCCCGGCGGCCTTATGGCCTTGTGCGCTGACGCCATCGTGCAAATGCTAGCCAGCTAGCGTGTTTGCGTCACGGCCTGGGCTGTAGTTACATGGATGGTAGCCAGATTGCCGGTTTGAATGAAGAGAGGCTTCACAGTGAGGAGCTTTTCAAAGGCAAGTTTCTTCATGCGTTTCGTGACCAGGTTCGTTTGCCCGGCGGGGCCACTGCCACACGTGAGTATGTGGTTCATCCTGGCGCTGTCATGGTTATTCCACTCATAGAGGCCGAGAATGGCCAGCTGAAGGTGGTTCTTGAGCGGCAGTTCCGCTACCCGGTGGGGCAAGTGATGGTCGAATTCCCTGCCGGTAAACTTGATGCCGGTGAAAGTTGCTTTGATTGCGCCCGGCGTGAGTTACGTGAAGAGACTGGTTACACCGCAGGGCAGTGGGCGCACGCCGGAGTCTTGCATCCAGTGATTGCTTATTCCACTGAATTTATTGACATCTGGTTTGCCCGTCAGCTGCAAGCTGGCGAACGGCAATTGGATGAAGGCGAGTTTCTGGACGTGTTCACCGCGACCCCTTCAGAGTTACTTGGCTGGTGCCGTGATGGACAGGTAACCGACGGTAAGACGCTCACTGGTGCTTTGTGGTTGCAAAATGTCATTTCAGGCGCCTGGACGCTTGATTGGCATGATGCGCTTGCCTCTCCCTGGAAATGATGATGGTCACGCTGGGGCAGGCTGCGCAAACCTATTTTGGGGTGGACGACGTGTTGGGGCTGAGTGCCTGGCGCACCCAGATCAACCGTTTGCCAACCGACACCCTGTGGCAAACCCAGGCCAGAGGCGGTGCCCGTGAAGATGTGTACGCCATTGCCAACCAGATCAGTCAAAGTGTGTTGTTGCGTTTTGATGGCGTGAGCGCCTGGTCAGCGGCCAATGCGGGCAGCATTGAGTGTTTGTGTCATTTGTTGCCAACCATCAGCACGCAAGGCGCTGACCTGGCGCCGGTGTCGGTGGCCCTGCGTGAGTTGCGCCACCTCGCCTGACACCACAAGCTGCCCCGAAAAGGGGTGACATCGCTCACGCGCTCACGCGCTCACGCGCTCACACTTGCGATGCGCCCGGTAGCCACGTCCTGATGGGCATTGCCGGATGGCCTCACGCCAAAAAATTTATCGGAAAACTCACCCACTCAGTCACTGAACTGCAGTGCCGCCAGTCCGGCGTACAGCCCGCCCGCCGCCACCAACTGGGCATGTGTGCCGGTTTCCACCACACGTCCATGTTCCAGCACCACGATGCAGTCGGCTTTTTGCACCGTGGCCAGCCGGTGCGCAATCACCAGCGTGGTGCGCCCGCGCATGGCGGATTCCAGCGCGGCCTGCACCATGCGCTCGCTCTCGGCGTCCAGCGCACTGGTGGCCTCGTCGAGCAGAAGCAGCGGTGGGTTTTTCAGCATGGCGCGGGCAATGGCGATGCGTTGACGTTGGCCGCCTGACAGGCGCACACCCCGCTCACCCAAAAATGTGTCGTAACCCTGCGGCAGGGCACAGATGAACTCGTCGGCAAAGGCCGCTTTGGCCGCTGCCTGCACCTCGGCATCGGAGGCCTCCGGGCGACCGTAACGAATGTTGTCTTGCGCGCTGTTGGAAAAAATCACCGCGTCTTGCGGCACGATGCCAATGTGTTTGCGCAAGTCTTGCAGCGACAGGTTTTGGGTCGGTACGCCGTCCAGCAGAATGCGCCCTTTTTGCGCATCAAAGTAGCGCAGCAGCAGTTGAAACACGGTGCTTTTGCCAGCGCCGCTGGGGCCCACCAAAGCAATGGTTTGCCCTGGGGCCACCTTCAAAGAGAAGTTTTCCAAGGCCAACTGTGCCGGGCGCGACGGATAGTGAAACGTCATCGCTTCAAATTCAATAGCGCTTCCCGCTTTTGGTGTATGGGCTGGAACCGGATTTGATGGTGACATGATGGATGACTTGCTGGCCAGTAACTCCATCAGCCGCTCGGTCGCGCCAGCGGCACGCAGCAAGTCGCCATAGACCTCGCCCAGCACCGCAAACGCGCTGGCCAGAATGATCACGTACACCACGGTTTGCCCCAAATGCCCGGCGCTGATGCGCCCGGCCATCACCGCCTGTGTGCCTTGGTACAAGCCCCACAGCAGCGCGGCTGATGTGGCAATGATGATGAACGCCACCAGGATGGAGCGCGCCTGGCTGCGGCGCACTGCCACCTCGAAGGCATTGTGGGTGGCCAGGTTGAAGCGCGCCGCTTCACGCGCCTCTGCGGTGTAACTTTGCACCACGGGAATGGCGTTGAGCACCTCGGCGGCGATGGCACTTGAGTCCGCCGCCCGGTCCTGGCTGGCACGTGAGAGCTTGCGCACGCGCCGGCCAAACCACAGCGCTGGCAAGACGATGAGCACCAGCACGCCCAGCACCTGCACCATGACCATCGGGTTGGTCCACACCAGAACGCCCAAAGCGCCCATCCCCATCACCAGATTGCGCAGGCCCATGCTCAGTGACGAGCCCACCACGGTTTGCACCAGTGTGGTGTCGGCCGAAAGCCTTGAAAGCACTTCGCCGGTTTGTGTGGTCTCAAAAAACTCGGGGCTTTGCTGCAGCACATGGCCGTACACCGCGTTGCGCAGGTCGGCGCTGACACGTTCACCGAGCCAGCTCACCATGTAAAAGCGTGCCGCAGACGCCAGCCCCAGCGCCACTGCCACGGCAAACAGCGCGGCAAAGTGTTCACGCAGGGCCATCACCTGCGCGCCCTTGTCGGTGGGCGACAGGCCCGCGTCGATCAGCTGGCGCAGCGCCAACGGAAACGCCAGCGTGGCGACCGCTGCAGCGACCAGAAAAACCAGCGCCAATCCAATGCGAACACGGTACGGCCATAAAAACGGCAGCAGCCCAGAGAGAGATTTGGGATTGCGGGGAGGTTTGGCAGACATAGGGTGCTCAATTCAGGAAAACAAGCATGGCAGGATGCTCAAAAAACGCCCCGGTGTTCGTGTGCCCATGGTGCGCCGTGGGGAATTCCTCGCGCGGGCAAGCCAATATAGGCGCGATTTTGTGCATGTTCTGAGCAGATTGCGGGTTTATAAGTCAAATTGGCCTCTAGCCCTTAAGGATATTGCGCAAGATGCTATTTAATTTGTAGCAAATAGTCACAGCATCAAAGGGTTGGCGTAACCCGTCATCTCCAGGTAACCACGCCCCACCCGCTGGCCCTGAGCATCAAACAGCTCGCTCAAGCCTTCCCAGTAAATCGCGCCGGTGGATTGGCGGCTGTCGAGTTCCTGGTCGTCAATGACGGCTTTTACGCGGTAGCGCGCCACGCGGGCGGTGCTGTCGGCGGTTTTTCGGGACACATGCACGGTCCATTCCACCGGGTAGGTGGCGCCGCTGTTGGGACTTTTCCAGCTTCGCATCGGTGTGAACACCACGTCTTGCGGGCCAAACACCTCCGGGTTGACCTGACCTGCGGCGCGAAACGAGCCACCCGCCCACAGCGCCTCACCGGATTGGGTACGCAGCCTGAACGCAGTCAGTGCGCTGCCGTCAGAGAGGTTCATGCCGATCCAGTCCCAGCCCACGGCCTGCGGGTGCATCACCGACTGGCTCCACTCATGGTCCAGCCAGGCTTGGCCTTGCACGCTCAACGATTGGCCCGTCACTTGCAACTGACCGCTCACGCGCAGTTGGGGCAGGCTGTAGTAATAGCTCATCTGCTCGGCCTGTGGCCCCTTGCGCGATAGCCCCAAGTCACCTTGCAGCAGCAGCGCCTGGGTTTCTTGTAGCGCCAGCTCAAACGCAAAATCCTGGCCCCGAGCCTTGGCCTGGTAGGTGTTGCCAGCGCGTGTGAGCGACCAGTTGCCCAAGCGCAAGGCCGTATCAAGCGTGCTGGCAGACGCCAGGTCAACTTGCGCGGCACCGGAGGCGCGGGCAATGCGCTGGTCGTGCAGCAAACGAATGCCTGCCACGTCAGTGACGGCGGCATGGGCAAAGATCAATTGTTTGGCGGCAAAGTTCGAGCGCATGCCTTGTGTGACGGGCACGCGAGACCTGAAGAAGGTGAGCTGAAAGCCGAACTGGCGTTGCCCACTCTGCAGTTGGCCGGTGAGGTACCACCATTCAATGGCAAAGTCAGGATGGCTGCCCAGGTCACGCGGGAACTGCAAAACGCGTTTTGCAAGCAGCGGCACCGAGGACGAGGACAGCGGCGAGCTGCTGCCACTTTGTGCCTGTGACAAGCCGGGCCAGAGCGGCGCGCTCAAGGTGGCGGCCAGCACCTGGCGGCGCGTCAACTGTGGAAAAAGCGGGGTATGCAAAATAGTGGGTCAGGCCAAAAGGGCAGGCTTTGCGTGTAAAAAACTAGGGGGTGGCCTTGTCAGAGACCGGCATCAGACATACATTTCAATTGCAATATGCTATATAAAAAATAGCTGTTCACGCATATTAAATAAGGGCTAGAGGCATAAATCACTTCAAACTACCCGACAAAAACTGGGCCAGCCGCACACTCTTCGGGCTGCCCAGCACTTGGGTGGGGTTGCCTTGTTCTTCAATTTGGCCCTTGTGCAGGAAGATCAGGTGGTTGGAGACCTCGCGGGCAAAACCCATCTCATGGGTGACCACCACCATGGTGCGTCCCTCCAGCGCCAGGTTTTTCATGACTTTGAGCACCTCGGACACCAGCTCGGGGTCAAGCGCGCTGGTGGGCTCGTCAAACAGCATCACCTCGGGCTCCATGGCCAGGGCGCGGGCAATCGCCACGCGCTGCTGCTGGCCGCCGCTGAGGTGTGCCGGGTAAGCATCTTCTTTGCCCTCCAGACCCACCTTGGCGAGGTATCTGCGGGCAATGTCTACGGCTTGGTCACGCGGCACTTTCATCACATGCACCGGGGCTTCGATGATGTTTTGCAACACCGTCATGTGCGCCCACAAGTTGAAATGCTGGAACACCATGGCCAATTTGGTGCGCAGGCGCGCCAGTTGTTTGGGGTTGGCGGCGTGCAGCTCGCCGCTTTTTCCGGGGCTCAGGTGCAGTTCTTCACCGGCCACGTTGATGCGGCCCTGGTGCGGCATTTCCAGCAGGTTGATGCAGCGCAAAAAGGTGCTTTTGCCTGAGCCCGAGCTGCCAATGATGCTGATCACATCGCCCGCGTGTGCCGTGAGTGACACGCCTTTGAGCACCTCGTTGGAGCCAAAGCGCTTGTGGATGTTCTCAACCTGAAGTTTGAGCGATGTGGTGGTCATGGTCGAGCTGATGAAAGTTGAGATGGCAAACGCACCGCTGTCATTCCGGGCGCACGCGCGCATGGATGGCGGATTGGGTTCGCCATGCCAATGACACGGGGCGCCGGTGTCGTTGGCAATGGTCCAATTTGACGTTTTCTATGGTGCGGGGAGGTGGCTCAAGCGCCCAGCAATGCGCCGCTGCGAAACGCTGTGACTCCGGCAATCTTGCCCAGTTCGCCCCCAGCGGTGATGTAGCGGTCGCGGATGCGGGCGTAAAACATGCCGGCCACGCCTGCTGTCACGCGGTGGGTCTGGTTGGCAATCGGGTCAATCACCTCGGCCACCAGGTCGCCAACTTGCAAGGTCTGACCGGGCTCGGCGGCAAACACCACCACGCCAGGCCCCGGCGCGTGCAGCGATTGCGACCCGGCCAATGGCGTCGCCGCGCACCGTGCGGCAGGCACCAGCGGGGGTTGGGTGCAGGCCAAAACCCCGATGTGCTGGAGCCACGCCACGATGGCTTGGGCGTCTTTTTTTGCCCAGGCGTGGCTCACATCGAGTTCGCCGCGCAACTCAATGGTGGTGCTGCAGCAGCCTTGTGGCAGCGGCACATCAACGCCGTTGGCCTTGAGCCGGTCTGCCAACTGCCACCAGGCGCCTGACAGGCATTCGTCAATAGGGCGATTGCCCGAGCTTTTGGCCAGCAAAATGGTTTGCGCACCCAGAAAGTGCGCCAACTCCTGCAGGTGCGGCCAGCACGCCTCTTCGGTGTAGAAATGCAGCACGCCCTCGCAGTCGCAGTGCAGGTCCAGCATGAAATCGGCGTCGTGCGCCAGGGTCAGCAAGCTGCGGCGCAGGCTTTGCAGTTCGGTGTCAGGCTGCCAGTTGGTCAGGTAGTTGCCCATGGCCTGACGCACAACCCGCACGTTGGCTTGTGCGTCAGAGCCCAGTTGGGAGCGCACGGCGGGTTCTACCGCCGCGGCCAGGTCCGGGTAATGGCGGTTGAAATTTTCCGAGGTACCCAACTCAAAGCGGCCCATGGGCTTGTGGTCAAGCCGCTGCGCCAAGCCAATCGGGTTGGCCACCGGCACCAGCACAATTTCGCCCTGAATTTGCCCAGCGGCCTCAGCGGCGTCGAACAAGGCGCGCAAATGGTGCGCCACCAGCATGCCGGGCAATTCCTCGGCGTGCAGGCTGGCTTCAATGTAGATTTTGCGGCCGCTGCCGGGCTGGCCAAAATGAAAACTGGTCAAGGTTTTCTGGCTGCCCAGGCTGGGCGAAAGCAGGGGGTGGTCAATGCGTTGCATGGCGGTTTAATGAAATAGTCGTGATCATGGGGTATCTTGCCTGCGGCTCAGAGATGTCACAAGATGCCGGGGCAAAACGTCATGCCATCAGTCTCTGCGCGGGGCCAGGTAGGCCAGCAGGCGGCCTTCCGAGAAGCGGAAAAAGCCAATCAGACAAAACGATGCGGCGAGGTAAATGGCCGCAGCGGCCAGATAGGCCTCAAACGGCAAGTAATAGGTGGCGTAAATCCGGCTGGCCGCTGAGGTGATGTCAAGCATGTTGGGCACGGCGCTGGCCAGGCTGGTGCTGTGCAGCATCATCACCACCTCGTTGCTGTAGGCGGGCAGGGTGCGGCGCATGGCGCTGGGCAACACCACCCGCAGCATCACCTGAAAGCGGTTCATGCCGTAGGCCTGCGCGGCTTCTATTTCACCGGCGCTGGTTTCCCGAATGGCACCGGCCAGCATTTCGGCGGTGTAGCCGGCGGTGTTCAGGCTGAAGGCCAGCAGCGCGCAAAAGAAGGGCTCTTTGAAGTAAGTCCAGGGCCAGATGTCATTCCATCGGGCCTGAATCCACTCCAGCTGGCCCAGTCCGTAATAAATCAGGTACACCTGAATCAGCAGCGGTGTGCCCCTGATGACAAAGGTGTAGGCGCCCACCAGCCAGCGCAAGGGCGCCCAGGGGCCGGTGAGGATGAGTGCAAAAACCAGCGCCAGCACACCGCCCACAGCCAGTGACGAGAACAACAACCACAGGGTGATGAGGATCCCGTTGCCAAACAGCGCCAGATTGTCCGGCTCAAAAATAACCGCCCATTCCATCACAGCTGCCCTCGTTTGGTGCCCAGGCTGTAGTGGGTATTGAGTTTTTTCAGGGCAAACAAGCTCACCGACGAGTAAACCAGAAACAGCGCGCCCGTGAACAAAAAGAAGACAAACGGCGAGCGCGTGGCGGCGCTGGCCTGCTTGGCCAAATACGTCATTTCCTGCAGGCCAATCAGGCTCACCAAGGCGGTGGCTTTGATCAACACCAGCCAGTTGTTGGTGAAGCCGGGCAGGGCATAGCGCACCATTTGCGGCAGGGTGATGCGCACAAAGGTTTGGGTGCGGCCCATGCCAAATGCCCAGGCGGCTTCCATCTGGCCTTTTGGAATGCTCAAAATGGCGCCGCGAAAGGTTTCGGTCATGTAGGCGCCGTAAATGAAGCCGATGGTGATGACCCCGGCGGCAAAGGGTTCGATGTCGATGGTGGCTTCACTGCCGAGTTTTTCAAGCAGGGTGTTGATGCCAATGGTGCCACCGTAAAACACCAGCAGCATCAGCACCAGATCAGGTATGCCACGGATGATGGTGGTGTAGAAGGTGGACAAAGCCACCAGCACCGGGCGGCCGGAAAGCTTGGCGGCCGCACCCAAAAGCCCAAGCATGACGGCCACCACAAGCGCTCCCAAAGACACGCCCACAGTGAGCATGGAACCCTGCAAAATAACCAGCAGGTAGGACTGTGTGTTGGCGCTCATTTGGGCAAGTCAGGAAAGCCAGGAAAGCCAGCGGACCGGCTTGTGCAGCAGTGCAAACAGCCGACCGATTGAACCGGGCAATTATTTGCCGTACACGTCAAACTTGAAGTACTTGTCGTTGATGGCCTTGTACTTGCCATTGGCACGAATGGCCTTGATGGCAGCGCTGATTTCTTTCTTCAGGTCGCCCTGGCCTTTGCGCAGCGCCACACCGGCACCGGTGCCAAAGTACTTGGGAATGTAGAGCTCATCGCCTTTGAGTTCATAGGCCTCACCCCCTGGCTTGCCCAGAAAGCCGCCGCCCACTTCCAGAATGTCGGCCACGGTGCCGTCAAGTCGACCGGCCTTGATGTCGAGGTAGACCTGGTCTTGAGCGTCATAAGACACCACTTCCACGCCCTTGGTCTTGAGTTCGCCAAGTGCGTACTTTTCTTGTGTGCTGGCTTTCAGAACGCCAATCTTTTTGCCTTTGATGGATTCCGGACCGGCATACTTCACGTCTTTCTTGAGCACCACGCGGCTGGGTGTGTTGTAGTATTTTTCAGAAAAGTCAACTTGCTTGAGGCGCTCTTCGGTGATTGACATGGAGCTGATGATGACGTCGTATTTCTTGGCCATCAGGCCGGGAATCATGCCGTCCCAGGCTTGTTCGACAAACACGCACTTGCGTTTGATTTGCTCGCACAGGGCGCTGGCAATGTCCACGTCAAAACCGGTGGGTTTGCCGTCTGCGGTTTTGAACGTGAAGGGTTCGTACGTGGCATCGATCGCGACTTTGAGGTCTTTGCCCTGGGCAAAGGCCGTGGCGCACAAGGCGCTGATGGCAGCAGCTAGCAAGAGTTTCTTCATGGCGCAAGTTTCTCAAATAAGCCGGTGCATTCCCCGGCGGGTTAACAAAATATTAAAAACGGATTCTACGGTGTGACAGAAAGGTGCCAGGCACTGGTTTCTACCAGGTGAAAACTATGCAATCATCGTGCCGGCTGTGAGGCGGGCCGCCTGCCTCTGCCTCTGCCTCTGCCTCTGCCTCTGCCTCTGCCTCTGCCTCTGCCCCCGCATCGTTGTTCTGCCAAGACGCGCTTTTGTGCTGTCTGCGTCAAAACGCCAAGCCAGGACAATTTGCGTAAGTCACAGTTTATTGACGTTTTATGCCTGTAGACCTTATGAAATAAGCACAAGCAGCTATGTATTTGGTAGCAAATTACGCCCTGTTGGGGGCTGTGAGCTGATGCTTGCATTGGCTTTATTTTGCGCAGTGTTACCTGACGAACGTACCGCCAGGCGTTTCTTGGCGTATAAACAGCCAGCCCTTTTCTTGTCACGTTTGGCGCGTTGAGAACCCATCCGGACAAGGCAAAGATTCACCCAAGAGTGACCGTGATGACAAGCCCAAAAAATTCAACCAGCCTAACAAGCCCGACAATTTCAGGATCACGCCTGTCCGTATTGGAAGACGCCGCCGAGTGGCAACGACAAGAGTCCTTGCTCATCACCCGCGCCCTGCAAAAAGCCATTCTCAGCAGCGTCAACTTCTCCAGCATTGCCACCGATGCCAAAGGCGTCATCCAGATTTTCAATGTGGGTGCCGAAGCGATGCTGGGCTATGCGCCGGCCGATGTGCTCAACAAAATTACCCCGGCCGACATTTCTGACCCGCACGAACTGGTGGTGCGTGCCAAGGCGCTGAGCATTGAGCTTGACGCGCAGATTGCGCCGGGCTTTGAAGCCCTGGTGTTCAAGGCATCGCGCGGTATGGAAGACATTTACGAGCTGACCTACATCCGCAAGGACGGCAGCCGCTTTCCGGCGGTGGTGTCGGTTTCGGCGCTGCGTGATGACCAGGATGTCATCATTGGTTACCTGCTGATGGGCACCGACAACACGGCGCGCAAGCAAATTGAAGCCGAACAAAAGGTGCTGGGTCAGCGCCTGCGCGACCACCAGTTTTACACCCGCTCGCTGTTTGAGGCCAACATTGACGCGCTGATGACCACCGACCCGGCCGGCATCATCACTGATGTCAATAAACAGATGGAACTGTTGACGGGCTGCACCCGTGACGAATTGATCGGCGCGCCCTTCAAGAATTACTTTACCGACCCGGGTCGGGCCGAAGACGCCATCATGCTGGTGCTGACCAAAAGAAAGGTCACCAACTATGAGCTCACCGCCCGTGACCGCAACGGCAAAAAAACTGTAGTGTCTTTCAACGGCACCACTTTTTATGACCGTGACAGGCGCTTGCAGGGCGTGTTTGCCGCTGCGCGCGACATCACTGAACTCAAACTGGCCGAAAAAAAAATCCTGGAACTGGCCCAGCACGACTCCCTGACGGGCCTGCCCAACCGCGTGTTGCTGAACGAGCGCCTGGGGCTCAATATGGCAGCGAGCAAACGCCACAAGCGCTACAGCGCGCTGATGTTCATGGACCTGGACAACTTCAAAACCATCAACGACACACATGGTCATTTTGTTGGCGACCTGTTGCTGATCGAGGTGGCGCGGCGCATCAACAGCTGTATTCGCGCGGTGGACATGGTGTCGCGCTTTGGTGGCGATGAATTTGTGGTGATTCTCAGCGAGTTGGCCGCCGGTAAAGCTGAATCGACGGTGCAGTCCAGAGTGGTGGCCGAAAAGCTGCGCGCCTTGCTGGACAAGCCCTATGTGCTGACCTACCGGCAACAAGGCAAGAGTGAAATCACCGTCGAACACCATTGCACCACCAGCATTGGCGTGGTGTTGTTCAATGAGCTTGACAGCAACCAGGATGATATTTTGAAGTGGGCCGACGCGGCCATGTACCAGGCCAAAGAGGCCGGTGGAAACATGATCCGTTATGACGAGACACCCACGCCTACACCTGCGCCCATACCCATGTCCACACCTTGAGTTGGGTGCTGATGCAATCGGCGGCAACCCGCCTGGTACAACCCTGTCATGTCAAAAAATGAACCACAATTTTCCCATTAGTTACATCAATCCGGTCTTTAGACCACCCAGTGAAGCCGAGTCGCTGATCTTGCCCCTCACCAATGGTTGCTCCTGGAACAAGTGCACGTACTGTGAGATGTACACCGCGCCGCAAAAAAAATTTGGCGTGCGCGACGAACAAGAAACCCTGGATGCCATCCGCAGTTGCGGCGAACAGTTTGCGGCTCAGGTGCAGCGGGTGTTTTTGGGCGACGGTGACGCCATGGTGCTGTCGACCCGGCGGCTGATGACCCTGCTGGCCGCCATCAAAACCCATTTGCCTAAAGTCCGGCGCATTTCCAGCTACTGCCTGCCGCGCAACCTGCGCCAAAAAACCGTGCACGAGCTGCAAGCGTTGCGCGAAGCGGGTTTGTCGCTGGTGTATGTTGGCGCAGAGTCGGGGGATGATGAGGTGCTGCAGCGGGTCCACAAGGGTGAAACCTTTGAGAGCACCCGCGATGCCTTGGAAAAGCTGGGCGCCGCAGGCATCACCCGATCGGTGATGTTGCTCAACGGACTTGGCGGCAAACTATTGTCACAGCAGCACGCGGCCAACTCGGCCCGCCTGATCAACCTGACCCAGCCAGAATTTCTGGCCACCCTGGTGGTCAGCTTTCCCCAGGGCGAAGACCGGTTTCGCCAGGATTTTGCGCAATGGGAGCCGCTGGACCAACAGGAACTGTTTGTTGAAATGGCGCAATTCCTTCAGGCGTTGGACCTGAAACGCACGGTGTTTCGCAGCGACCATGCTTCCAACTGGCTGGTCCTCAAGGGCGTCTTGGGTGCAGAGAAGGAGCGCCTGTTGAGCGAGGTGAGGCAAGCCATCAACCACCCGGAATCTGCCAGACTGCGCTCTGAGGGGCAGCGGGGGCTTTAGCTTCTGACCATCAAAGTCTCTGCAAATCAAGCGAAGAATTCAAAAAATCAAAGCCATTCACCGCGCGGGCCAACGTCTTGGCGTAAGTGCGCTTTCGTGGTCTACGCCTTGCGCCACACGCTGGCCAGCCAGGGCTGCTGCTCAATCGGCAAACCGGGCGGGCGGTAGTAATGCATCAGCTCGGTGAAGCCCGCCGCCGTCAGGTACCGGCGCCACGCAGCAATGTCGTGGTAGGCGCCGTAGCGGTCGCCGTTGAAACCTTCGTTGTTGTCGCCCCGGGGGTTAGAACTGAACAACACGCCTTGCGGCTTTAACGTGGCGTGCAACTGCGCCAGTACCTGCGGTAACACCTGGCCAGGCACATGAAACAGCGAGGCATTGGCAAACACACCGTCAAAGTGGTCGGCAGGCAAGTCAAGCGCCAGAAAATCTTGCAGCCACACCTCGCAGCCGCTCCAGGCACGCGCCATGTCGACAAAACGTGCCGCACCTTCCAGCCCGACCGCTGTATGCCCCATCGCGCTGAACGCTTTCAGGTCGCGCCCCGGGCCGCAACCAAAATCCAGAATCGTGAAGGGCACCACCGCCTGAATGTGCTGCAGCAAGGCATCCATGTTCTGGCGCACATCATGGTCACGGGTGCCGACAAAGAAGTCGTCGGCGTTCTGGTTGTAGTGGGCCAGGGTGCGCTGGGTCGCGTCACTTGGCGCTTTGGGGGGCAAGTGGATAGGGTCGGTCATGGGGCAAATCATAAGCTGCGGCGTGCTGCCACGGTGTGCCGAGAGTTCTGGCCGCCATGTTGCACCGATTGCCCGGCTGGAGCCAACGGGTGTTGGCATCAGCACCATCAAATTTCAAGCGTGTAGATCTTGGCGCTTGCCCGTTCAGCAACGCTGTGCCCCTGCAGCGCGGTGTCCCACTCAGAGCCCAGCGCGCCAATCTCTGGCACAAGCCCCATGGTCATCCCCGAAATCTCCTCAACGGCCGCATCGAATCCGCCCACCATTTCGCGGTTCTTCAAAAAAAGCCGTGCCACCATGGACCCTCCCGAATCGATGACTACGATGAAGCGCACCGGCTGTTTGAGCCGTGTGGGCGGGTGATCTCGTGGGGACTCAATACCAAAATTTTGACTCATAACCGCATCCTGCCATACAAGAGAAACCCCGGTGATGACATGGTTTTCTGGTGCATACCCGGATCATGATGTCGACTGTCCCGCGCAGGAAACTCGCATCCGTGCTGTCAGCCGCCATACCGCACCGTTTTAACCATGGTGATGACATGGAAGGGACACTTTCCCTCACACTTTCTGCAGCCGGTGCAGGCGTCAATATCTCGAATAACCGAGGTCTTTTTCCAGTCCTTTACTTCCAGGCTCAGCAGATGAAAGGGGCAGGCAGCCACGCACCAGCCGCAACCTGTGCAGTGGGTGGCGTCAATCTTTGGCAACAAAAGTTCACGACGACGGGTGGGCATCTCAAAGGGGGGTGTGTACTTCAACAGTTGACGAAGTTGGGCCACTTTATACGCGGTCTCATTGTCTTGCTGGACAGGCGCAAGATCGGCTCGATGCCCTTCGTGCGCATCCCTCGCGCCGGTGGCAAAACCGCCGTGGTGTCCACCATCAATGGTGACGCCAACGTGCCGTTCTACAAAGAACTCGGCAACGCCGGCCTGAAGGCCAAGGACGTGCCGGTTGTCGCCTTCTCTGTGGGTGAGGATGAGCGGCGCGGTGTGGGCACCAAGCCGCTGGTGGGTCACCTGGCGGCCTGGAAAGCCCACCGACACTGACAAGGTCATCACCGCCATGGCGGGCCAGACCTTCAAGGCACCGAGCGGCATCGTCAGCAAGATGGACGAGGAAAACCACCACTTGCACAAGCGCGTGTTCATTGGCGAGATCAAGGCCGACGGCCAGTTCAACGTGGTTTGGAAGACACCCGGCCCGTTGAAGGCCAAGCCATGGTCGCCGTACTACTGAGGTGTAGAGCGGATCGGCTTTCGACTCAACTCCGCTATATCGTTGAGTCCGAGCCTCAAACTGAGATAGCTCTGCCCCTGACTTACCAGGTAAATGGCCTGAAGCAGCTCTTTGCCAGCGTCCGACTTGATGACATAGCCAGAGGCGCCTGCGTTGAACATGACGACAACGCTTGCCAGGCTGGCATGAACGGACAGGCCGATCACCTTCACATGAGGGTGGACGGCCAAGAGTTGTTGCGTCGCTTCAATGCCATTGAGGTCGGGCATATTGATGTCCATGCACACCACATCCGGGTTGGACTGCCCGATTGCTTCAAGGACACCACGGCCGTTGGTGACCTCGCCGACGACTTCGATGCCAGGGTCCATCTCCAAAATCATGCGCAGTGACGCAAGGAACAACAGGTGGTCGTCGACCAGCAGCACACGTAATTTCATCATAGACTGCGCTCAGAAACGCCCCCAATGAAGGTTTGTAAAACAGCCATTTTTACCGGCTTGTGTTGCACCGAAATTCCCAAGGTAAGCAAACTGCGCAGGATATCGGGGGCGGTGTCTGCGGTAATGATCAGCGCGGGCAGCGTCTGGCCAAAAACCGCTCTGACGCGTTCAATAACATTGATCCCGGTTTCGCCGTCAAGCAGCCGGTAATCCGAAATCACCATATTGGGCGCATCGTTACCCAGCAGGCGTAGCAATTCCCGGCCCGAAGCCGCCGACACCACTTGATGGCCATTGCTCTCCAAGGCGCTGGTCAATGCATGCAGCACGTTCGTGTCGTCATCCACCAAAGCAATGCGTAAGGGCCGGGTAGCGGCGGCACGGCGTTCCAGGGCCTCGGTACCCGCGCCCAATGGCAGCTCAACGGCGAACATCGATCCTTTGCCGAGCCGGGACTCGACCCGAATCGCCAGACCCAACAAGGCCGCCATCTTGGCAACAATGAACAGGCCCAGACCACTGCCTTTAGCGTTGGCGTTGGCACCAAGGCCTTGGTGGTTGGGCGCCAGTTGTCGGTATTCGGTAAAAATCTCCTGGGTCTTGTCCGGCGGGATGCCAATCCCGCTGTCCCAGATCTCGATCCAGGCCTTGCCCTGGTGGCGCCGACAGGCAATCAGCACCCCACCGCGCTTGGTGTAGCGTATGGCGTTGGCGATGAGGTTGCCCAGCATGCGCTCGAGCAGCAACGGATCGGTGTGCGCGTGCAAGCCGCTTGGCCGCCAGCGCAGGCGCAGTCCCTTGTTCTGGGCTGGCGGGGCATGAACGGCGACCAGTCTGGACAGCAGGTCTGAGACCGGGAAGTCGCTCACTTCAGGGCTTACAGCACCGGCTTCGAGCTTGGAAATATCCAGCAGGTCGGGGATCAGTTCGCTCAGGCTGGCGACGCACGTTTCCATGTTGGCCAGCAACTTGTCATCGGGGGGCGACATTTTGATCTTGAGCACTTCCATGTACAGACCCAGCGCGGCCAGAGGTTGGAGCAGGTCGTGGCTGGCGGCGGCGAGGAAGTGGGATTTGGCAACATTGGCGGTTTCGGCCGCCACCTTGGCTAAGGCAAGATCGGTCGTGCGCGCCGCGACCAGCTCGTGGAGATGTTTGCGAATGGGGCTGGCTTGGTGCACTTGATTGCGCCCCATCTCTTTGGCTTCATACAAGGCGAGGTCGGCCCGTTTCAACAAGTCGTCCACATTGGCATCGGCCTCCACCAAGGTGCTGACACCAATTGACACGGTGAAGGTGATCGTTCGTCCGTCCGCCAGCAGCACGGCGGCATCCGACAACGCTCGACGCCAGCGCTCGGCCACGTCAAATGCCGCCTCTGCCGTCGTATCCGGCATCAGAATGGCAAACTCCTCGCAGCCCCATCGGGCCGCGATGTCGTTTTTGCGCAGAGCGGTGCGACAAGACTGGCTCAAAGCCTTCAACACTTCGTCCCCACCACCATGGCCAAAGCGGTCGTTGATTGGCTTGAAGTGGTCGATGTCGAGCATCAATACCGACAGCGACGTCTGGGTGCGTTGGCAACGCGCCAGCTCCCGTTCGACGTGTTCGTGAAAATCTCGCCGGTTGCTCAAGCCCGTCAAAGCATCGGTTCTGGCCAACTGGTCAAGCTCTTTCTCCAGTTTTTTGCGTTCCGTGATGTCAAAAACCGTCGCGCGGCTCATTAAAAAGTTGCCCGATTTGTCCCTGATGACCGTGGCGTTAATCAGCGAGGGCAGGATGGCACCATCTTTACGGATCATCTCGAACTCCAGGCCCTCCACATGGCCGTGCGCAACAAACTTGGGGAAATTCTCCCGAAACACAGCTTTGCCAGCCTCGGTCACCAAGTCCTCAAATGGCCGCCCCATCAGCTCGTCGATCTGGTAGCCCAGCCAGTTGAGCTCGGTCTGGTTGATCCGAACGAATCGACCTTGCTTGTCCAGCGAGTGGTAGCCACAAGGCGCATAGTCGTACAGATCCTTGATTTCATCGCGTTGTTGCGACACCATAGTCAAGTCACTTCGGACCATAGCCTCGCGGTTTTTGGCCAACAAGAAGCTCTCAAAGATGGACCGAAACTCACTGACCCGAATCTTGGTGTCTGAAATACCGGATTCCCTTGTCACCGCATCGACCACGGCACGCAGCTGCTTTGACAGGTATCGGGCCATGACTTGTGACAGGAGGAAAGACAAGGCGAGCCAATTTGCCGCCAATAAGGCCAACTGCAGAATCAAGTCTCGGCGGTGCGCATTCAGAAGTTCGTTGGCAACGGCAACCCCCAGATACCAGTCATTCCCTGGGAGCGGGCGCACGACACTGGTGATGGGAACGCCTTCTAACGTCACCCCTTGAGTGATGGTTCGTTCATCACGGCCGATGGCATTAAGAAAAACGTCTGCCTCCTTTTGGCCCACAAATTTATCGGGGTCGAGGGTCCGGGCCACGATGGTGCCCTGCCGGTCCACGATGGCGGAAATCCAGCCCGGTGGCAAATTGTGGCTAAGCAGCAACTGGTTAAAGGAATCGGCCCGAAGAATAAGACGCAAGCAATACGCCACCTTGCCATCCTGGTAGACCGGCACCGACAGGGCAATCACCATCACGGGACTGATGTAAGACCGGAAAGGCCCCGATGCGTTCGGTATACCGGTTTCAAAAACCTGGTGGACGAGGTTCACGTAGCTGGCGGTGCCGTTCTTGGTGCCGTAGGGCGTGTTGGTGAGAAAGACCAATTGGTCCTTCGCATCAACCAAAGTCACACTTCGGAACATCGGATTGCTGCCAACAACACGCCTGGCATGCTCGTACAGTCGGGGCAAGTCGTTGTTTTTTGCGGCATCAGAGGTCGCCACGGTGTTCAATGCGCTGAATGCGATATTGAGCCGCTCACCGGCGGCATTCACCATGGTTTCGGAGATGGATAGCAGGTCTTTCTGGGTATCCGTTCGTTGCTCATTGTCCATCTCCCAAATGGCGTAAATGGCAAACAGCATCATCGGCAGCATGGCCACCAGATACAGCGCAAACAGCCAGGTTCGCAGACTAAGTCGAATGGTGTGGGTGCCGGTTAAGTGCATCTTCTAATTTCTGGCGTTGGGGCGTCTTGGAATGTCTTGCGACGTGAAGGGTGAAGGCCTGAATTCAGGATGCCGCTCATACGGAGCTTCTTGGCAAAAGATCGGGTGCTGATCGAATGTAACCTCATCAACCCGCTTTCGGAGCATTGTTGACCACCATCGGAAAGACGTGGCACTCATGTCGCCCGCGACCAGCACGTCATGGCAGCGAGCCGACGGACAGATCGGCGCCGGGAATTCAAACAAAGTGCCTGTTTCAGTGACCCACGGGTTGTCAATCAGCTATCCATATCTCCCTACACGTGTTGTCAGCGAAAACCTACAAACCCTTACCGGATTCTCGATCAAAATCAATTTTGTTTTGAGAGCCATCAAGTTCCAAAACGCTAAGTAGTGATCATAGATTGAACCCATAAAGGAGCGCGCATGAATACCACAGCAACTGGCCACCAGTTAGCCCAATTTGACAATGTGAACTTGTCCCAGCCGGTGATGGTGTCTGCACTTGAGGCCGCCAACATCCTATTCAGGGCCGTCGCGGATTTGGCTCGCCATCAGTCCGAGCTGATCGCTGGCAATTTCACCGAAAGCACGCCCAGTCTTGCCTTGCCTGCCTTGGTGCAGGGTTTGGTTCGACCGTTCTGGCAACCGCCATCTTTTTATCACATGCAATCCGGACACATGGCAAGAAGCGTGCTCGAACCCTTTGCGATTTTGTCTCGCGCCCAGCAGCAAATAAGTGCATTGCAGTGGCGGTCGCCATTATTTAGCTTCGCAAGAACATACCCGTGATGAGACTAATTTTAGAGTTTGAAATATGCTGACCTTGGAAGAAACAAAACACTATTTAAGTGTTCATCAACAACACGAAGATGAACTGATCACTTCCTTGATGACAACAGCCGTCCGCGCGACGGCCGACTACCTCAATGTTGCAAGCCTCGATCAAACCTCCGCTGCGCCAATCAAGGACGCAGCGTTGATGCTGGTCGGCAGGCTGTATGCAAACGCGCAAGATCAAGGTAATCGCCGGTTGGGAAGATCAGACATTTACCGTCCACTGTTGGCACCTTACCGAGTAACAATTTCAAATTGACTTCACAAGCAGAATCTTCGTGACATGGGGGGATGCGTTCAGTGCAGAGGCGTCGCCAACGACATCCTCAGACGCGGGAGTGGTGATCCCACATAGGGATGAATACGCTACTGCAATCTGTCGCGTATGAAAAGGGAAAATTATGGTGTTGCCAACAATCGTACAGGCTGATTTTCCGTCGCCGGATTGCAAGATTGGACCCTACGGCAAGGGTTTGTATGACTGCAAAGGCAAAAATGCATGTTGCGAATATGCATTGACTTATGGCTATGGGAATTTTCATTTTTGCCGGCATCCTGCAGCGGAGTTGTTAGCGGATTCATGTCCCAGCGGCGACAGCTTTTTAATGGAGTTGTAACTGCGCCATAGAAACCTCGTCCGGGGTAATGAATCCCAAACATTTCCTGGGACAGTGGTTGAGGCGATGCGCGGCCATGTTGGCATGCAAGCTCATGTGCAGATAGCGTGCGCATGAGCGACGCTTCATTTGCAGTTAATTTGAGCCCGCCGATGCGTTGGTTGCGAGCCTGGCGGGTTTTAAGGTGATTTCCTGCGAAAAATATACCCATCTGACTTGTCTTTTTGTCCATCTGCTGCGTTGCAAAAACGGTTGTATAGCTCGCTATACGCCCATTTTTACGCCTTGCAGCTGAACAAAAATCCTGCGTCATCTGGGC
>JBBQSS010000003.1:0-51290 GCA_038213665.1 Burkholderiales bacterium | reverse complement strand
CCATCTGACTTGTCTTTTTGTCCATCTGCTGCGTTGCAAAAACGGTTGTATAGCTCGCTATACGCCCATTTTTACGCCTTGCAGCTGAACAAAAATCCTGCGTCATCTGGGCATATTTATTCTTGGAAATCACCTAACCATTCCACTTAGGATGGGTCGTACGATTGGCCAACCGCTCTGAAAAAGAAAAACCCTAAGTAAATCAATCACTTAGGGTATCTTTTGGCGGAGAGAGTGGGATTCGAACCCACGGTACCTTGCGGTACGCCTGATTTCGAGTCAGGTACATTCGGCCACTCTGCCATCTCTCCGCGAAGCCTCGGATTGTACAGTGGGCTAGCTCTGTTTTGCCTCTTGCAGCGCTTGCAGGGCAGCGGCAATGTCGCTTTCTGCAATGTCCGGCCCCTTGTGCAAGGGCACGGTGCTGCTGTTCAAAAGGGCGATGCCATCGGTTTGCAGTGCCGCAATAGTCTGCCCCGCCACTTTGGGTGAGGCAAAGGCGCCGCTTTGCAGCAGCAGGCGGCCGTCTGCGCTTTGCAGTTTGAAGTAAAACTGGCCATCAGGCTCGCGGTATTGCTTGAACATGGGTAGCGCCACCTTGACCGCTTTCGCAACACTTTCAGATTGGGTTTGCAGGCTGCGCAAACCCACGGCATGGCGCAGTTGTTTCATGAACGGTGTGGCAATGGCGCGGGCCTTGGCCGCACCCGCTTGCAAAACAGCCTCGATCTTGGCCGGATTGTCAATCAACGCCTGGTAAGCCGCACGCATCGGCGCAATTTCCAGGTCGATGCGCTCAAACACGATGTGTTTGGCGTCGCCCCAGGAGATGCCTCTTGCATAAGCCTGGCGCAGCGCTTGGGTCTCGTCCACGCTGGCGAACGCCTGGTAAATCTGAAACAGCGCTGAGCCTTCAACTGTTTTAGGTTCGTCCGGTCCCTTGGAGTCGGTGACGATGCCCGCAATGAGTTTCTGCAGTTGTGCCCGCGGTGTGAACATCGGGATAGTGTTGTCGTAGCTTTTGCTCATCTTGCGGCCATCCAGGCCGGGCAAGGTGGCCACGTTGTCCTCAATGGCCGCTTCAGGCGGCACAAAATGCTCGCCGTAACGGTGGTTGAAACTGTGCGCCATGTCGCGCGCCATCTCGATGTGTTGCACCTGGTCACGCCCGACCGGTACTTTGTGGGCGTTGAAGAGCAGGATGTCGGCACCCATCAGCACCGGGTACATGAACAGGCCAGCGCTCACATCCGCATCGGGGTCGGTGCCGGCCGCAGTGTTTTTGTCAACCGCTGCTTTGTAGGCGTGGGCGCGGTTGAGCACGCCTTTGCCCAGCACACAAGTCAGAAACCAGGTGAGTTCAGGAATTTCAGGCACATCAGACTGGCGGTAAAACACCACGCGGTCCGGGTCCAGACCGGCGGCCAGCCAGCTTGCCGCAATTTCAAGGGTGGAGCGCTGAATTCGCGCCGGCTCGTTTATTTTGATCAGTGCGTGGTAGTCCGCCAGAAAGTAAAAACTTTGTACGCCGTCGCGCAAGCTGGCCTGCACTGACGGGCGAATGGAACCCACATAGTTTCCCAGATGAGGAGTGCCGGAGGTGGTGATGCCAGTGAGAAAACGTTCGATGTGCATGGGAGAAATTGAATGAAAAGTCAAAAAATACGTGGACTGCCGCGCTGCGCCCGCAGTGACGGCGTCAGGGTTCTATTGGTTTAACTCACCAGCAAGGCCAGGGGCGTCAACAACAGGTTGATGAGTTGGTAAGTCAGACCCATCAGCGGGCGAAGCCAAAAATTGCTGACCACACCAGCCAGCACCAGCGCCATCACAATGAAAAAACCCCAGGGCTCGACGCGTGACACCAGCATGGCCTGGCGGTAGGGCAGCAGCCCCACCAAAATTCGGCCACCGTCCAGCGGTGGTAGCGGGAACAGGTTGAACACACACATCACCACATTGACCAGCACACCCCCTTGTGCCATTTCAATCAAAAAAGGCTCAGCGACGTTCATTCCCTTGAACAGGTAGAGCAAGGCGCCCCAGACCAAGGCCTGAAAAAAATTGGAGCCCGGCCCAGCCAGTGCGACCCAGACCATGTCGCGTTTCGGGTTGCGCAAATTGCCAAAGCGCACCGGCACCGGCTTGGCATAACCAAACAAAAACGCGCCAGACGTGGCCACATACAAGATCAGCGGCATCAGGATGGTGCCCACGGGGTCGATGTGTGGCAGCGGGTTAAGCGTGACGCGCCCCAGCATGTAGGCGGTGTTGTCGCCAAAATGTTTGGCGGCATAACCGTGCGCGGCTTCGTGCAAGGTGATGGCCAGCAACACTGGAATGGCGTAGAGGGTGACGGTTTGAATCAGGTTGGCAAAGTCCATGGCAAGAGGGTGTCAGGTTTTTTACAGGCCAAGCGTGACCAGTGCGCCACGCCCTTCGCGGATGATCACTGGGTCGCTGCCGGTCAAGTCCACCACCGTGGTGGGTTCACGCGGGCAGGCACCGGCGTCGATCACGGCCGCAATACGACCTTTGTAGCGTGCGCGAATCTCGTCTGCGTCGTTCAGCGGTTCGGTCTCACCGGGTGCAATCAAGGTGGTCGCCAGTAAGGGTGTGCTGTGCAATGCCAGCAGTTCTTGCAGCACCTTATGGTCCGGCACACGCAGGCCAATGGTTTTGCGCGATGGGTGGCTCAGGCGGCGCGGCACTTCCTTGCTGGCTTCAAGAATGAAGGTGTAGGCGCCCGGCGTGGCCGCCTTCATGCGACGAAACTGCTGGTTGTCCACGCGTGCGTAGTTGGCGAGTTCGGACAGGTCGCGGCACAACAGGGTCAGGTGGTGCTTGTCGTCCACCCCCCGGATGCGGCGCAGCTTGTCGGCGGCGGCCTTGTCGTCGAGGTGGCATACCAGTGCGTAACTGGAGTCGGTGGGTACGGCCAGCACCTCGCCCTTGTCAAGCAGGGCGGTGGCCTGTTTCAGCAGGCGCGGTTGCGGGTTGTCGGGGTGAATTTCAAAAAGCTGAGGCATAGCGTTATTGTCGCTGCCCCGTGGCCTCGCGCGCTGACAGCAGCGCGTTGTCCACACCGCTGGCCACATTTGCGGCAATGCCAGCCGATGGCAAGACGGGGCTGCAGGCAGGTGCCTGCAAAATACGGTCTTCCAGCAGCGCCCATACCGGCGTGAGCTCGGCGGGCAGGGGAGGCAGCTTGCCCAGCTCAGTGCGGCTCTCGGCGGGGCTGTGAAAGTCACTGCCACGGGATGCCGCCAGGCCAAACTCAAGGGCGGTTGCGGCGTAACTGACGCATTCAGCGCTTGAGTGGCTGCCCGTGACCACTTCCACACCACGGCCGCCATGGCCTTTGAATTCGGTGAACAGCGCCAACTCTTCATTGGCGCTGAATTTGTAGCGTGCCGGGTGCGCAATCACGGCCATGCCACCGGCCTGTGTAATCCAATGCACCGCATCTTTCAAACTGGCCCAACGGTGCTCGACAAAGCCGGGTTTGCCCTTGGTGAGGTATTTGCGAAACACCTCGTAGGTGTCTTTGCAAACGCCAGTTTCGACCATGAAGCGGGCAAAGTGGGTGCGTGAAATCAGGTCGGGGTTGCCGGCGTAGGTCACGGCGCCTTCAAATGCGCCCTTGATGCCGACGCGAGCCAAGTCGTCTGCCATTTCGCGAGCGCGCTGCGAACGGCCGCCACGGGTTTGTTGCAGACCTTGATCAAGCTGTGCGTTGGTTGCATCAAAACCCAGTCCCACGATGTGCACGGTCTGGTGCAAAAAGGTCACCGAGATTTCGACACCAGTCAGGTAGTCCAGCCCGCACGCTGCTGCTGCCGCTGCAGCACGCGCCTGACCACCGATTTCATCGTGATCGGTCAGCGCCCACAAGTCCACACCCTGTGCTTTGGCGCGTGCCGCGAGCTCTTCCGGCGTCAGTGTGCCGTCGGAAACGACAGAGTGGCAGTGCAGGTCGGCGTTCAGGGTGTTCATCGACTGATTTTATGGGGGCTGGCAAAATGGCGGGATGTTTGAATTTATGACCTCGCACGCGACAGATTTATTGAGCTTTGCGGCCTCAGCCGGCCTGGTGCTGGTCTACCAGCGTTACCTGAGCTGGCGCACCCGGCGCGACCCGGCTTCCAGTGCGCAAGATGTCATGCTGGCGGCGCGTGCTGCCTGGGTGGGCAGTGTCATGCGTGAGCGCCGCGACATTCTGGCGGTGCAAACCTTGCGCAACTCCACGATGTCAGCCAGTTTCATGGCGTCTACGGCGGTGTTGCTGATCATTGGCGTGCTGACCCTGAGCGCCCAGGGCGACAAGCTTTCGGGCACTTGGCATGCGCTTAACTTTCTGGGGCAGGCCAGTGCCGAAATGTGGTTGTTCAAGCTGTTGATGATGTTGTTTGACTTGTTGTTTGCGTTTTTTTCTTTTGCCATGTCGGTGCGGATTTTTCACCATATCGGCTACCTCATCAACGTGCCCTTGGATAAGTCCATGGAAGCGGTTCAGATCAAAAAGGTGGAGGCGCAGCTCAACCGGGCTGGCATTTACTACCGCATCGGCATGCGTGCTTACTACTTCACAGTGCCGCTGCTGTTTTGGTTGTTTGGGCCGATTTGGCTGCTGGGGGCCACGCTGGCCGTGGTATTTTTCATGTTCCACCTGGACCGGGCACCCAAGCACGATAACGACCTGATGGGCTAGCCAAGGGCCTGTTCGGTCATCACGCTCAAAGTTCGGCCGCCTCAATCAAAAAGCGCACACGGCGCTCACCACGCCAGCTGTCCACATCCAGCCTGAAGGCCAGTTTGACCCGTGCGGGCAGCGGCTCGGTGTGGCCAAACCAGATGCCGTCGACCGGCTGGCCGCAGTGCTTGAGCTTGAGCGACAGGTGCTTTTCACCCACCAGGCGCTGCGACACCACGTCAAGTTCCTCGCTGAAGGTGGGCGCAGCAAAGCCCTGTCCCCAGACCTCATGGTGCAGGGTGTCGACCAGATCAGGGCGACGGTATTCGGGCTTGAGTGCGCCGTCGGTATCCAGGCGGCGGGTCAGGGTGGCGGCGTCCAGCCACTCTTTAGCCACGTCGTTCAAGCCTTGCTCGAAGGCCTCGAAGTGTTCTTCGGCAATGGTGCAGCCCGCCGCCATGGCATGGCCGCCAAAGCGCAGCAGCACACCGGGGTGGCGTTTTGCAAGCAAATCAAGCGCGTCGCGCAGGTGAAAACCGGGAATGGAGCGCCCCGAGCCTTTCAGTTCATGCCCGTGCCCGCTGGCGCCACTGCTGGTAAAGACGAATGTGGGCCGGTGAAACTTGTCTTTGATGCGGGATGCCACGATGCCGACCACGCCTTCATGAAATTCGGCGTCAAACACGCAAATGGCAGGGGGCGCCTCTTGTGCATCTTCAAACAGCGATTCGGCTACCGCCAGCGCCTGTTCGCGCATGCTGCCTTCAATCTCGCGGCGCTCGCGGTTGATGGCATCCAGCGTTTTGGCCAGTTCCAGGGCACGGATCGGGTCATCGGTGAGCAGGCATTCAATGCCCAGCGTCATGTCGCTCAAACGGCCCGCAGCGTTGATGCGTGGGCCCAAGGCAAAGCCGAAGTCAAAGGTGGTGGCGGTTTTGGCTTCACGCGAAGATGCTATAAATAACGCAGCTAGTCCCGCAGGCAGCATAAGGGCTCGAACCCGTTTTAACACTTGAGCCACAAGGCGGCGGTTGTTGCTGTCAAGCTTGACCACGTCGGCCACGGTGCCCAGCGCCACCAGGGGCAGCAGGGTGTCGAGTTTGGGTTGATTTTGTGCGTCAAATGTCCCGCGCTGGCGCAGTTCGGCGCGCAGGGCCAGCAGCACGTAAAACATCACGCCCACACCGGCAATGGATTTGCTCTCAAACGTGCAGCCGGGCTGGTTCGGGTTAACGATGACATCCGCCTCGGGCAGCTCAATCTGGCCAGCGCGCATGGCGGGCAAGTGGTGGTCGGTTACCAGCACCTGCAGGCCCAACGCACGGGCGGCGGCCACGCCTTCAAAACTGGCAATGCCGTTGTCTACTGTGATCAGCACGTCGGCGCCGCTGGCTTTGACGCGCGCGGAAATCGGCGGTGTCAGCCCGTAGCCGTCCTGCACCCGGTCTGGCACGATGTAGTCCACTTGCTGCGCACCCAACAGGCGCAGACCGCGTACTGCCACGGCACAGGCGGTGGCACCGTCGCAGTCATAGTCGGCCACGATGCAGAGTTTTTTGTGGTCACGAATGGCATCGGCGAGCAGGCGTGCGGCTTCTGGCGTGCCCTTCATCGCGGTCGGGGGAATCAGGCGGGCCAGCGCATCGTCCAACTCTTGCGGGTCTTTCACGCCGCGGGCGGCGTAAAGCTGCGCCAACAGCGGGTGAATGCCGGCTTGCTCCAATGCCCAGACGCTGCGGGGCGGGCTATCTCTTACTATTATTTTCATAGTGTCTTAAGCACGTTCTGTATGGGCTGTGTGCCAAAAAAATGCTTTATTTTTTGCATCAGGGCTTGGGGCTGGGCAAGCCAGGTTTGGCTATGGCGCTCGCCGCACAAGGTGAGTTGCACTGGTTCGCCGCGGCCATGCGCTGCCAGCAGGGCGTGGCCTTGTGCCGCGTCAATGGCCTGCCATGCGGTGGCCCAGGCGGGCCAGTTGTCAGTCAGCGCGGCGTCACGCAGCGTCGGGATCACGGTGGGAGGCACTGGATGGCGAATCAAGTCCGCCATGCCGGGCAATTGACCCTGGGCCGTGCTGGCCTGTGCCTTGCCTGCGTCTGTAGGCGTGCAGGGCAGGGCACCCGAGCCGCTGAGCCAAATGGCATTGACAGGCAGCGTACCCCGCGCCTCGCGGGCGTCGTTGAGCGGGTGGGTGTAGAGCAGCATCTGCATTTCGCTGATCAGCCGGATCAGGCCGCCTGCCTGCGCAGCCGTGGGCATCCAGGGCTGCAGATTCCGGCCTGAGACGCGGTCAGGCGACGCCGTGGCAAGATTCGCAAACACGGCACCGTGAGCCAGCCAGCGTCCCGGTTCGTCGGGGTAAAGCGTGATGCCGTCGTCGACAAAAAATGGCTGCATGGCGGCGCGCAGGGTGTCGGACTCGGCTTGGCTGAGGTCGTGCATCGGGATTTGGCGCATGACCACCTGTTTTTTGTCGGCCTGCCAGTTGCACAAGGTCACAAACGCCCAGGCGCCGCCCGCATCAGCCAAACGAGGCTGTTTTTGAGCCTGCCATGCCGCCCACGGTATTCGCCCGTCCACGCTTGGCAGCCCCAGCGACTTGGCCAGCGCACGTTCGTGGGGCGGCGACAGGCTGAATTCGTCACCCGCGTCCAGTGGCTGCGGGCTCAGACGAGACAGCAGCTTTTGCAGCTTGGGCAGTTGCAGGGAAGCTAGGGCGGCTTGGCAGCCCTCGGCGTGGCTGGCGGCATAAGGAATCAACAAGTGCATAGGGCGATTGTCAGGGAAATGTCATCACCAGGATTTGCGCAAAACCGCCCCAACGTCGTTGCACCGCCTCGTCGCGTAGGCCTACTGCCGGCGGCGTTGTGCCTGGCGGGGACAATCTTGCGAAAGTCCTGGCAGCCGGTGTGTAAGCCATGCGCAACCCTCGTCCAGATAATGGCGGACAGGGGGAAGTTGCTGATGTTTTTCGCTTTGAATCGAACTGCAAAGTTTATGCTTGCGGGCCTGGTCGTGCTTGTTCTGGGTAAATTCGCATGGAGCCATCGCGGTGATGACTGGGCGGTGAACCTGCTACGCCCCCAAGGGCGCGCAAACCAAGAGATCAGGTTTGACAACGGCAGCGTGCGTGACGCCGCTGAGGCGAATGCGCCGCAAGCTGCGCCCGCCACCGTCGCCCGGTCGGTCAAAAATGAAGTGGGTCAGTTAAAGAAATGTGTGACTGCTGGCAAGATCACTTACACCGACCAGGTCTGCCCTTATGGCGCAAAAGTGGCTGCAGTCAACGGCGGCAGCGTTGCCGTGCTGGAGACGCACAAACCAAATGCCCAGCACAACGCCACGGCCCCGCGCGGGCAAAAGACCCTTCGTGATGTGCTGGACATCTCGGGCGGCGAAGAACTCAAAAGCAAGATGATCGAGCGTGCCGTCAATCAATAGCGGGCGGGGCTTGCGGGTTGTCGACATCGGCAAACAACTGCTCTGCGCTCAAGGTCAGTGCCACGCTGACCAGTGTCACCGCCTCGCCACGGGCAAACGGGTGCAGCATCCAAAACCCGTCGGCACCCAGAAGGTAGCAGTCGGTGGTGCGGGTGTCCAGGTCAATCAGTACGTATTCCTGCAGGCTCGGCAGGCTGCGGTAGTGGCCAAATTTCAAACCCCGGTCATAGGCGGCCGTGCTGGGAGAGAGCACCTCGATGATCAGCTTGGGTTCGGTCTTGACCAGCGGGCTGGCGGCATCGAGTGCGCTGCAGGTCACCAGCACGTCGGGGTAAAAGTAGCTGTTGGCGGCAGCCACTTGCAGGCGCATGTCGCTCATGTAGGTGCGGTACGGGCTGCCAGTGAGATGTTGGCGCAGGGCGATGTAAAGGTTTCCCGCTACTGTCACATGTCGGTCTTCGGCACCCGCCATGGCAAATACCTCGCCGTCCAGGTATTCATGCCGGTCCAGTTGCGTGCTTTCCCAGGCCAGGTAGTCTTCGGCGGTAAAGATCGCTTTGTGTGCAGGTTGTCCCATGGCAATGTCCTCTCAAGTGAATCGATGGCCATTATCCGGGAGACTGCGCAGTCAGTGTGACCGGGCCATGTCCATGTCCGCCCGATTGCGCTCGTCGGTATACAGCTCACTTTGGCCTGCGCGGCTGCTGTCATAGCAACTCACGATCACGTTGCTCAGTGGCTGGGATTTGTGCAGCACCTCTACCGCGCAGCGGCCGTAGACGCTCTCAATGGTGGCGAGCAGGTTGCGGGCGTAGGGGGTTTCAAGTCGCCCGTCCAGAATCAGGTTGATCAGCAACACGCCGTTTGGTGCCAGCGTGCGGCGTGTGTTCTGCCAGAACTCGCGTGTGACCAGATGGCCCGGAATCGAGGTGTGGCTGCTGAACACATCCACCACCACGGCATCAAACCGCAGCTCGGTGCTGCGCACAAAACGGCGCGCATCGTCAACGATGAAGCTGCCGCGAATCGGCGCTTTCAGGAATTTCTGCTCGGCAATGCCGCGAATCTTTGGGTCAATGTCCACATAGGTGTAGCGGTTGCTGGGCTCCTGGTGTGACAAGGTGAACCCGCCCGCGCCCAGCACCAGAATGTTGCGCCCGTACAGGCCAAGCTCACCGAGAATGATATGGCGCAGGTGCTGCACGTAGCGGGCGTATTTTGGTGGCTGGCTGTCGTCCATGAGGGACGCCAGGGAGTTGTTGATAAAAAACCCTTGGGGGTTCAAGAGGTCGGATCGCAGGATGGGTTTGACCGCGTAATCGGCATAGGCGGTGTCGAGTACCCCGGCGCTGGGTTGCAGGTTGATGCCGGTGGCTGCCAGGCCCACCGCCATGGCCTTGCCCCAGGCCTGCCAGTTTCTCTCTGCCAACAAGAGGCTGCCAATGGCCAACAGCACGGCGCACACCAGCACGGCCGCCGAGACCCCCAGCCACTGCATCACCACCAGCGACAAACTGACTGAGCCCAGAAACGAGCCCAGTGTGGACCAGTACAAGGCGTAGCCACTGGCCTCACCGGTGCGCAGATGTTTCATCAGGTTGGTCAGCACCGGCACGGTCTGCCCCAGCAGCCAGGCCACTGGGCACAACACGCCGCCAACAAACAGCAAATAGGCCAGCCAAGTGGGTTGAACCTGTGCAAACAGCCCATCCACCGTGACGCGCGCCAGCCCCAGGCCGACCAGCAACGCAGAGATTAAAAAATTGCGCGCCACCACCGTGGTGTACCGCTGCGACACCCGCGCCCCAGAGCCGTAGCCAAGCGCCAGCGCCAGCAAAAACAAGCCGATGGTAGGCGCGGTGACCACAATGGCGCTGCCCACGTGCGGCACCAGCCGGCGCAAGGCAATGATTTCTGCGCCCAGGGAGCAGAAGCCTTCGATGAACACAATGAAGTAGAGCAGTTTGCGGGGCACGATGAGGTTGTGAAGAGTGAGCGCCCATTACACCAATTTTGTCAAACGAATTTGGGCACATAGAAGACCGGTGCGACTGACACCAAATGGGATACGCTAAAAGGGAGAGTTCAGTGTATGAATCTATACTTGTATCCCTAATTGTGTAGGAGTTCACACATGGCAACCAACCTGGCATTGGATGATGAGTTGATCGAAGAAGCGCGCCAACTGGGTGGTCTGCGTACCAAAAAAGATGTGGTCACGCAGGCTTTGCTGGAGTATGTGCAGCGTCGCAGGCAGTCCAAACTGCTGGATTTGTTCGGCAAGGTGGACTTTGAGGACGGTTTTGATGCCAACGTGCAGCGCAGTGTGGGCCGGGCACCGTTGGCTGACTTATGAAAGTGCTGGTTGACACGTCGGTGTGGTCGGTGGCCCTGCGGCGGCCGAAAAACAGCGGTGTATCTGCAGATCAACAGAACACAGTCAATGCGCTGGCAGACTTGGTGCGTGACGGCCGGGCGGTGTTGATGGGTGCGATTCGACAAGAACTTCTAAGTGGCATCAAAACACTTGGCCAGTTTGAGGTTTTACGTGACAGTTTGACGGCTTTTGATGATTTGATCCTGCCGATGCCGGTTTATGAGTCGGCGGCACAGGCGTCCAATACCTGCCGAGCCAATGGGGTTCAGGGTTCCAACACTGATTTTTTAATTTGCGCTGCAGCCACGCACCACCAACTTCCAATCTTCACCCTGGACCATGATTTTTTGCTGTACCAGCGGTGGCTGCCGATTGATCTTTACGCGCCGCAATAGCGACAATTTGGTGCACTGAACCCTATTTATATGCAACTCCCTTATGAACTTACCCTGGGCTGGCGCTACACGCGCGCTGGCCGGACGACCCGACGCAACGGGTTTATCTCCTTCATCTCTGGCGTGTCGATGCTCGGTATTGCGCTTGGCGTGGCCGCTCTCATCATCGTGCTGAGTGTCATGAACGGCTTTCAGAAAGAGGTGCGCGACCGCATGCTGGGCGTGGTGTCGCACATTGAAATTTTTGCCCCGAACGGTGCGGCGCTGCCTGATGTGGCCCGCACGCTGGCCCAGGTCAAGGCCAACACTGCGGTGATTGGTGCTGCACCTTTCATCGCTACCCAGGCCCTGCTGGCAAGGGGTGAGGACATGAAAGGCACGATGGTCAGGGGCATCGACCCGGCCCATGAAGGCGAAGTGACCGATTTGGCGCTGGAACTCAAAAACACCGGTCTGAACCGCCTCATTCCTGGCGAATTTGGCGTGGTGCTGGGCGGCGAGCTGGCCCGCAGCATGGGTGTGATCACCGGTGACAAGGTCACGCTGGTGGCCCCCAGCGGCCAGGTCACGCCGGCCGGTGTGGTACCGCGCCTGAAACAAATGACGGTGGTCGGCACCTTTGATTCGGGCCACTTTGAATACGACTCTGGCCTGGTGCTGATGCACATTGAAGACGCCGCGCGCATTTTCCGGCTGGAAGGCCCAAGCGGCGTGCGCGTCAAGTTGCGCGACCTGCATCAGGCGCGCACCGTGGCCGCCGAGCTGGCAGGCACACTCACCGACAACCTGTTGATTCGCGACTGGACGCGCCAAAACCGCACCTGGTTTGCGGCGGTGCAGCTTGAAAAACGCATGATGTTCATCATCCTCACGCTGATCGTGGCGGTGGCGGCTTTCAATCTGGTCAGCACCCTGGTGATGACGGTGACTGACAAACGCGCCGACATTGCCATCCTGCGCACGCTCGGTGCCAGCCCGGGCAGCATCATGGGCATTTTTGTGGTGCAAGGCGCCATGGTGGGTGTGATTGGCACACTGGTCGGCCTGGGGCTGGGCTTGGGTGTGGCGTACAACATCGACGTGCTGGTCCCCGCACTTGAAAAGCTGCTGGGCGCCACCTTTTTGCCGCATGACGTGTACCTGATCAGCCGCATGCCCAGTGACCCGCAGCAGGCCGATATTTTGCCGATTGCCGTGATTTCTTTGGTGCTGGCCTTTTTGGCCACGCTTTACCCAAGCTGGCGTGCGTCCCAAGTCAACCCGGCGGAGGCCCTGCGCTCTGAATAACCCCCTCACACCCGTTTCGACGCCAACCCCGCTGGCGCGCGAGGGCGAGCCATTTTCGGGTGTGGCTGGCCACCCGGCGGTTCAGAACGGCGTGGGCCAGCCCGGCGGCGTCATCAAGGCGTCAGGCAAACTGGTATTGAGCGCGCGCGGGCTAACCAAGCGCTTTACCGAGGGCAGGCTTGATGTGACGGTGCTGCAAGGCGTGGACATGGACGTCTATGCTGGCGACACGCTGGCCATTGTGGGCGCTTCGGGCTCGGGCAAGAGCACCTTGCTGCATTTGCTGGGTGGCCTGGACGCGCCCACCAGCGGCTCGGTGATGCTGCTGGGGCAAGACCTGGCCCACCAGAGCGCCACCGAGCAAGGGCGCCTGCGCAACCAGTACCTGGGTTTTGTCTACCAGTTTCACCACTTGCTGCCTGAATTCAGCGCCCTTGACAATGTCGCCATGCCCCTGTGGATTCGGCGTATGGCCCATGCAGATGCTTCGCTAGTAGCTACCAAAATGCTAGCGAGTGTCGGTCTGGAAGGCCGCTTGCACCATCGCCCCGCAGAACTCTCAGGCGGTGAGCGCCAGCGCGTGGCGATTGCCCGTGCGCTGGTGACGCAGCCGGCCTGCGTGCTGGCTGACGAGCCCACCGGCAACCTCGACCGCAACACCGCCCAAGGCGTGTTTGATTTGATGCTGGAACTCGCCCGCACCCAGGGCACTGCGTTTGTGGTGGTCACACATGATGCGGCATTGGCTGCACGCTGTGCGCGCCAGTTCACGTTGGTGCAGGGCAAATTGGCGGTGGAGGGGTAGCGCTGCCTGGCTGCTATGCGTGGGAGCCGGCTAATTTTTTAGAATGACGACAACAAACCGATCTTGGAGGAAAAAATCATGGGCGTTGAATGGTTGGAGCGTTACAAAGTGGGTGATGAGTTGGTTGACACCACACAAAAAAAGCTGTTTGATCTGACCAACGAGTTTCTGGCGTCTGACGACCTGACCGTGTTGCGGCCGGTCATTGTGTCGCTGTGCAAGCAGGCGCGTACGCATTTTGAGCTCGAAGAAGCGGCCATGCGCCGGGTGAATTTCCCGGGGGTTGACGCGCACACAGCGCAGCACCAAAGGCTGTTGGAGCGCCTGATTGGCCGCAGCATGGATGTCGGCAAAGGCCACATGAACAAGCCCGCCATTGCTGCCCTGATGCAAGACTGGGCGGTGAACCACGTGCCGGTTGAAGATGCCCAGTTTGCTCAGTTCTTGAAGTCCGGTCTGGCGGCCTGACGTGCTTACGTGTGTCAGCAGCCATGATCTTCATCGACACCCATTGCCATCTGGATGCACATGAATTTAGTGCTCTAGCCCTTATGGAGCGTGCGCGAGCAGCTATTAATAATGTAGCACATTGCGTGCTGCCAGCAGTTGAATCCGGCAACTTCGAGGCGGTGCGTGCGGTGGCCCATGCAGGCCACGACAGCTACTGCCTGGGCATTCACCCCCTGTACGTCAGCCGGGCGCAAGATGACGACCTAGACCGCCTGGACGCCGCACTCACACAGTACCGGGACGACCCACGCCTGGTTGCCGTGGGTGAAATCGGGCTGGATTACTTCGTGCCCGAGCTGTGCACAAGTCCCCTGCGCGAGCGCCAGGAACACTTTTATCTGGCACAACTCAAGCTGGCCCGCACACACGGCCTGCCGGTGGTGCTGCACACGCGCCGCTCGGTTGATCAGGTGCTCAAAGGGCTGCGCGCTGTGGGGCGCGTTGCGAGGGGCGCAGTTGCCACTGAAAAAGCTGATCAACAAAAAGTGTCTGGCCATCATGGCGGGTCGGGCCAGGATTCCGACCCAACCAAGCCTGGCCCGCAAGCTTGGCACGGTATTGCTCATGCCTTCAGCGGCAGTGCGCAGCAGGCCCAGGCGTTCATCGATTTGGGATTCAAGCTCGGCTTTGGCGGGGCCGTCACCTACCAGCGGGCCTCGCAACTGCGTCGTTTGGCCGCCACCTTGCCGCTGGAGGCCATCGTGCTGGAAACGGATGCACCTGACATGCCGCCGCGCTGGCTCTATAAAACCGCCGGTCAGCGCGCTGCAGGTGAACCCCAAGGCATCAACTCCCCCGCCGAGTTGCCGCGCATTGCGGCTGAGTTGGCGGCGCTGCGCGGCATCAGCCTGGAAGCGCTGGCGGATGCCACCACCCGCAATGCGCTGGCGGCGCTGCCCAAGGTGGCCGCCTTGATGACGCCGCCTGGCTTTTTTTCAACTCACCCGAGCTCTGACGGACTCACTCACACGGAACCCAATTCATGAACGCTGACACCTCAACACCCCATTCCGAAGCGCAAGCCGTTGCGCACATCCTGGCCAATTGCCGCACCGTGGCCGTGGTGGGTTTGTCGCCCAAGGCGCACCGCGACAGTTTTAGGGTGGCGCAGTACATGCAGGCGCATGGCTGGCGCGTGGTGCCGGTGAACCCGGTGGCCGCCAGCAGCGGGGAGCGCATTCTGGGCGAGACGGTCTACGCCACACTGACCGATGCCGCACACGCCGAAAAAATTGACCTGGTGGATGTGTTTCGCAACAGCTCAGATGTGCCACCTATCGTCGACGAGGCCATCACCTTGAAGCTGCCCGCCATCTGGTTGCAATTGGGTGTGCGCCATGACGCCGCCGTGGCCAAGGCGCGCGCTGCCGGCCTGCAGGTGGTGCAAGACCTCTGTCTGATGGTGGAGCACCGACACCACGCGGTCTGAATTGCCAGCGGGGATAATCGGTTCATCTTGAAAAAACACGCCCACACTCTCCCCGAAGTCAATTTTTCCAACGATGGCCCGGTGCGCCATTTGCACCTGGGGACCGAATGGATTCAGGGTTCGATGTACCTGGAAGACCCGATTGGCCTGGTGCATGAGTATGTGCAGCGCATGATGGGTTGGTTGCTGTTTGTGGAGCCCGACACTGTCAAGGACCGCATCGCCATGCAACTGGGCCTGGGCGCAGGCTCGCTGACCAAGTTCTGCGCGAAAGAGCTGCACATGAAAACCACCGCCATCGAGCTCAACCCACAGGTGCTGGTGACCTGTCGCGGCTGGTTCAAGCTGCCGACTGACAACCCCCAAATGCAGGTCGTCTTGAACGACGCTGCGCAAGAAATTCAGAACCCCAAGTGGTGGGGCACGGTGGATGCGCTGCAGGTGGATTTGTACGACCACGAAGCCGCCACGCCGGTGCTCGACAGCCTGCCGTTTTACAACCAGTGCCGCCGCCTGCTCACCCCTGAAGGGTGCATGACGGTGAACCTGTTTGGCCGCGCATCAAGCTTTGAGCGCAGCGTCGAGAAAATCTCTGCCGCCTTTGGCAAAGACGCGGTGTGGGCTTTCAAGCCGACCCGTGAGGGCAACACCGTGGTGCTGGCGCAGCACACGCCGAGTCGCCCCAAGCGAGACGTCTTGATGGCTCGGGCCCACGTGATTGAAGCCCGCTGGGGTCTACCAGCCGACAAGTGGGTGCGGGTGTTCAAACCCATGCTGTCATGAGCCACGCCGATAAAACCGTGCCACCGAAGCTTGTGGCCGCCGGCCCGCTGGACTGGCGCGGCCTGGTGCAGTGGCTGTTGGCTGATGCGGTGATCACCGCCGCCGAGGCCCAGCGCATCCACACCCGCTGCGCCCAGGCCGAGAGCGCGCAACACCCCTTGGTGCGCCTGGCCAGCGTGGTGGTGTACCGTGCCAGCGACAACAAGCCGATGGACATCGAGGCACTCACGCAATGGCTGGGCGCGCGCGCGGGCTTGGCCTATTTGCGCATTGACCCGCTCAAGGTGGATGTGGGCAAAGTGGCCGACACCATGAGCGCGGCCTATGCCGAGCGCCACAAAATTTTGCCGGTGCAAGTCACCACGCATGAGGTGGTGGTGGCCACTGCCGAGCCGTTTTTGACCGACTGGGTGGCTGAAGTGGAGCGCCAGAGCCGCCGCAGTGTGCGCCGCGTGCTGGCCAACCCGCAGGACATCAAACGCTACACCGCTGAATTTTTTGCCCTGGCCAAGTCGGTGCGAGCTGCCGCCAAAGCCGGCAACAACGCCGGCAGCAGTTTTGAGCAATTGGTGGAGCTTGGCAAAAGCACCAAACAGCTCGATGCCAATGACCAAAGTGTGGTGCAGGTGGTGGACTGGCTCTGGCAATACGCGTTTGACCAGCGCGCCAGCGACATCCACCTGGAGCCCCGGCGTGAGCAGGGCGTGATCCGCTTTCGCATCGACGGCGTGTTGCACCCGGTGTACCAGATGCCCATGGGGGTGTTGGCCGCCATGACGGCGCGCATCAAGCTGCTCGGGCGCATGGATGTGGTGGAAAAGCGCCGCCCGCAAGATGGCCGCATCAAAACCCGCAACCCCGGCGGGGACGAGATCGAGATGCGCATCTCGACCTTGCCCACCGCGTTTGGCGAAAAAATGGTCATGCGTATTTTTGACCCCGACACCACCGTCAAAGACCTCAGCGCCCTGGGTTTTTCCGCGCACGATGCACAGCGCTGGGAGGCTTTGGTCAAACGCCCCAACGGCATCATTCTGGTGACCGGCCCGACCGGTTCCGGCAAGACCACCACGCTGTATTCCACACTCAAAAGAGTGGCCACCGAAGAAGTGAACGTGAGCACGGTGGAAGACCCGATCGAGATGATCGAGCCGTCCTTTAACCAGACCCAGGTGCAGCCCCAGCTCGACTTTGGTTTTACCGAGGGCTTGCGCGCCCTGATGCGCCAAGACCCCGACATCATCATGGTGGGCGAAATCCGCGACCAGGCCACGGCTGAAATGGCAGTGCAGGCGGCGCTCACCGGGCACCTGGTGTTCAGCACCCTGCACACCAACGACGCGCCCAGCGCGGTGACGCGCCTGATGGAACTTGGCGTGCCTTCGTATTTGATCAATGCCACGCTGCTGGGCGTGTTGGCGCAGCGGCTGGTGCGCACCCTGTGCCCGCAGTGCAAGGCGCCCGACCCGGCGGCCACCCGCGCTGCGCTGGCCGAAGTGGTGAAGCCCTGGCAACTCAACGGCCCGTACAAACCGTTCAAAGCGGTGGGCTGTGTCGATTGCCGCATGACCGGGTTCCTGGGGCGCATGGGGCTCTATGAGTTGCTGGTGGTTAGTGAGGCGTTCAGGGAAAGAATCAACATTGAGCCCAATGCCGGTGCCCTCAAGCGCCAGGCGGTAGCCGACGGCATGCGCCCCTTGCGGCTGGCAGGCGCGCTGCGCGTGGCCGAGGGCTTGACGGTACTGGACGAAGTGCTGTCAAGCACGCCGCCGCTCTCGTAAGCTTCAAATAAGCGATCTGTAACGCAGCATGGCACTTGTATGGAAGATGAGGAATGTTGAAGTTATTTTTTCGGCGACTCAGCTTGGAAAATCGGCAGGTAAAGTTCTTGAAGGATTTGGTCAATGTCTATCAAAAGTCAAAAAGACTTTTACGCGGGTTTGCTGTTCATGCTGGTGGGCAGTGCGTTTGGCTGGGGTGCGCTGGACTACCAGGTGGGCGCCAGCGCCCGGATGGGGCCGGGCTATTTCCCCCTGCTGCTGGGCGCATTGCTGGCGCTGCTGGGCGCGGTGATGATGCTGCGGGCCACTTTTGGGCAAGCGCAGGCCGATCAAACCATAGGCCCGTGGGCCTGGCGGCCGCTGGTGGCCATCACTTCTGCCAATTTAATGTTTGGCGTGGCGCTGGGCGGCCTGCCGCGCCTGGCATGGCCCGCGCTGGGTTTGATGGTAGGCATTTACCTGCTGACCTTTGTGGCCTGCCTGGCGGGTGAGCGCTTCAAGCTCAAAGAAGCCGCATTGCTGGCCACGGCACTGGCCACCTTGAGTTATGGGGCGTTTGTGTTGCTGCTCAAGCTGCAGTTGCCGGTGTGGCCGGTTTTTGTGAGCGGGGCCTGACGATGGAATTGTTTGAACATTTGGCGCTGGGTTTTGGCGTGGCGCTCACACCCGTGAACCTGATGTATGCCTTTGTGGGCTGCCTGCTGGGCACGCTGATTGGCGTGTTGCCGGGCATTGGGCCACTGGCCACCATTGCCATGCTGCTGCCAGCCACTTACGCGCTGCCCCCCGTCACCGCATTGATCATGCTGGCGGGCATCTATTACGGCGCGCAGTATGGCGGCTCTACCACGGCGATCTTGGTGAACTTGCCAGGCGAAGCGTCATCCGTGGTGACGGTGATTGACGGCTACCAGATGGCGCGCAAGGGGCGCGCCGGGCCGGCCTTGGCGGCGGCGGGCATCGGTTCGTTTTTTGCCGGCTGTGTTGGCACGCTGGTGTTGGCGGCGTTTGCCGTGCCGCTGACCGAGGTGGCGTTCATGTTTGGCCCGGCTGAATACTGCGCGCTGATGTTGCTCGGGCTGGTGGGGGCGGTGGTGCTGGCCTCTGGCGATCTGCTCAAGGCCTTTGGCATGATATTGCTGGGCCTGTTACTCGGACTGGTGGGCACCGACGTGAATTCAGGTGTGGCGCGTTTCAGTTTCGATGTGCCTGAATTGACCGACGGCATCGGCTTCATCGTGGTCGCCATGGGCATGTTTGGCTACGGCGAAATCATCAGCAACCTGAGCCACCCAGACGGCAAACGGGAGGTGTTCACGGCCAAGGTGCACGGCCTGATGCCGAGTCGGCAGGACTTCAAACACATGTGGCCGGCCATTTTGCGCGGCACCGGGCTGGGCTCGGTACTGGGCATCTTGCCGGGCGGCGGCGCGGTGATGGCGGCTTTTGCCGCCTACACGCTTGAGAAAAAAACCAGCTTGCAGCCGGGTGAGGTGCCTTTTGGCGAGGGCAACATCCGTGGCGTGGCCGCACCTGAGGCGGCCAACAACGCCGCTTCACAAACCTCGTTCATTCCGCTGCTCACGCTGGGCATTCCGCCCAATGCGGTGATGGCGCTGATGGTGGGCGCCATGACCCTCCACAACATCCAGCCTGGCCCGCAGGTCATGACCAGCAACCCCGAGCTGTTCTGGGGCCTGATTGCCTCCATGTGGATCGGCAACGCCATGCTGATGGTGCTGAACCTGCCTTTGATTGGCATCTGGATCAAGCTGCTGAGCGTGCCTTACCGCTTGCTGTTTCCGGCGATCGTGTTGTTTTGTGCCATTGGTGTTTACAGCACCAACAACAACACCTTTGACATCTGGATGCTGGGCTTGTTTGGCGCGGCGGGTTACGGTTTCATCAAACTCGGCATGGAGCCCGCGCCGCTGTTGCTGGGTTTCATTCTGGGCCCGATGCTGGAAGAAAACCTGCGCCGTGCGCTGCTGTTCTCGCGCGGTGACTGGAGCGTGTTCGTCACCCGGCCGCTGTCGGCGGGCTTGCTGTTGGCGGCACTGGCTTTGCTGATGTTGGTGCTGCTGCCTACCGTCAAACGCACGCGTGACGTGGCGTTTGTTGAAGACTAGCCATCCATGCGAAAAATTTATAAGAAATTGGCTTGTAGCCCTTATGAATAAAGCGCTAGTAGCTACAACATATATAGCTAATCTGGCTTGATCCTGGCCAGTTTGATTTGAAGGCCTTCAGCGGCAAGGCGATCATCCTCAAGCTGGCTTAGCGCGATGGTGTGGATGCAGTCAAGCTCAACATGCACCGCATGTTGTTGGCGCTGCTGGTGTTTGGCCGAGCCGTCAGTTGCGCCATCTACCTCCGTTTCAGCCGTGAACGGGTGCGGCGCGTGGGGTTGCTTGCGGCGGGTCAGCCAGGCCACCACGGTGTCAGGTGCCAAGCATTCACCGGCATGATTTTTATCAATTCGTCGGTACCAAAAATTTCTCTGGAAATACACGCACAGCGATCAAAAGGACGGAAAACTAACTTACATTTAGTCCACAAAGTTTACAGGGAGTTACACATGGTTCTGAGAAGTTCGCGTCGTTTGCTGGCGGCATTTGGTGTTTTGCTTGCCTTGTCGGGTTGTGCCGTAATGAAGAGTCATGACGACCTGACCAACCAAATGCAGGTAGCGCAGAAGGCTGGAGGTGTCGCTGCGGCCTTGAAGACACTGGAGGCCTCGGCAACCAGCGAGGACGACAAAGCCGAATTGCTTTACAACCTGGAACGCGGCGAGTTGTTGCGCCTTGATCACAAGTACCAGGACAGCACCCAAGCTTTTCTGCTGGCGGACGTCAAGGTCAAACAATGGGAAGACGCCGCCAAAACTGACCCGACAAAATTACTTTCTACCTTAGGCGCCGCCACCATCAGCGAACGTTTGAAGGTGTATGAAGGCCAGGACTATGAGAAGGTCTGGCTGACCACCCGACTGGCGCTTAACCGGGTGGCCGCTGGCGATTTGGAAAATGCCCGGGTCGACATCAAACGCACCCATGAGCGTGAAGCGGTAATTGCCGAGTTCCGGGCCAAGGAAACCGTGGCCGCCGAGGACGAGGCCAAGGCCAAAGGCGTCGGCACGGTGGGCAAGGAAATCAATGGCTATCCGGTTGAGACACTCAACGACCCAGCCGTATTGGCGCTGAAAAACGGGTATCAAAACGCCTTGAGCCATTACCTTGCCGGTTTTTTGTATGAGGTGTTGAACGAGCCTGGCATGGCGGCACCAGGCTACCGCAAGGCCATCGAACTCAAGCCCAACACCGGTATTTTGGAGGACGGGCTGCGGGGTCTGGACACCCGCACCGGCTTTACCCATAAGCGGCGCCAACGCATGACCGATGTGTTGTTTGTCGTCGAGGCTGGCGATGCGCCTGCACGCAAACCCAAAGGCTTCACACTCCCCGTGCCGGTTGGGGCCAGCATCCGGACGGTCAGCATTTCATACCCGACGATTGAGCCATCATCAGACCCGTCGTTGAGCAAGCTGGTCGTTGCAGGCCAACAACTCAAGCTAGACAGCGTGGTGGATGTCAATGTGATGGCACGTCGTGCCCTCAAGGACGAAATGCCCGGCATGGTGTTTCGCGGCGTGACGCGTGCCATTGTGAAGGGTGTCATGCAAGACCAGTTGGCAAAACATGGTGGTTTGCTGGGTAGCATCGCCGGTTCAGTGGCCTCGGTTGTGACCGAGCAAGCGGATGACCGGTTGTGGCGCAGTTTGCCGGGTCGGGTCTATGTGGCGCGAGGCTATTTGCCAGAGGGTGAACACAAAGTTGAAATCGATGGTCGTGGCTTCAATGTCAAAGTGGGCGGGCAATATGCCCTGGTGCCTTTGCGCTTGTACAACACAAGTGTGATCGTCGGTGATGTCGGGAATTTTGGTCAATTGCTTGCACAGGCACCTGTGCTGGCGGCAGACGTTAAGCCTTCAGCAGCTGCCACGAACGCCGTGCCCAAGTCGAAAACCCGGGTCAAAACTGAGCCAAAGAAGTCAGTTGCCGTTGTCACCGGCAAAGTCACCCCCTAACCCAAGTAAAGAAAGCTGCACACATGATTGCTGTGAAAAAACTGATGCTGGCGCTGACGGCTGCGCTGGCACTGGGCGCCCAAGCCCAGCATGAGCCGGGTACTTCAGCCGCCATTGCTGCCAAAGTGGCGTTGCGCGGCGATGCCAATGGCATCAGGATTCCTGAGATACGCGTCGTGCGACGCAACGATATATTGATTGTTCAGGCCGATTTACTGAACGTGGGCAACAGTGATCGCACGGTTTTTTACCGTTATCGCTGGCTTGACATCAACGGCAGTCAAGTGGGTGACGGTGAGTCGTGGAAGCAGATGGCGATGTTGGGCCAGGCCCAGCAGACGGTCAAAAGCGTTGCGCCTTCTTCTGTCGTGACGGATTTCCGGCTCGAAATGAATGTTGAGCCGCACTGATCGCACCCCGTGACACCTGTGTTCGTTACCAAATAAACAGAATTTTTAAAGAAAAATTGCCATGTCCCGTTCTATCAAATTTGCCTTATTGCTGTGCGCTGCCTCAACACTTTTGGCTTGCACCACCCCGCCAAATAAACTGACATCGCCGGTGGTCAGGCTGGATCGTCAAGTGAACTATGGGGACGCCAAGGCGGTTGAGCTGGTCACCAATGAATTTGGTTCAGCTGACCTGCAAATGATTGCTGAAAAAATGGTCGGCAGTTTGCTGGAAACCGGCATTTTCCAAGGCCGCCCTACGGTCACGATTTCAACGGTCAAAAACAAGACCAGTGAGTACATTGATACCACAAATGTCATGAACTCAATCCAGACCACGCTGGTGAAATCTGGCAAGGTGCGCTTTGTCCGGTCCATCACCGAGATGCAGCAAGGTGTAGATGAGTTGCAGCGACAGAACCAAAGTGGTTTGTACAAACAAAGCAGCACCGCCAAGCTGGGCAAGATGACGGCCGCCAAATACACGCTCGAAGGCGAGCTGACCAGCATTGTCAAACAAAGCGCCACCACCAAGGATGTGTTTTACAAGTTCACGCTCAAGATGATCGATGTTGAAGAAGGCAGCATCGAATGGCAGGATGAAAAAGAAATTCGTAAAACCAGCAAACGCTGAACCGGCACACCCTCATGCAAAGACGCACTTTTATTCCCGCTCTTTCGGCGCTGGTACTGTCAGTCAATCTGCTGAGTTCCGCACATGCGCAGTCAATGCCACGGATCGCGGTCACGGACCTGGCCTACACGGAAGCAGTTTCGGAGTACTTTGAAGCCGCCACCTACAAGGAAAGTAGCCAATTTCAAGCCAACCGTCATAGCCTGTCAGCCAGTCATCAAGCCAGCGGCACTTATGTCGCGGGCACCTACAGCTATATGGAGCAACGCGAACTCGGCTCGTTTACCAACGACATCAAGGGTGCGCTGCTCAAGGGCACGGCGTTCAAGTTAATTCAGGGAAAAGGTTTTGATGCGGGATATCCTCAGCCGACGAAGGCTGAGCAAACGCTCAATCAGATCAAGACCGGCAAGATGGCTAAGCCGGTGCGCCAGCCCGAGGTAAAGGACATCGTTGCCCGCATTCAAAAAGGTGAGTTCAAAGGCGCTGACTACGTGCTGTTTGGCACCTTGTCACACATTGAATTCAGCGATCAGTTCTCGCCGCTGCAAGGTACTTCCAGTGCCACCATGCAGTATGGACTTGATTTGCTGGCTGACTTTTCGCTGATCAACACGAAAACCCTAGAGATCAAGGCATCATTTTCGGCACAAGGCGCTGGCAATGACACAAAGATACTGTCTAACCGAGGCGATATTTTGCCGCCGAATCGGGCCAAGGTCATGCGTGAAACGTCCCAGAGTCTGGCACTCAGTGTGTATGAGCAGATGGCCTCGCAACTAGGTTATTCTGATTCCAACATGGCGCGCGGTGTTCGCACGGGTGTCCAGGTGGTTCCCGGTCAGGCGCAATCCAACCGACCGCAAGTGCAGCCCGCACAGCAGGCTGATCAAGTCATGATCTTGCGGTGAACCTCCTGTTAAGCCCAGCGGGGTAGCCTTCAGACTTGTCCATGACTGCATTGTGGGTTCGCTCAGCTTGTATGGGCTGGTGGCTGGCGTTGGGTTTGAGCGGCTCAGCAGGCGCGGCAGAGCCCTCAATGATTGCCCGGCCTGAACTCTCCCCGTCTGCCGGATGGTCCCTGATTGCACTTCCCGGTGGCCGTCCAGATGTGGCGTTGCAGGTTTTAGAGCGTTCAGCAGTGGCTTTGCCTGCGCGTTATGTCGTGGTGGTGGTGCCGGGTTCGGGCTGTACTGGCTGGGGGCCGGTCGCCAAGCGCTACTTTGCCGGGATGCTGCATGCCGCGTTGTTGGTGCTGCACAAGCCGGGTGTGAATGTTGACGCCGGATTGGCCGCAGATTGTTCGCCGGACTTTGTTCAAAATGACACCTTGTCTGCCTGGCGCGACCATGCACGCGCTGCGTTGCGGGCTTACTTCACAGGCCCACACCAACCCAATACCCATGACCCGGCATTGCCTGTGTTGCTCATGGGGATATCAGAAGGCGCGGAGCTTTTGCCTGATTTGGCGCCAGAAGTGCCGCATCTTGCGGGCTTGGTGATGATTTCTGCACCCGGTCTGGACCCGCTGGAAACCGGCCAACTCCAGGCGCGTCGGTTGGGGCAATGGTCGGCCTGGACGGTATTGGCGAGTTTGCAAAGTTCGGATGCCAGCGATGACACGATTCATGAGGGCCGCACGCTTCGCTACTGGCGTGACTTTTGGAGCTGGAAGTTGACGCAGCCGTTGCTGGATGCCCCATGGCCATTGCTGCGCGTTTGGGGTGGGGCTGATGCATTGGTTCCTGAAGCCGCGTACCAGCGTTTCACGGAGCAATCTCAAAGCCTCTTGGCATCGGGCTGCCATATTCCTTTGGCTAATGCGGACCATGGCCTGCAAAGTGGCCAGTTCGATGGGTTGCAGTGGTTGTGGGCACGAATTGAAGTTTGGGCGCGTCGACCGGCAAACAACTTCTGTGAAATGGTGTTGCCGTGAATTTCACTTGTTTGGCGGTGCCAGGCGACTCCTTGTACTGGGCCAAGAGCCAAATCTAACCCTATGACCCGATCAGGTTGATGATATCGGTGGGGTTACGTCCCCCCAGAGAAGTGGCTTCCATTTGAGCTCTTTTTTTATGCAGCCAGCAAGCGGGTGACCTCAACGGGCAAAATGTGCTGGCTGACGGGGACGCAAACCCCCGTGCGTTCTATTTTTTAAGGAGTTTTTATGGTTCAGTTTCAAGTTCGTCAGTGGATTCAATGCGTCGCCAAAACCCTGGCGGTGGGTACGTTGCTTGCCGTCACCGTGGCACAGGCGCAGACTGGCCCGGTCAAACTGATGGTCGGGTTCCCGGCCGGTGGCGGCACCGATGCCATTGCCCGCATTCTGGCCGACAAGCTCAAAGACCAGATTGGCGCGCCTGTGGTGGTGGAAAACAAGGCCGGCGCCGGTGGCCAAATCGCCGCGCAAGCACTCAAGGCGGCCAAGCCAGATGGCAACACGCTGTTTTTGTCGCATGACCACACCATCACGATTTTGCCGCTGGTGGTGAAAAATCCGGGTTACGAATCGGCCCGTGACTTTGTGCCAGTGGCCGGTTTTGCCACCTTTGTGAACGGTTTGGCCGTGTCTGGCGGCACACCCGCCAAAAGCATGGCGGAATACGTGGCCTGGGTGCAAAAGCAGGGCGCAGGAAAAGACACCGTGGGCGTGCCCGCACCGGCGTCGGTGCCTGAGTTTCTGGTCAAGGTCATCGGCCAAAAATACAAGATTGACCTGCAAGCCGCACCGTACCGCGGCAGCGCGCCCATGATGGCCGACATGCTGGGCAACCAGATTCATGCCGGTGTGGGCTCTGTGCCAGACTTTATTGAGAACCAGAAGGCGGGCAAGATTCGCATGGTGGCAGTGATGGGTAAAACGCGTCAAGCTGCACTGCCTGATGTGCCAACCTTTACCGAACTGGGTTTGGCAGGCTTTGAAGACGTGCCGTATTACGGCATTTTTGCCCCCAAAGGCACGCCCGCAGCCACCATTGACAAATTGTCGAACGCAGTGGCCAAAGTGGTCGCCTTGCCTGATGTGCGCGACCGCTTGACTGTCATGGGCCTGACCGTGGGCTACATGACCTCGGCGCAACTGGCCAGCCGTGAACAAGCCTACGCCAAAACCTGGACGCGCATCATTGCGGAGAGCGGTTTCAAGGCGCAGTGACGCCAGGCAGTTGAATCGGGTCAACTGCCATATCCTGGCTCTGCTCAACTGATTTGGGACGTGAATATCTGAACATATTGGTATACGACCCAGAGACGGTTGCGTAATAATCGCCAAAAATGGCCAGCATGTTTCCGTATCGGGAGTTTGCCCAACTCGAAGAATTTGCCCGCCTGGTGATTGCGATTGTTATGCTGAAGGTGCTGCTGCACCACTGGTGCGGCTTTCGTAATGCGCCAAGATAGGCAGAATCAGTCGCCGGGTGAACAAGCCCACCCCACCCCACATGGTGATAAACCAAAAGGGCACGCCACCTAAAGGGTCTCCAGGGTATGCCCACTGGCCGCTATAAACCCCGGTGTATTCGATGGCTGCCCCCAACAAAATCAAGTAACCGGTGTAAGCCAGATCGTGCGGTTCATGGAACAGCATTAACCCGATCACCAGCAAGATGCCAGTTACTGCCAGCAAGATTTGCGCATCCGCAATGGTCGCAAAAGCCGCAGCGTACAAAAGCGCCAAGACCCACACCACAGCCCGGTTACCCACTGGTGTCGGCCCGTCCAACACCCGCTTGAGGTGCAGCAGGTAAAAGCCCCACATGAACAACTCATAAACAGGCATACCCAGTACATCGGGTTCGGCAAATGCAAAAATTCCTTGTTTCAGAGATGCTGCATTCATCAGCGTGAAAAAAACGCAGACACCGACATAGAAAATGAGCTCTGGCTTGCTCAGCTTGCGAAAGGTCGCTGCCCACAACACCAGCAAAGCGGCTAGTTTGCCTAGATTGGTAGGCACAAAAGCGATGATGGTCAATGAGATGGGAATCTGCAGCAGCAGAGCGATGAGTTTGGGCATAACTGTGAATATATCCGACAACTGCAGAAAATTAGGCCAAAAAAACGGCCTCCGAAGAGGCCGCGTCTGAGATGTTAATTTTAGGAATTGCGACGGCGGCGCAATGCGACCATACCCAACATTCCCAAGCCCATTAATGCCAAGCTCCCTGGCTCTGGTACTGCATATGCTGTAGCGGGGTCTGTGGAGAAAGCACCAAGTACGCAGCTTCCCTGACCTGTCGCGCAACCAGTGGTAACACCGTCCCATGCGGTTAGAGTCTCGTAAATATTACGAAACCGAACGTCACGAGTCAAACCTGCAAGTGGCGTGAAGAAGTCGGAATTCAGAGCTGTAGCGTAGGCACCATCAGCAGCATCAATGATGGTGTCTCCGTTGAAATCTGCCACATTTGCATAGGAAGTTGCTAACCCAGCAAAGCCAGCAGAACTGGGTATTGTCGTCCCGTTGATGAATACGCTGAGGCTATTAGCGTTAATGCCGGAAGCAAATGCAAGGTGTACCAACAAATCACCATCGGTAAAACCAGTTGCTGTGGATTGCGACGTACGGACTCCAGGTCCTGATGCTGCTAAGTTCGTAACACTCAATACGCTCAAGTCACGATAATAGAGATCCATAAACCCACCGGTTGCAGGGAAGAGATTGCCACCCGTCCCCGAAGGAAGCCCCTGGACACCATAAAAAATACCAGTGATTTGACCGTTGGAGATATTGTTGAAAAAAGAAGGGCCGGTTGTTTCGATAGTATTGAGCCCAGTCACTACTCCAGGATTCATATTAGCAACAGTGAGCACACCCCAATTAATTTCGTTGGCGTAGCCAGTGTCACCTACCGTGGCAATTTGTTCGCGATTGTCGAATTTAATGTAGATTGGTCCGCTTGGAAACGCTGGCACCGGCGCGGCGAATGCTGTTAAGCCAACTGTTGCACCCAGGGCCAGAGCGAGTAGCTTGAATTTCATGATTTTCTCCTTGAGGGATAAGGGTATTACTAATTTAGCAAGGCTAATCGCCCGGCACAACGTAGTTAAGCATCTTGTGTGCCCGTTCTTACAATTTTCCGTAAGTCATTGAAAAAAAACAGTTTTTTTATTTTTTTTGATGAATGGTGTCCTCTTGATGCGTATGGCAAATGCAGTGTGTAAAAAAACCTGACACTTTTTAAAGTGATTTCGGTGAAATCTAATAGATCATCAATCGGCTTCATTGCGAAGATCACCGATACCGCCCTGGACCCAAAACGTCATTTGGATCAAGGTCACGCCGCAGGCGGTCATGAAAAGTTCTGGCGTTAGTCTGCAGTTCCACCAAAGTCGGCATGGTGTTGATGCCCACCCGATACGGAAACCAGCCTTTATCTCGGCCGGTGTGCAGCAGTTCTTTGTAGCACGCAGCGGCAGCGATCACGGCTTGCGGATTGTCTCGCTCAAACACCAGTGGCACGGTGCTATCAAACAACCTGTCACTCAATGTGGTGAAAGTGATCAGTGGCTCTAGCCCATAGCGCGGGGTGATGTCTTTCACCATGTTCACGTAGGCGCGCACATCCGCAGGACGCATGGGTACCAGCGGGGCATACCACATCAAGCCACTGCCGTCGGCTGATGGGTCCTTCCAGTTGCCTACCTGGGGCTTGGGGTTGCGCCAATAAGCCAGCGGCATGGCGGTTTCGTTTGGCCGGCCGGCTACCAGCTCAAGAGATTTAGCTAGCGTGGCTGTCATGCCCTGAATGCCCCGACCAAATTTGCCAGGCAAAAACTTGGCTAGACCCGCCAGTTGCTGGGCGCGCTGAGGTGTTAGAAACATCATGCGGCAGGCGATGTCGCCCAGTGCCGATCTGATTTCCTTCTGTGCGGCGGCCACCATGCGCTTTGTGCCATACAAAGTTCCAAACCCCGTCCATGGAAATACTTGGTATTGCTTGCCCATGGCCCGCAATACCTCGGGCGGCATCAGGCCGCCTGATGCGACGCGGTCAAAAGGAAAGGGCGCGGCCATGCTCAGCACGCGGTGCTGGTTCATCAGGTTGATGCCGCCTACTGTGCCAGCCAGACGGCTCATGATGCTGCGGATGCATAACACGGCTGGCTCCAGCAATGCATCGTCTTTCAGGCTGAACAGGCAAACCTTGACGCACTCGGGGCGGCGCGCCAAAACCAGACTCATGCGCGTCACAATGCCAAAGCCACTTTGGGTGAATAAGCCGGTGGAGTAGGGTCCAATGCCCCATTTAAAGAGGCGCGCCAGTTCTTCGCCGCCCGCTTCACGCAGCGCAGTGCGGTATAGGCTGCCGTCGGCTAGCACGGCTTCAATGTCGGTTACGGCGCCAAAATGGTCGACATAAGGTGTGACTCCGTAGCCACGTTCCAGCGCGTTGGCCAGAATGCTGCAACTGGGGCCAGCGCCGGTCACGGGAACCAAAAACGGATGATGGCCTGCATCCAAAAAGTCCGCCAGCATGCCTTGGGTCACACCGGGCTCCAACGTAACCACGCCAAGTTCGGCATCAAAGTGCACTATTTTTTGCAGGTTCCCCAGATCAATGATGACGCAGTCATCTCGCGCTGGCAGCGCCGTGCCATAGCCCCAGTTTTTGCCGGTGCTGATGGGGTACACCGCCACGCGCTGGGCGTTGGCAATGCGCATGACATCAGGTAGCAATGCGCTGTCGTTTATCCGCAAGGCTGCCGGTATGCGGCGTTCGTGTCCACTGGCGTCGGCACCGTAAGCGGTTTGAACCGCTGCACCGGTCAATACCTGAGCAGGCCCTAACAGGTTTTGCCATTGTTCAATAGCGGACAACACGTGTACTGGCATATTCATTGGTAACTCCAATCAAAAAACTCAGCACAGCCGCGCAGAAGCGACTGCTGAGGGTGATGCCAGTTTAGGGTCATCACCAGCTTGAGGTCAAAGGCTTGCCAGCCGATCAGCATGCGCAACTGCTCCTAAAGTTCATTCGACCAGTGTTGCGCGGGCGAAAGTCGGCTTGATGGAGTGGTTCTGACAAAAATAATGCCAGTTCAGCTAGACGTGAGATTTCGCAAGTGTCGAGATTATTTACAGATTACATTGCTTTCAAACGGTCTATTGCTGACCGGTCTCACAGGGAGATTTACTTTGAACAATGTCATCTTTTCTTTGAATTCTGCCGCTCGATGGCTTCTGATCGGGCTACTGGCCAGCCTGGTCAGTGCTTGCGCCGGTCTGTCATCCAGCTATCCGGTAGCGCCGGCAGCTGCGGCCACGCCAGACTACAACTACATCGTGGGTCCAGGGGATTCCCTGAACATCATTGTTTGGCGTAACCCTGAGCTTTCCATGTCGGTGCCGGTGCGCCCGGATGGCAAGGTCACCATGCCGTTGGTGGATGAGCTGGTGGCACAGGGCAAGACGTCGATCGAGATCGCCCGTGAGGTTGAAAAAGTTTTGAGCAAGCTGGTGCGCGATCCGGTTGTCACGGTGATCGTCACCGGGTTTGTGGGCCCTTACAGTGAACAGATTCGCGTGGTGGGCGAAGCCGCCAAGCCGCAGGCCTTGCCCTACAAACAACAAATGACGCTGCTTGACGTGATGATTGCGGTCGGCGGCCTGACTGATTTCGCCGATGGCAATGGCGCCTCCATCACCCGCGCCGCTGAGGGTAACAAGCGCTATTCAGTGCGCATCAAGGACCTCGTCAAGCGAGGCGACATTTCTGCCAATGTCGAGATGAGGCCCGGCGACATCCTGATCATTCCGCAAGGCTGGTTCTAGTACCGGCTGGTCATTTCTTGTGGGCTGCCTGGCTTGGTAACGAGCCCTGCAGTGTTCTAACCTCGATCACAAAGACACGATTCATATGGATGAGCTTATTGGTCAAATCTCGACTGCTGCCCGCGGCATGTGGAAACATCGTTGGCTGGGCGTTCTGGTGGCCTGGGTCATTACCCTCCTAGGGAGTTTTTGGGTGCTCTCTGCGCCCGATAAATACGAAGCCAGTGCGCGGATATTTGTTGACACCCAGTCGATTTTGAAGCCGCTCATGTCTGGCCTGGCGGTGCAGCCTAATATTGAACAACAGGTGGGCATGCTCAGCCGAACGCTGATCAGCCGCCCCAATATTGAAAAACTCATTCGCATGGCGGACCTTGACCTGGAAAGCAAGTCAAAAAGCGCGCAGGATGCGTTGATTGAGCAGCTGATGGCCACGTTGAAGATTCAAAATGTGGGGCGCGACAACATTTACCTGCTGTCGTATCTTGACACCAGTCCTGACAAAGCCAAGAAAGTGGTGCAGGCTTTGGTTTCTATTTTTGTCGAATCCAGCCTGGGCAGCACGCGCAGAGATTCCGACGCAGCCAAGCAGTTCATTGACGAGCAGATCAAGGGTTATGTCGCCAAGCTGGAAGAAGCCGAGGCCAGGTTAAAAGACTACAAAATCCGAAACATTGAGCTTCAAAACCCTGATGGCAGAGACATGGCCGGGCAGCTCGGCACTGTGAGCGCCCAACTCAGCCAAGCACGGCTGGAACTGCGTGAAGCCGAAAACGCCCGCGATGCAGCCAAGCGCCAGCTTGAGGCGGAAAAGACTCAAAACACTGACATCACATCAATGAGTTTGCTGCAAGAGTCTGCCATGTCGATTGCAACGCCTGAAGTTGACAGCCGTATTGCCGCCCAAAAGAGCAACCTGGATGCCTTGCTGCAGCGCTTTACCGAGGAACACCCCGATGTGGTCAACACCCGGCGCCTGATCAAAGATTTGGAGGTGCAAAAGCGCAAAGAAGTGCAAGAGCTGCGCAAGTTGGCCATGGCCAACCCGGCGGCAGCGTCGAGCAACAGCCTGGCGTACCAGGAGCTCAATCGCATGTTGGCCGGCTCTGAGGTGCAGGTGGCGGCTTTGCGTGCCAGAGTGGGGGAGTTCGAAACGCGGTACGGCCGGGCCCGCGAGATGATGAAAACCGCGCCCCAAATCGAGGCCGAGTATTCCCAACTGAACCGTGATTACGAGGTCAATAAGAGAAATTACACCGACTTGGTGTCCCGGCGCGAATCCGCCACCATGTCTGGTGAACTGGAGAGCGCTGCCGGCGTTGTAGATTTCCGCCTGATTGACCCACCACGGGCTTCCCCGAAGCCCGTGGCACCCAATCGCATGCTGTTGTTGCCACTGGCGCTGCTGGCAGGTTTGGCTGCGGGCATGGGCGCTACTTTTGTCATGAGCCAGTTTCGTGCTGTTTTTTATGACGCCCGCACCATGGCTTACACCTTGGGCTTGCCACTGCTTGGGGTGGTGACATTGGTGATGGGCGATGGCACTGTGCGGCAGCGTAAGACGGAATTAAAACGGTTTTTGGCAGCTACCGGAAGTCTGGTGGTTGCCGTGATGGCAGGAATGCTGGCTTTGTTCCTGATTGTGGGGTGACCAGGATGAAAAAATTATGAGTAGCTTGATTGAGCAGGCGGCCAACCGCCTGGAGCAGCTTCGCCTGGCAGGTGCCGATGTACCTGCCATAACCCCAATGCCTGCACTTGTTCCGGAGCAGACCACGGCGGGGGCTGCGCATGCCCCAGAAGGGCCATCTGCCCAAACGTCGCGCCACATTGAGATCGATATGGACGCCTTGGTTTCCTCAGGAATTGTCAGCCCCAACGCGCCGCGCTCTCAAATTGCCGACCAATACCGGGTCATCAAGCGGCCGCTGATCAAAAACGCCATGGGCCGGGGGGCTTCGCTCGTTGAACATGGCAATCTGATCATGATCACCAGCGCCTTGCCCGGAGAGGGTAAGAGTTTCACTGCACTCAATCTGGCCATGAGCATTGCCACTGAGCTGGACAACACGGTGATGCTGGTGGATGCGGACGTGGCCCGGCCGTCCATCATGCACATGCTGGGCTTGCCCAGCGGACCCGGTTTGCTGGACTTGGTGGTGAACGGGTCTGTGGATTTGTCCAGCGTGCTGCTCAGAACCAATATTGACAAGCTCACGATTTTGCCCAGCGGCACACCGCACCCGCGTGCCACCGAGTTGTTGGCCAGTGACGCCATGACGCGCTTGCTGGAAGACATTGCCACGCGTTATTCAGACCGCATCATTGTGTTTGACTCGCCGCCACTGTTGCCCACCACTGAGGCGCGCGTGCTGGCAACCCACATGGGACAAATTGTGTTGGTGGTGCATTCCGGACGAACCCTGCAGTCAGAAGTTCGGCAAGCTTTGGCCACCATTGAGTCTTGTCCTGTCAAGTTGCTGCTGCTCAACAAGGCCAATACGGTTTTCAAAGGGGGCTACGGGTATGGCTACGGCTACGGAAATAGTTACGGCTATGGCTATGGGCAAGAGCAAGTACCGGCCTGAGCTGCTGGTTTCGCTGACAAGCTTGTGGCTTGCGACGTCAACGGCAGCATGGGGCGAGGTGAGTGTGACGCCACGCGTGTCGGTGTCCGAGACGATGACCGACAACGTGCGGCTGGTCGAGCGCAATGCGCAGTCCGAGCAAATCACCGAAATCACGCCCGGCATTCGCATCAATATTTCCGGCACCCGACTCAAGACGTATTTTGATTTGGGTCTGAGTCAGGTGGTGTATGCGCAAAATTCAGCACCCAATCGGACCGAAATCCAGAATGCGCTTAATACCTTTGGTACCTATGAGGCAATCGACAACTGGGTTTTTGTTGATTTTTCTGGCACGATTTCACAGCAGTCCGTGTCGGCTTTTGGCACACAATCTGCCGCTGACTCTTTGGTGAATGGCAATCAGGCAGAAGTCTCCAACTACCGTGTTTCGCCCTATGTGCGCGGTCGTTTGGGGCAAGCGGCCGATTACGAAGTGCGCTACAGCCGCAGCACCACACGAAGTGACTCAAACGCCGCATCAGACGTAGACACTGCCAATGTCTCAGCGGTGTTAAGCGGCAACAGTGCGTTCAGAAATTTGGGTTGGTCAGCCAATGCCAGTCGCCAAACCGTTGACTACAGCGCGGGCCGCGCCACCGAGGCTGACCAATTCAGCTTGGGCCTGTCTTATGCCATCACTCCGCAACTCAATGTGTTTGTCAGCGGTGGACGTGAATCCAATGACTACGCCAGTCTTGCCCAACAAAATTCCGCCACCCACAGTTTTGGCGTGAATTGGGCGCCCTCAGAAACCACCCAATTGTCTGCGTCACGCAGTCAGCACGCTTTTGGTAACACCCACAGTGTGGGTTTCCAGCACCGCGGCCCGCGCTCGGTCTGGATGTTTTCAGACACCAGAGATGTGTCAAGCACACCCAGTCAATCGGGCGTGGCCGGCCTGGGTTCGGTGTACGACTTGTTGTTCAGTCAATTTGCGTCCACCGAGCCAGACCCGGTGGCGCGTGCCGCGTTGGTCAATGCCTACCTGCAAACCTATGGCATCAACCCTTCGGCCACCGTGGTGAGCAGTTTTTTGTCGTCAGCCGTGTCCTTGCAACGCCGCCAGAACCTGTCGTTTTCACTGCTCGGGCTGCGTGACACCCTTACTTTCATGGCCACCCGCACCCACAGCAGCCGACTCGACATGGTGTCGAGGGGTTTTGACGACTTGTCTGCCGCATCCCAGGTGCGTCAGCAGGGATTCAGTGTGAATTTGGCGCACCGGTTAACACCTGTCTATGTGTTGGGTGTGATGTGGTCGCATGAAAAGACGTCAGGAGACAACAACACGCAAGATATCCGTTTGCGCTCACTCAACCTGACCCTCACGGGTCGGCTGGGTAAGAGAACCAGTGCAGTCTTGGGCGTTCGGCGCGTTGTTTTCGATGGCATTGCGCCCTACACCGAAAACGCGCTCATTGGCAACCTGATTATGCAGTTTTAAGCCATGTACGAGTCTTATTACGGGCTGAGCAGCAAACCTTTTCAGCTCAATCCTGACCCCGGTTTTTACTTCAGCAGCAAGCAGCACCGCCGCGCCAAGGCTTACCTTGATTACGGTGTGCAGCGCAACGAGGGTTTCATTGTCATCACCGGTGAGGTGGGCGCCGGAAAAACCACCATTTTGCGTGGCCTGCTTGACAGTCTTGACGCCAGCCGCGTTGTTGCTGCCAACCTGGTCACGACCCAGCTGGGTGCCGAAGACACCTTGCGCATGGTGGGCGCGGCCTTCGGTGTGCGTGTCAAAGACGCGTCCAAGTCAGATGTGCTGATGTCACTTGAGGCCTTTTTGGTCAGTCAGGCCAGCCAGGGCAAGCGCTGTCTGTTGATTGTTGACGAAGCGCAAAACCTGTCCATGCAGGCCGTTGAAGAGTTGCGCATGCTGTCAAATTTTCAGTTTGGGCAGCAGGCACTGCTGCAAACGTTTTTGGTCGGGCAGCCTGAGTTCCGGGCTATTTTGCAAAGCCCCGACATGCAGCAACTGCGCCAGCGCGTGACCGCAACCTGTCACATCGGCCCATTGGATGCGGTTGAGACGCAAGGCTACATTGAGCACCGCCTTAAATGTGCGGGGGCCACAGGTCGACCCAGCTTTGATGCGGCTGCGTATGAACTGGTGTTCACTGCATCGGGCGGTATCCCAAGACGGATCAACCTGATTTGTGACCGACTCTTGCTGCTTGGTTTCCTGGGCGACAAAGATACTTTTGGTTTTGATGAAGTTACTGAGGTGGTGACCGAATTGCATGAGGAGTCGGCAACACCAGCTAACTCAGGCCAGCACGCCAAAAGCGACTTGAGTGACGCTGCCAGGCAAGGGTTGGGTGTGTTCTCAGAGCTGGATATTGACCTGGATAAATTACACGTGTCGCCAAGCCTGGCCGGCGCCATGTCGAGTCAGATCAATGGTTTGGCAGCGGAGCAGCATGACCACCGTTTAAGCCGGATCGAACGAAGTGTGCTGCGTCTGGAGCGGGTAAATGTGGAGGTGCTCTCGATGCTGCAAAAGCTGGTGAAGGCGGTCACAAAACCAAGCAGGGAAACTGAATCATGAGTCCTTTGCGTCCTGTCATGTGCGTGGTCGGTGCACGCCCAAATTTCATGAAGATGGCACCCATTTTGCGGGCCATGGCCGCCCATACGCCGCCACTGCCGGTGCTGCTGGTGCATACCGGACAGCATTACGACAAAGACATGAGTGACCGCCTTTTTGAAGACCTGCACCTGCCACGTCCGGATGTCAATCTGGAGGTGGGTTCTGGCACCCATGCGGTTCAGACGGCTGAAGTCATGCGCTGTTTTGAGCCCGTGGTCGACACCCACAATCCGTCATGCGTGGTGGTTGTGGGTGATGTCAACTCCACGTTGGCATGCGCGCTGGTGGCTGTTAAAAAAGATGTGCCGGTGGTGCACGTTGAGGCGGGCTTGCGCAGCAATGACCGCGCCATGCCGGAGGAAATCAACCGTGTTCTGACTGACCAGATTTCAGACCGCCTGTACCTCACCGAGCGCACGGCACAAGACAACCTGGTGCGGGAGGGCATTCCCGCCGAGAGAATGGCATTTGTTGGCAACGTCATGATTGACTCGGTGGTGTTTGGACGCGCCAATGCCCCCAGTGCCCAAAGTACCCTGCAGGCGCACCATGTCGATCCGCAGTTTTTATCCGACCCTGCGGGTTACGGTGTGGTCACCTTGCACCGGCCCTCCAATGTGGATGATGCTGACACGCTGCGCGCCTTGCTGGGCGTGCTGGGTGAGGTGGCCGTTGATTTGCCATTGGTTTTCGCCTTGCACCCACGCACCCGCGGCAACATCGCGCGTTTTGGTCTAACGGACTTGATTGATCCGGTGCGTATGGCGTTGCTGCCGCCGCAGGGCTACCTTGACATGCTGGGACTGATGGCGGGCGCCGCAGTCGTGCTCACCGATTCGGGCGGTTTGCAGGAAGAAACCACAGCCCTCGGTGTGCCATGTTTGACCTTGCGCGAGAACACCGAGCGACCCATCACTGTGGCGCAAGGCACCAACACTCTGGTGGGGCGTGACCGATCCGCCATTTTGGCGGCTATGCAAGACATCCTGAACGGGCGCGGCAAGCGAGGTCGGGTACCTGAGTTTTGGGATGGTCATGCCGCCGAACGTATGGCGGCTGATTTGTACGCCTGGTTGATGCGTAGCCCAAGCCGCTCAAACTGAACCCAACCCATGTCGCACAACCCTATGCCAGCGTTGCCCATTGCCAATGCGTTGACGATTGATGTGGAAGACTATTTTCAGGTTTCTGCGTTTGCGCCGCACATTGCACGCTCTGAGTGGAATACGCGCGAATGCCGGGTTGAGCGCAACATCGATTGCGTGCTGGAGATGCTGGCCAGCCACGACACCAAAGCTACCTTTTTTACGCTGGGCTGGATTGCAGAGCGCTACCCGCAAGTGGTGCGGCTCATTGTGGCGCAGGGCCATGAACTGGCCAGTCACGGCTATGGCCACGAGCGTGCCAGTGACCAGACCGAAGAAGCTTTCTTTGCAGACGTTCAGCTGGCCAAAATTATTCTGGAAGACTTGACTGACGCAGAAGTGCGGGGTTACCGTGCCCCCAGTTTCTCTATAGGCAAGCGCAACCTCTGGGCCTTTGATTGTTTGGCCCGCGCTGGCTACAGCTACAGTTCCAGCGTTTACCCGATCAAGCATGACCACTATGGCATGCCCGATTCCCCCCGCTTTGCCTACGAAGTGCGTCCTGGTTTGATGGAAATCCCCATCACCACCCTGCGCGTACTCAAGCGCAACTTCCCGTCCAGTGGCGGCGGCTATTTCAGGTTGCTGCCCTACGCGTTGTCGCGTTGGATGCTGGGCCGGGTCAATGCCAACGACTGCGAGTCAGGCGTGTTTTATTTTCACCCCTGGGAGATCGACACAGGTCAGCCTCGCATTGCGGGCATCAGTCGCAAAACCCAGTTTCGGCATTACGTCAACATCCACCGCATGGAAGGCCGCCTGAACCGCTTGCTGAGTGATTTCACATGGGGTCGGATGGACCAGATTTTTCTGGATAAACCGGTTCTTCAGGCCATCACCACGGCTTCAAATTGAGCTGCTCATGCTGACCATCAAGCGCCTGTTGCCGCAAGACTCTGCCACTGCCATTCGCTGGGACGCGTTTGTCATGGTCTGTGCGGCGGCCACTTTTTTTCATCGCGCCGGCTGGCAAAAAATCGTCTCCGATGTTTTTCATCACGAGAGCTATTTCTTGTATGCCGAGCTTGATGGCCAGATTCAGGGCGTGTTGCCGTTGGGCCATGTCAACAGCTGGCTGTTTGGCAACTCGCTCACCAGTTTGCCGTTTGCCGTTTATGGGGGTGTGGCGGCGCTCACCCCCGAGGCGGCCGAAGCACTGGAACTGGAGGCCCAGCAAATTGCCAAGGCCTTGGGCGTGGCACATCTTGAACTGCGCAACATTCAGCCGCGCCACACTGACTGGCCAACCCAAGACCTCTATGTGACGTTTCGCAAAGAGATACTGCCGGACGTTGAAGCCAATCTGTTGGCCATTCCGCGCAAACAACGCGCCATGGTGAGAAAAGGCATCAAGAATGGTTTGGTCAGTGAAATCGACCACAACGCAGACCGTTTTTTTGCCGTTTTTGCCGACAACGTGCACCGGCATGGCACGCCGGCTATGCCCAAAAAATACTTTCAGACACTCATGGCGGTTTTTGGCACGGATTGCGAAGTGCTCACCGTGGTGGCACCTGATGGGCGCAGTTTGAGCAGTGTGCTGAGTTTCTATTTTCGTGATGAAGTCTTGCCTTATTACGCTGGCGACCTTGAACCCGCGCGCGAGCTCGCTGCCAACGATTTCAAATACTGGGAATTGATGCGCCGGGCCTGTGCGCGCGGCTTGAAGGTGTTTGACTATGGGCGCAGCAAGCAGGGTACTGGCCCCTATGCGTTCAAGAAAAACTGGGGTTTCGAGCCGATACCCTTGCACTATGAGTATTGTCTCTACAAGCGCGACGCTATTCCGCAAAACAACCCCAGCAACGCCAAATACCAGCTGCTGATTGCCACCTGGCGGCGCATGCCCATTGGCCTGGCCAACTGGCTTGGCCCCTTCATTGTGCGCAACCTCGCCTGAGCACCGTCATGCGCAACCTGCTTTACCTGGTGCACCGCTTGCCCTATCCGCCCAACAAGGGCGACAAGGTGCGCTCTTACCATTTGCTCAAGCACTTGACCCAAACGCACCGCGTGTTCCTGGGCACGTTCGTTGATGACCCGGCTGATGAGGCTTACGTGGACACCGTGCACGCCATGTGTCCTGACCTGCATGTGGCGCACCTGAATCCCCGGCTGGCCAGGCTGCGCAGCTTGAGTGGTTTGCTCACGCAGCAGTCGCTAAGTGAGCGTTATTACAAAAATGCCTCCTTGCAAGCGTGGGTGAGTCAAATACTGGCTGAGCATCAAATTGACACCATCGTGATTTTTTCGTCCGTCATGGCCCAATACGTGCCCCATCGACCAAAGGACCAAGTGCCGCCGATGCTGGTCGATTTTGTGGATGTGGATTCTGCCAAGTGGACGCAATACGCGCCGCAGCACCCTGTGCCCTTGTCGTGGCTTTATCGACGTGAGGGCATCAAGCTGCTGGCCTATGAGCGCACCGTCGCAGCCCGGGCACAGCGTTCGTTCTTTGTCACCGACAACGAAACTGCCTTGTTCGCCAAGCTGGCCCCTGAATGCGCCAGCCAGGTGGAGACCCTTTGCAACGGGGTCGACGCTGTCTATTTTTCCCCCGACCCGGCGCGTCCGTCGCCCTTTTTCAGCATCACATCACCTCAACAAATTCCGCTGGTTTTTACCGGGGCTATGGACTACTGGCCCAATATTGACGCGGTCACCTGGTTTGTCAGTGACATCCTGCCCCAGTTGCGCCAAGCCTGGCCGCAGGTATGTTTTTACGTCGTGGGTCGCAGCCCGACTTCAGCGGTGTTGGCCTTGGCAGGTCCGGGTGTGGTAGTGACCGGTACCGTGCCTGATGTGCGCCCCTACTTGCAGCATGCGGCTCTGGTCGTGGCACCGCTGCGTGTGGCACGTGGTATTCAAAACAAAATCCTTGAGGCCATGGCCATGGCCCGGCCAGTGGTGGCCTCCAAAGCCTGTGCAGATGCCATTGACGCACGCACTGGCAGCGCGCTTGTTTCTGCCGCACAAGCTTCTGATTTTGTGCAGGAGATGGATGCCTTGCTCAAGGCGCCGGCCCGGGCCGCTGCACTGGGCCAGGCCGCCCGGCGGCGGGTCGAGGCAAGCAGTTGGGCTACACACTTGGGGCGTCTCGACCGTTATTTGGCCGTGCCGCCCCTCACCGGAGATCACGCATGAGCGCTATTGTTGGGCAGTTGGGGTTTGCGCCAAGCTTTCGAGCAGCATCGGCCTGGCGTCAGGCGTTGCCTGTGCTGCTGTTGCTATTAACCGGCATTTTGTTTTTGTACCGTGACACGGGGGTGGCCATGGTCACCATTTGGCACCGGTCTGAAACCTTTGCCCATGCCTTTTTGGTGCCGCCGATTTCGCTGTGGCTTATCTGGCGTCAGCGCCACTTGCTGGCGGCCCAGACGCCGCAGCCCATGTTCAGCATGCTGGTGCTGGTGGCGGGCGTAGCCTTTGCCTGGTTGCTGGGTGATTTGGTGGCTGTCAATGCCGTGACCCAGCTCGCGCTGGTGAGCCTGCTGGTGTTGGCGGTGCCGGCGGTGCTGGGTTTGCCAGTGGCGCGACTGATTGCTTTCCCGCTGGGTTTTTTATTTTTCGCGGTGCCCATTGGTGAATTTTTCATGCCCCAGCTGATGGAGTGGACGGCCAACTTCACCGTTCTGGCGCTGCGCCTGAGTGGCATTGCGGTCTATCGTGAGGGCTTGCAATTTGTCATTCCTTCTGGGTACTGGTCGGTGGTTGAGGCCTGCAGCGGTGTGCGGTATTTGCTGGCCTCGCTCACCGTGGGTACGTTGTTTGCCTATTTGAATTACCAGTCCAACCGTCGCCGTGTGGTGTTTGTGTTGGTCTCTTTGGTGGTGCCGGTGGTTGCAAACTGGATGCGTGCCTATTTCATCGTCATGCTCGGCCACCTCTCGGGCAACAAGCTCGCTGCAGGGGTTGATCATCTGATCTATGGTTGGGTCTTTTTTGGCGTGGTCATCTTGCTGATGTTTGTGATTGGCGCGCGTTGGACTGAGCCTGACAAAGCGCTGTTTCCACCAGCCTCTGACCCTGGTGCACCCAAGGCGTCGTTTGATGCCACCAAGACATGGGCGTTGGCTGCGGCTTTTGCCCTGCTGGTGGCCGTGCCGCAAGCAGCCCTCCTGGCCATGAGCCGAAGCGAAGGCGCCGCCACAGTGTCACTCAAGGCACCTGCGGCATTGGCTGACCACTGGCGTGCCGTCAGAGAACCAGTGGCAGATTTCAAACCCAGTTTTGAAAACCCGTCCGCTGAAATCAACACCAGCTACGCCAGCGGGGGTCAGGGTCAGCGTCAAAGTGTGGGCTTGTATCTGGGTTATTACCACCAGCAGGATTACAGCCGCAAGCTGGTCAGTTCCAGCAATGTGCTGGTGCCCAGCAAAGACCCCCAATGGTCGCGGGTGTCGTCTGGCGTGCGTTCGGTGGTTGCCGGTGGTCAAGCCGTGGCGGTACGCACTGCCGAGTTGCGTCAGAGCGCTTTGGCCACATCAGATATGCAAAGCCGCCTGTTGGTTTGGCAAATTTATTGGATCAATGGCCGCTTGACAGCGAATGACTATTTGGCCAAGGTTTACAGCGCGTTCTATCGCCTCAGCGGGCATGGCGATGCGTCTGCCGTGTTGGTGGTTTACACCCCGACAGGTGACCAAACCCGCAGCGCCGATGCGGTGCTTGAATCATTTCTATCAGACAACTATGCGGCCATCAACACCTTGCTGATGACCGCGCAGCAACCCAATTAGCGTCATCTTTTATAAATCAGCGGAGGTTCCAAAATGAGCGTAGTTGCAGTGATTGGTCTGGGTTATGTGGGGTTGCCATTGGTGGTGGAGTTTGGCAAACACTTTCGCACCATCGGGTTTGACATTGCGGTGTCCAAGGTGGATTCGTGCCTGAAAGGCGTGGACCCGTCCCGCGAGTTGACAGACGATGAAATGCGTCAGTCCCCGCACGCGGTGTACACCGCCGACCCCCGCATGCTGGCTGAAGCGGACATCATCGTGGTGGCTGTTCCTACCCCGGTGGACAACGCCCACATTCCAGATTTTCGCCCGCTCATTGGTTCCAGCACCAGCGCGGGTCGCCACATGAAAAAAGGCGTGGTGGTGGTGTATGAGTCCACCGTGTACCCCGGTGCCACAGAAGACGTGTGCATTCCGGTGCTGGAGCGCGAATCCGGACTGAAATGGAAGCAAGACTTTTTTGTCGGTTATTCGCCTGAGCGCATCAACCCCGGCGACAAAGAGCACACGCTTACCAAAATCCTGAAAATTGTCTCTGGCGACACGCCTGAGACGCTGGACAAAGTTGCCAAACTTTATGAGACCATCATCGTCCCTGGTGTGCACCGCGCCTCCTGCATCAAGACAGCTGAGGCCGCCAAGGTCATTGAGAACACCCAGCGCGACCTCAATATTGCGTTGATGAACGAGCTCTCCATCATCTTTGACAAGCTTGACATTGACACCTCCGAGGTGCTGGCAGCGGCTGGCACCAAGTGGAACTTTCTCAAGTTCAAGCCGGGTCTGGTGGGCGGCCACTGCATTGGCGTTGACCCGTATTACCTCACGCACAAAGCCGACATGCTGGGCTACAACCCACAAGTCATTTTGGCCGGGCGGCGCATCAATGACGGCATGGGCAAATTCATTGCGGAGCAAACCATCAAGCGCATGATTGCGGGCGGTAGCCACATCAAGGGTGCCAAGGTGAATGTGCTGGGTCTGACCTTCAAGGAAAACTGTGGCGACCTGCGCAATTCCAAGGTAATCGATATCATCAACGAACTTAAGACCTATGGTGTCGAGATTTTTGTCACTGACCCACAAGCTGAGTCCGACCATGCTGTTGCCGAGTACGGTGTGCCTCTGCTGCCGTGGGCCGACATGCCGCAAGCCGATGCCATCGTGGCGGCAGTGGCGCACAACGAATTTGCAGCCCTGAGCATGGCGGATTTTGCAAGCAAGCTGGTCCCCGGTGGTGCCTTCATCGACGTCAAGGCCGCTTTTGACCGCGAAGCGATCCAGTCCGCGGGCTACAACCTCTGGCGCTTGTGAAGCCTTGCCCCGCGTTTAAAACCTGATGACGATCATGAATGACCACGTTGTTGCGCCCCGTGTCATGGTGAGACCGTATGGTCATGGTGATGACCCGCGTCCCCTCGTGCTGCATGTGCTGTACCGCTTTGACACCGGCGGGCTTGAGAACGGGGTGGTGAACCTCATCAACCACATGCCCGGCGACGCCTATCGCCATGCGGTGTTGGCACTCACCGAGGTGACGGAGTTCAAGCAGCGCATCTTGCGCAATGATGTGGAGTTCATCGCACTGCGCAAGCCGCCAGGGCAGGGCGTTTGGCAATACGCCAAGTTATACAAGCTGTTTCGTCAGTTGCGCCCGCACATTGTGCATAGCCGAAACCTTGCGGCGCTTGAAGTCCAGGCACCGGCCTGGGCTGCCGGCGTGCCGGTGCGGCTGCACGGCGAGCATGGGCGTGAGGCCGATGATTTGTCGGGCAACAACATCACCTATCAGCGGGTGCGTCGTTTTTACAAGCCTTTTGTGCACCATTACGTGGCTCTGTCACGCGATCTGGCTGATGACCTGGTGCATAAAACGCGCGTTCCTCAGGGCCATATCACGCAGGTTTACAACGGTGTGGATGCTGAGCGCTTCTGCCCAGGCCCCGCTGGCCCGCAGCCCATTTCCGGGTGCCCCTTTTCGCCGGTACAACATTGGCTGGTAGGCACCGTAGGCCGCATGCAAACCGTGAAAGACCAGACCATGCTGGCACAGGCGTTTGTGCAAGCGCTGGCGCTGGCGCCTCATCTCAAAGCCAATTTGCGTCTGGTCATGGTGGGGGATGGGCCGTTGCGTGCGCAGGCTCAAGCCGTGCTGGAGCAGGCGGGTGTGGGTGATCTGGCCTGGCTGCCCGGTGAGCGCAATGACGTGGCCGACCTCATGCGTGGTTTGCACGCCTTTGCCTTGCCGTCTTTGGGCGAGGGTATTTCCAATACTATTCTTGAAGCCATGGCCAGCGCCTTGCCCGTGGTCGCTACAGACGTTGGCGGCAATGCTGACCTGGTCCGGCAGGGGCAAACCGGCTTCGTGACCCCGTCCGCTGATGCGCAAGCCATGGCGCAGCAACTGGTCGCCCTGGCCCGCAACCCCTGGCAAGCCCAAAGGATGGGACAAGCCGGTCGTCAACGCGTGTTGGCCAGCTTCAGCATGCCGGCCATGGTGTCTGCCTACCAGCGTGTGTACGACCAACAACTGCGCCGCGTGCAGCCTAACACTTACAGGAGCGCCTGAACCATGTGCGGCATTACAGGCATTGTTGACACCCGCAGCGCGGGCGAAATTAACGCGGTTGCGCTCCAGCGCATGAACGACTCGCAGTTGCACCGCGGCCCTGACGAAGGCAGCCTGCACATTGAGCCCGGTGTGGGTCTGGGCCACCGGCGCCTGTCCATCATCGATATCGCCACGGGTCAGCAGCCGCTGTTCAACGAAGATGGCTCGGTAGTGGTGGTTTTTAACGGCGAAATCTACAACTACCAGCAACTTATTCCCGAGCTGCAGGCGCTGGGCCATGTGTTTCACACCAAAAGCGACACCGAATGTATCGTGCATGCCTGGGAAGCCTGGGGTGCTGACTGCGTGACACACTTTCGCGGCATGTTTGCCTTTGCGCTGTGGGACCGCAACCAGCAAACCTTCTTCATGGCGCGTGATCGGCTGGGTGTCAAACCCATGTATTACGCGCTGCTCGATGATGGCACTTTGCTGTTTGGCTCAGAACTCAAATCAGTCCTTGCCCACGGTGGTCTGCGCCGCGACATGGACCCGCTGGCCGTTGAAGAATACTTTGCCCTAGGCTATGTGGCCGAGCCACGCACCATCTTCAAGCAAGCCAAAAAACTCTCACCTGCCCACACCCTCACCATCAAGCGCGGCCAGCCCATGGCAGAGCCGGTGGCTTATTGGGATGTCAAATTCAGCCTTGACAACCCCATTTCTGAAGCCGATGCCCAGGCCGAACTGGTGCAGCGTTTACAGGAGTCAGTGCGATTGCGCATGATTGCTGAAGTGCCACTTGGCGCATTTCTGTCGGGTGGTGTGGACAGCAGCGCCGTGGTGGCTGTCATGGCAGGTTTGTCACCAGAGCCCGTCAATACCTGCTCGATTGGTTTTGACGACCCGGCCTTCAATGAATCAGCGTTTGCCCAAACCGTGGCAGACCGCTACCACACCAGGCACCGGCTTGAGATTGTTAAAAGCGACGACTTTGACCTGATCGACACCTTGGCCCGTTTGTATGACGAGCCCTACGCCGACAGCTCTGCCATTCCTACCTACCGTGTGTGCCAGCTGGCGCGTAAGCACGTCACGGTGGCGCTGTCAGGTGATGGCGGTGACGAATCTTTTGGCGGCTACCGCCGCTACCGAATGCACCTGATGGAAGAACGCATGCGCAGCGCGCTGCCCATGGGGGTGCGTCGCCCGCTTTTCAGCACGCTGGGCAGGCTTTACCCCAAGGCCGATTGGGCACCGCGCATGTTTCGCGCCAAAACCACGTTTGAAGGACTGGCGCGCACCTCTGTCGAGGCCTACTTTCATACCGTCTCGATTCTGCGCGGGCCCATGCGTGCGGCCCTGTTCAGCCCGCGCTTCAAATCCGAGCTGGCTGGTTACGACGCGCAAGAAGTTTTTGATCGCCACGCCGCCCAGGCTGGCACTGAAGACCCGCTGGCGCTGATTCAATACCTTGACCTCAAAACCTACTTGGTGGGCGACATCAACACCAAGGTGGATCGCGCCAGCATGGCCCATTCGCTGGAGGTGCGCGAGCCGCTGATGGACCACGAACTGGTCGACTGGCTCGCCACATTGCCGTCCAGCCACAAAATCAACGGCCAGGAAGGCAAGTACATCTTCAAAAAATCCATGGAGCCTTACCTGCCCAATGATGTGTTGTACCGGCCAAAAATGGGTTTTTCGGTGCCGCTGGCAAGGTGGTTCCGTGGCCCGTTAAAGCAGCGCGTGGAGGACGCCGTGTTGGGTGACCGGTTGGTCAGCACCGGCTGGTTCAACAAAACTTACTTGCAGCATTTGGTGGATGGACACCAGTCTGGCGCCCACGACTACAGCGCGCCACTGTGGACATTGCTGATGTTTGAAGCCTTCTTGCGCCAGGTGGTTGACGCACCCGTTGTGGCGGACGCCCCATGAGTCTGCGCATTCTCCACGTGCTTGACCACTCCATTCCGCTGCACAGTGGCTACACCTTTCGCACGGCTGCGCTTTTGCACGGGCAGCGCGCCTTAGGTTGGGAAACCTTTCACGTCACGTCCCCCAAGCAAGGCGTTTGCAAAGCTGCCGAAGAAGACATTGATGGCCTGCGTTTTTACCGCTCACCCAACGGCTCCGGGCTGCTGTCTGACCTGCCGCTAGGCCGTGAAGTGGCTTTGATGAAGGCTTTGGGTCAGCGCCTTGAAGAAATTGCCCGCCAGGTCAAGCCCGACATCATTCATGCCCATTCGCCCGTGCTCAATGCATTGCCCGCGCTCAAGGTGGGGCGCAAGCTGGGCATACCGGTGGTGTATGAAATACGCGCATTTTGGGAAGATGCCGCCGTAGACCACGGCTCCACCCAGCAGGGTAGCCTGCGTTACCGCGCCACCCGTAGCCTGGAAACCCGTGCCATTGAGCGCGCCGACCATGTGTTCACCATCTGTGAAGGCCTGCGTGCCGACATCGTGGCCCGTGGTGTACCGAGTGCCAAAGTGACTGTCATCCCCAATGCCGTGAATGTGGAAGCCTTCAGCCTGGCCAGCCCGCCAGACCCGGCCTTGCTGGCGCAGTTCAACCTCAGCGGCTGCACCGTCATTGGGTTTATTGGCTCCTTCTACGCCTATGAAGGCCTTGATCTGTTGCTGGCAGCTCTGCCAAGCTTGATCAAAGCGAGGCCAGATGTCAAAGTGCTGCTGGTGGGCGGCGGCGTACAAGATGCGAATTTGCGCCTGCAAGCGCAACAGCTCGGTGTGGCCGACAAAGTGGTGTTTGCTGGGCGCGTGCCGCACCAGGAGGTGAACCGTTACTACGACCTCATCCATGTGCTGGCTTACCCACGGCACCCAATGCGTTTGACCGAGCTGGTGACACCGCTCAAACCGCTGGAGGCCATGGCCCAGGGCCAGTTGTTTGTGGCGTCCGACGTGGGTGGCCACAAAGAACTCATCACACACAACCAGACCGGCGTGCTCTTCAAGGCTGGCAGTGCGGATGCCCTGGCACAAGCCCTGCTGGGCCTGCTCAACAACCCCAGCTTGTGGCCCGTGCTCAAAACCAATGGCCGCGAGTTTGTGGAAAACGTGCGCAACTGGAAGACCAGTGTGGCCCACTATGTGGCGCCCTATGAACGGCTCGTTGCGCAAAAAACCAATGGATTGCGCGTCGCTTGTGCGCTTGACCTTTGAGAACGCATCATGAATAACCAAGATATGACTGGATTGAGGATAGGCCTCATTGGCCCGCTACCGCCGCCCTCGGGTGGCATGGCCAACCAGACCAGGCAATTGGCAGAACTTCTGACTGCAGCGGGTGCCACCGTGAACACGGTGCAGGTCAATGCGCCTTACCGGCCAGCCTGGATTGGCCGCATACCCGTGCTGCGCGCTGTCTTTCGGCTGGTTCCTTTTCTGGTGGCGTTGTGGCGCACTGCAGGCCACGTCCACGTGTTTCACATCATGGCCAACTCGGGCTGGTCATGGCATTTATTTGCGGCGCCGGCGGTCTGGGTCGCGCGCAGCCGTGGTGTGCCTGTGGTGGTCAACTACCGGGGTGGCGAGGCAGCAAGGTTTTTGCAGCGCACCGGGCCGCTGGTGCGCTTCACCATGCGTCAGACGCGGGCATTGGTGGTGCCGTCTGGTTTTTTGCAAGCTGTTTTTGCCCAATTTGGTATGCAAGCCAGCATCGTGCCCAACATCATTAACCTCAGCCGTTTTCATCCGCGTGACCCGGTTCGCGCGTTTGTCCCCCATGTGGTGGTGGCCCGAAACCTTGAGCCGCTGTACGACAATCTGACAGCGATACGTGCATTTCAGCTTGTCCGGGCACACATTCCGCAAGCGCGCTTGACCATCGCCGGGAGTGGCCCGGAAGAAGCCCGGCTTCGTCAGTTTGTAAGCGGCCAGGGTTTGGGTCAGTCCGTGCAGTTCGCCGGCCGCCTTGAGCGTGATGCCATGGCCGAGCTTTACCGCAGCGCTGACATTGTGCTCAACCCCAGCCTGGCCGACAACATGCCCAACTCTGTGCTGGAGGCCTGGGCCAGCGGTGTGCCGGTGGTCAGCACCAATGTGGGCGGCATTCCGTACTTGGCACACCATGGTCTTACTGCGACTTTGGTGCCTCCCTCTGACCCCGCCGCCATGGCGCAAGCGTGTCTTGTTTTATTGTCAGACGACTTGCTCTGGCACCAGCGCGCGAAGGCTGGGTTGCAAGAGGCGCAACGCTACACCTGGTCGTGGGTGAGGCCAGTGCTGAGCGATGTTTATCGGCGCGTGATGGCGCAGTCAGCAGGCTGAACAATGGGAGGTGATATCGGTATGTATACGTCTTTTGTCTCAAAGCTTTTGTTTCCCTTGCAAGAGCAGCTCAAGCACCATGGCTCGGTGGCGCTGCGGCAACAAATGGAAGACCTGCAGTGGTGGCCAGCTGACCGCATCGCTGCTTTCCAATTGCAACGCCTACGCGACCTGTTGCATGACGTAGCCATCAATGTGCCGTATTACCGTGAACTGTTCCAGCAACTCGGCTTTGACCCCGTCAGCGTTCAAAGCACCGCAGACCTGCAGCGCCTGCCGTTTCTCACCAAAACACTTATCCAAGCCAACACCGACGCCCTCAAGCACACCCACGCCCAAGGCCTGGCGCGCTTCAACACCGGCGGCTCATCCGGCGAACCGCTCATTTTTTACATAGGCACCAAGCGCGTCAGCCACGACGTGGCCGCCAAATGGCGCGCCACCCGCTGGTGGGGCGTTGACATTGGGGACCCCGAAATCGTCGTCTGGGGCTCTCCCATAGAGCTTGGCAAGCAAGACCATATCAAGGCCTGGCGCGACAAACTACTGCGCACCCAGCTTCTTCCCGCGTTTGAAATGTCTGAGGCCAAGCTGGATGACTTCATCGCCACCATTCGCTCGGTGCGCCCCAAAATGCTGTTTGGCTACCCCTCGGCCTTTACCCACATTGCCCGCCACGCCCAAAAGCGCGGCTTCGCCATGAATGACCTGGGCATCAAGGTGGCGTTTGTGACCTCAGAGCGCCTGTATGACGACCAGCGCGCCACCATCAGCCAGGTGTTTGGCTGCCCGGTGGCCAACGGCTATGGCGGGCGTGATGCCGGCTTTATCGCTCACGAATGCCCCGCAGGCGGCATGCACATTACTGCGGACGACATCGTGGTGGAAATCATCAACGATACCGGCCAGGTGCAACCCGCAGGCGTGGCGGGTGAAATTGTGGTGACCCACTTGTCTACCCATGATTTCCCTTTTATTCGCTACCGCACCGGTGATGTGGGCGTGCTGGACGACAAGCTGTGCAGTTGTGGTCGTGGCCTGCCGTTGCTGAAAGAGATCCAGGGCCGCAGCACCGACTTTGTGGTGGCCGCAGATGGCACCGTCATGCACGGCCTGGCCTTGGTTTACATCTTGCGCGACCTGCCTGGCATGCAATCTTTCAAAGTGGTGCAAGAAAGCCTGAGCCTGACACGCGTGCTGATTGTGGTGAGCGACGCATTTACGCCAGAGTCATCGCAGCTGATTGTGGACGGCTTCAAAAAGCGGCTGGGTGACAGCGTGCAAGTAGTCGTTGATCGCGTAAACGCCATACCGGCTGAAAAGTCTGGCAAATTCCGCTACATCGTCAGCCATGTGGCGGGCGCAGCCCACACGTAAACGCAAAGCCTGGATTCATGCGCGACATACTTCTTATTGCCATTGTGCTGGCCGGCTGCATTGCAGCCCTTAAGCGCCCCTGGATCGGCGTGATGCTCTGGACCTGGCTCAGCATCATGAACCCGCATCGTTACACCTATGGTTTTGCTTATAGCGCGCCGCTGGCCGCCATGACGGCAGGCTGCATCGTGCTCGGCTTGTTCATGACACGCGAACGCGAGTCGCCCTTCAAGGGCAGCCCGGTCAACTGGTTGGTTGTCTTTATGGTCTGGATGACTCTGTCGTGGCTATTTGGCATGCATGTTGGGAGTGACTACGAACAGTGGAAAAAAGTCATGAAGATTGACGGGATGATCATCGTGTCACTCATTCTTCTGCACAACAGACTTCAGATCATGGCGCTGATGTGGGTAAGCGCAGGTTCCATGCTTTTTCTTGGGGCAAAGGGCGGTTTTTTCACTTTGCTAAACGGCGGCAACCACAGAGTTTGGGGCCCAGAAGGTTCATATATTGAGGGTAACAACGAAATTGCGCTGGCCTTGGTTATGGCCATTCCATTGGTGCGTTTTCTTCAATTGCAAATGCAAGACTGGCGCTTGAAACTGGCCATGACTCTGGGAATGCTGTTGTGCGCCGCAGCGGCACTCGGGTCGCATTCGCGTGGGGCCTTGCTGGCCATTGCCGCCATGGTGATTACCCTGTGGTGGCGGGGGCGCGACAAGTTTCGTATGGGGTTTTTGCTAGTTGCCGCTGCCGTACCTTTGATCGCCTTCATGCCCGACGAGTGGACGGCGCGCATGTCCTCCATCCAGAACTATGAAGAGGATGAATCGTCCATGGGACGCATCAACGCGTGGTGGGTTGCGTGGAATCTGGCATTGCGATACCCAACCGGCGCCGGTTTTGACCCCGCAACGCCAGAAGTGTTTGCCCGTTTTGCACCTTTTCCCCAAAATATTCATGCAGCCCACAGCATTTATTTTCAAGTCTTGGGCAACCACGGGTTCATTGGTTTGGCGCTGTTTCTGGCCCTATGGTTTGCTACCTGGCGCTCAGCGGGTTGGTTGCGAAAACAAAAGACCTTGCTGCCAGAAACAAAGTGGACTGCGGACATGGGTGCAATGTGCCAGGTGGCACTTGCCGGCTATGCAGTTGGTGGTGCGTTCTTGAGCCTGGCGTATTTTGACCTGCCCTACAGCGTCATGGCCATGGTGGTTTTAACCCGCGCATGGGTGGAAAAACAAACCTGGAAGACCGAGCCTGCTGAGTCACCCAAATGGATGGCAGTGTTTGGGTTAGCCATGACTAAGAAGGCTGATTGACGTGTTGATCAAGACACTATTACAAATGGCATCACCGGCAGGCAGTGGTGCACGCCTTTCCATCCTGATCTTTCACCGGGTTGCGATGCAGCCAGACGCCATCTTCCCAGATGAAATGCATGCGAGTAGGTTTAACGAGGTATGTGGCTGGCTCAAGGCATGGTTCAACGTGTTGTCCCTGGACACTGCAGTT
>JBBQSS010000002.1:0-52847 GCA_038213665.1 Burkholderiales bacterium | reverse complement strand
ATAGTGCAGCACAAAGCGTTGGCTTTCAACGTGCGGATCCTCATAGATGTGGTCCACACGCTGCGTGTTGAACAGCGACGCACGCCGTTTGATGCCATGTACTTCGTAGCCTTTTTCAAGTAAAAACTCTGCCAGGTAGGACCCGTCTTGGCCGGTAATGCCGGTGATGAGTGCTTTTCTTGTATTCATAAGTTAAAAATTTGGAGGTCTTGGCGTTTGCGAGTAGATACTGAAATGATTTGAATCGTGATATTTTGTTTGGTCATCGATTATTGGTTATGGTGCTTTATAGGGCACTGTCACCTACATTTGAATGCTTGGGAAAATCAAGCATCGCGCAGGCATGGTTTGAATTGAGCCGGTCATGAAGAGGATGCCATCGCTATCTTGCAACACACGCGAATTGTTGATACTTGGCATCCGACAAATAGCCCAAACAAATTCGATTTAGCATGCCAAACTTCCATGGGAAAACGATGCCATTGATGCCGTGCATTGCGGTCACCTGATATCCCGACTCCTCAAAAAGAACCCGCATACTTTTCTGAGTGAAAAAGCGCAGGTGTGTCCGATCCATCACGCCTTCGTCCTGATAGCGCCACTCACCTTTGAGTACCAGGTCTTTGAGTACTGGCATGTATCGCATATTGGGCAGCGAAGCCACCAAAACCCCGTCTTGAGCCAAAAATGGCCGCAATCGCTTCAGTGTGTCCCAGGGATCTACCAGATGCTCCAGCACGTCATTGCAAACGATGCAGTCAAATGACTCACCCTGGAGTTTCATGAGCCCCAAGTTAGCGTCTGAATGCAGCACACGGTCCAATCTGCCTTTGGCGATGTGAGCCGCGGCTTCAAAGGGTTCAATGCCTGTAACGTGTACCGACCGCTCTGCCTTCAGTGTTGCCGAAAATTCGCCTTCACCACATCCAATTTCCAATACGCGAGTGGCACTTATGGGAACGAATGGCAACATTTCACGGCGCCCATACTTGAAGTAGGGTGCAGGTTTTGACTGATAACCAGGGTGTGTCATGAATTGATATCGTTTGGTATAAAAGTGTGCACTGAAATAATGCGGTGGATCAGATTTAATCCAGCCATTGTTGCAGGCGGTAGGGGAATACTTGGGATACCCAGACCAGCCAAGCCGGTGGCAAGGTACCCAATCGGGGTGGGCCACCACGGCCGCGCAGGCCGTCCCATATGCCCAGGAGGCAAGCGTTGCTTTTATCAGCCTGGCCGCGTTCGCGCAGTTTGGCCGCCTGAATCATGGAACGGCTAAACAAGCGCAACCTAATCCAGCGGCGATATTCAGGTGGCGTGTGCCGTAGATAGAACAGAAGGGCGTTGCGCGTCATAAGGTAGAAGTAGTACGGTGGACGCTCGTCGAAGTCGGATTTACGCTTGAAATGTTGAATTACCGTGAGGAACGACATCTTGCTTAGCCAGCCTGCTTTGGCGAATCGAGCGCACAGTTCTTCGTCTTCATAGTATGCAAAAAACGTGTCCTCCAAGAGACCGGCTTTTTCCAACGCAGGCAACTTCAGGAGCGGAGCCGTTCCATAGATAAAGAAATCTTGCGGACTGTTTAGTTGCATATCGGCGGCGATAACAGGGTTACCCGCTCGTCTTGAGTCGAGGGCTGACCAATTTTGGATGGCGCCTACAAAGTCGATAACCTTTTCGTCGAAATGCGCATAAATTAGCGGTGATACCGCGCCGCACTTGGGGTCTTCTGAAATGGTCTTGACCAATGTCGCCAATGTGTCGGGTTTCACGATCGCATCGTTGTTCAGCAGCCAGATGAAGTCGGCATGGGCTGTCATGGCCTGTCGAATGACAACATTGTGTCCGGCTGCAAAGCCGGTATTCACGTCTTGACGTATCAGATTGACCTGCGTGTCGGCGAGGCCGCTTTGTAATGCCGCCCAGTCTTCCAAGCGTGAGCCATTGTCCAACACCGTGAGTGTGATGGCGACATTTTGCGCAACAACACTTTCGCCAACGGCCCGCACGCACGTCAATGACGCCGCTGCATCGTTCCAATTCAGGATACTGATGTAAACACTGGTCATCGTGTCATTCGCTTCGTGGTTTGGTTGACCTCTGGCTTATCAAATGGCGGGCGTTTTGTAGGCCAGTGGCTGCAAGGCTGCGCCAGTATTGCCGGGACAGCGGCTGGTTTTGAACCGCACGAACTGCTTGCACAATGGCCGCTGTGCCGTTATCCACTCGGCGATAGTACTCGTTGCAAACATGGTGGCACTCGGCAGTTAATCTTCGGATGACGGCGTTATGCCGTGCGAATTCTGGTTTGCTCTTTACCCAATCCAGTATTTTCAGGTATTGCAGTTCTTTGGGTCCTTTGAGATTGAGCGTTGCGACCAGGCTTCCTTGCCGTTGCCGATAAAAAGCAGTGATTTTGGGTGAAAAAACGAAGACCCCGCGTTGCGCCAGACGTAACCAAAGCAAGGTGTCTTCGGGTCCGGTGAAGTCTGGCACGAAGTTGCCAATGGCTGACATGGCGGCGCGGCGCACCAGCGTTGCGCCCGTCCAGGCAAAGTGGGTGGTTGCCATCAATTCAAAGGGTTCCCTGATCAGCAGGGGTTCATCCGTGGTGAAGCAGCTTGCAAAAGCCAGTCTGGCGCGTGGTCCCTGGCCGACTTGGCCTATTGGCTTAACTGGCAACGTGTCGGTAAACCACGCGAAGTCGGTCGCTACCACGTCGGCATCGGGGAATCGTGCGGCTATTGCATAGCGTGCTGCAAGGGCATCAGGCGTCCACAAGTCATCGCCATCAAGCATGGCAACGTACTGACCACGCGCCTCCTTCATAGAAGTATTGCGGGCGGCCAGAATGCCTTGGTTTTTGTGCAGCGCAGTGACTTGAATGCGGTTGTCGCGCGCGGCATAGGCCTGCATGATGGCCAGTGTGTTGTCGGTTGAGCCATCATCCACAAGGATCACTTCAAAGTCTTGAAACGTTTGCGCCAGTACGCAGTCCAAGGCGGCGGCAAGGTAAGGGGCAACATTAAAACAAGGAATGACGACTGAGACGAGTGGCGTGTCTTGTTTCATGTGTGTAGCCTTGTGGAGCATGCCTTGATGTTTACCCACGGGAAAACAAGACTTTGGGCAAGGTGATGGGCAGTCCTAAGAAACTCAAAGGGTCTAGCTTGAATTGCTGCTTTAACACCGGCCAGGGCAAGGGCTTGCGATGGACCACGCGGTGTAGCAGGTCGCGTGCCATGGCTACCCGAAGTTGACGCACGCAATGCGCAATATGCAGCTTTTGGATGACATTGAGCGAAAACAGCTGCCCGGTCAGCTTGCGGTACTTCATCTCATTGTGGACGCGCAGCAGGTGCTGATCGGTGCCCCAGCCGCAGGCTGCATAAACGTTGACACCCCTGCCGCATTGCACTTCACAATGGCTAGAGAAGGCGACACGCGCGCCGCTGTGAGCGATTTCCATCCAGAACAGGTAGTCTTCCCCGGCATTGGTGAATTCAACCCGAAACCGTTTGGCACCATAGGCACTGAAGCGGTACACAACGGTGGGTGTGCCAATCAAATTGCCGCGGATGGTTTGGTCAAGCAAGTCGCCGGTGTATTGATGCAAACCGTCTGGTACACCTGCAATCTGTGGGTGAGCCCCCAAGTCAATTCGTCCGGCCCGCTGAAACGCGCCAACTGTCGCACCAAGTTGAATCAGGTCGGCAAAGTAAAAGTCAAAACCTGCATCTAGCGCTTGCAAGGCGCGTTGCAGGTGGTTAGCTGTCCATTCGTCATCCGAGTCCAGAAAGGCAATGTAGCGGGTGCCCTGTGGCGCATGGTCAAGGCCTTTGTTTCTGGCAGAGCCTGGGCCGGCATTGGCTTGCTCTATAACCTCAATGCTGAACGGTGCATTTGTCAGTGCCGCAATTTCTGGGGCAGCAGATGCGGGTGATTCGTCATCCACCACGATCACATGCACCGGCATGCCCATGGGTAGTTGCGCTGCGACGCTGGCCAGTGCCTTGCGCAGGATGCCCGTGCTGCGTTGAAAGTAGGGGATAACGACAGTGATCATGGCTTTGTCATGCAGCGTTGGTGGCAGGTGGTGCCGGTTGCGGGTCTGGCGCTGACGGGGTTTTGTGCACTCTTCGGCTGGCGATGGCCTGTGCCAGTTGTTTTACCAGGCTATGTCGAAAACTGGTCAGGTGGTAGAGGGTGCGGCTGTTGTCTGTCCAGCGGGTATGCCATTCCATCACCTTGCCATAGTATTCCAGCCGCTGAATCTGCTGCTCGGCAAACAGGGCCTGTAGTATTTCTTCGTTCAGTAAAAACGCGGGGGAATAGGCCTTGATGGTTTCGTCGTAAGTGGTTTTCAGAATGACCAGGGTGCCTGCGCGCTGCAGGCACAAGTTGCTGGCCACGGTCTTGCCATCAAACAGGTATTCATACACCACGGCCTCAGCCTGTTCGGCGGCGTTTTGAAATAGCGCGGTGTAAAAGCGGCCTTGGTCGTTGTCGGGGCGGATGGCCGTACCTTCTTGCGCCTTCCAGCTGCGGCCTTCCAGCTCGCCATAGCGCGCAATGGCACCAGGCATGTCTGCGGCATTGCGCCAGACGCGCATTTCTACCGACAAGCCCTCAGCCTGCAGCTTGTTGCGCTGCTTGCGCATGTTTTGGCGCAGGTTTTTGCCGCGTGCGGCCCAGTAGTCGTCAAAGCTGCCCACAAAGTCAACCCAGGCGGTAGCTATGTAGTCGTCGTGCCGGTTGCTGGGGGTGTCTTCGCTGCGCGGGGTAAAAAGCGGGTCAATTTGCGTCACCGACAGGCTCAGGCCAAGCTTGACCGCGCCGGTCTGTAAAAGGCTGTCGGCGATGGCTTCAATAGGCAAGCCCGCATCGGCCACGCAGGCGCCTAGCGGTATTTGCGAGGGCTGAAACGTTTGCCAGCGCAGTTTGCCGGCATGGGTTAGCAGCAGCATGGCGCAAGTACGCCCGTTGGTTTGACCAACCATCAGGCGCTCGGTTCCCAGCCCAAAAACCGGTAGGGCAATCGACATGGCCTGGCTGCTTAAAAAGGGCAGGTTGCCCCGCGCGGCATTGAGGCGGTCCCAATCGGCCTTGAGGTCGGTGCTTTGGCCAAGTGCCGTTGCCGGTAAGTTTTTCCAGATGAGTGGGCGCATTTTGGTGCTGAAAATTGACCTGTTGTGGTTGGCTGATTAAACAGTGGCGTCAAGCAGCCGCCGCACGCATTGGGCCGAACGCCGAATGTCGCTTTCGCACAAGTCCTGATGGCACAGCAATTGAAGCACATGCTGGCTCCAGTCCAGGCCAACGTCTTGCGCCAGTGTGGGCGTGCCGGGCCAAACCTGGTCCCACCGAAAGACGGCAATGCCCTGTTGGCGCAGGGCTTGGTAAACCCGGTCAGCATCTGCCACCCACAAGGGGAACACATAGGGCGCCACGGGCGTGCTGGGCAATGCCACCAGCAGCCGGCTACCTGGCAAGTGATGCAGCAACTGGGCGTAAAGGCCAAAGTTTTGCTGGCGCCTGACAATAACGCGGCTGCGCGGCAGCAGGTGTTGCAGCAGCCTGGAAACCGCCAGCGGCTTGCAGCTGATGCGATTCATATTGCAGCCCTCCAGCATGGCGGCTGCAGTGCTACTTGCCGGGGGCGGTGGCGAGACGGTTGTGGTCCGCCCGCCCCGCTTCAGGCTGAAGATAAATGCAAGCACGCTGTTCAAGCCTGGCAAACGCCGGTAGCGGGTGGTTGTTTCAAACACATCAACCCAGCCTTTAATTTGGGCCTTCAGGCCTTGGGGAGTCAGCAGTATGGGGCGCATAGCGTGTTGTGCCGACCCCAGTAAACCGGCTTCAGGCACCGGAAAAAACTTGGACAGACTGGCGGTGCAGTAGTCGCCCCAGGCTCCAACGGGGCGTTCACCAGCCTGGCCAAAGTAGCAATGGGCACAGTCTTCAATCAGGGCAATGTCGTTGGCATCGCACCATTCGCGTACCTCATGCAGGGACTGCGCCAGGCCAAAATAATGCGAGACCAGCATGGCGCGGGCTTGCTGGGCCACTGCGGTGGCAATGCTTTGCAAGTCAGGCAGGCCATCGGAGCGAACGCCAAAGAAGGTAGGTTTGTGCCCAGCCAATATGACAGGTGCCACCATGGTGGGGCAGTGGTAGGTGGGTACCAAAATGACGCTTTGGGGCGGTAGTTGCAGTTGCAGCAGTGCCTGAAAGATGGCCGACCGGCCGCTGGTGGTCAGGGCAGTGTGCGGCAGGCTTTCCACACTGGGGATGCCTGGGGCATTGACCCGCTGAAAGCTGGCCCAGCCAAACACCGGGCCTTTGGGCTGGGCTTGCATGGGCATGACGGTTAGATCAGACGCCGCTTCAGCGGGGGAGGGCTCCGCCCAATGCCCAATAGCTTGAAGCTTCTCGCGCAGATTGGGCCGGTTAAGGCCAAGTTTGATGGCTTCGGGGGCCTGCGCCAGGGCCAGCTTGAGAATGAATTCAAGTTGCTGCATGGCCTCAAGTTTGCGATTGTTCTTGGTTAGAAAAGTGGTGAAGATCATTCGAACAATGTGGTCGTCTGGACGGAACCGCATGGCGCGTGCATTCGCATCAATCGGCTGAAACAGCGGGTGAGCTGCCGGCGATGGCAGGTGCGCTTGCCGCTTCAGTGGGTGCCATTGGTGTGGCAGGTGGCTCAGTGGGCTCCGTCCACTTGCCAACACCCTGTAACTTGCCCTGCAAAGCGGTTTGTGTGAATCCAAGTTCAATCGCTTTGTGCGCTTGAACCAGGGCCTTGTCATGGTTTTTCAGGTCGAAATAGTGCAGACCAATGTTGTAGTGGGTGAACGCGCTGTCTTTGGCATAGGCAGTGGCAATTTCGAGTTGGGTCGTGGCTTCGGGAATCCGGCCGCTCTTGTTCAGGTAGGTTGAAAAGATCATTCGCACAATGCTGTCGTCAGGGCGGAAACGAAGGGCGCGTTCGAACCAGCATTCAACCGAATAACGAGAGCCACTGGGTTGCGGCGTTTTCTCTTTTTCTCCAAGCCGCATCATGGCGATCAAGGCGCGGTGATTGTTGGGAATGGCTCTGAGCGTGTAGTCGATGTCGCCGCCCGGGCGTGTATTGGTTGTGCCACGCACGAGGGATTCAACCACTTCAGTGAAATGTGCGCCCGTCACGATGGGCAATTTGTCGCCGTCAGTGCGGTAGTCGTACGGGCCATAACCATTGGTGAGCGGACCACAATTGCCGCTGACGGCTTGGGCTAAAGCACTTGAGCTGGCAAAAATAGCAATCCAAAGGCCTGCGATCCACAAGGCAAGATTTTTGTTGAGTCTGGTGTGCATCGTGTTGTGTTTGACAATGTTGCGAAGGCAGATTTCTGAACCGTGCGATGTGTCGCGATCACCCTATCGCCTGGCAGTCTAGCGGGCGGTATCTCAGCGAGTGTTATGAATTCTCAATGGAGCGCACTTAAATTTTTGCAGCAGTCATTCGCTTCGGCAAAGCCACGCAAGGGTGATTTTTTCTGCCTGCAGGCGCGAAGCCGCACCAGAAAAAGTATGGTCAACACCGGGAATTTCATGATGTTGCAGGTGGGCATGGTTCAGGTAGTTTTTCCAGACGGGGTCAGTGCGCGCAAACTCCTGGAATTCTTTGGCGGTGTAGTCGTCACCGCTCAGAATCAGCAATAGCCGCCCCTGAAACTGCTGCCACGCCAGGGCCATGCGTTGCTGAAAAGGTTTTTGGGGTGCCGAGTGCAGGCGGGTAGCCACGGCGTGCGCACTTGAGCGACCTGTTGCAGCGTTCTCCGCATCAGGGCCAACTGCGTTGTCAGTATGACCAAATGCCACCCGAAGGTTTTGCAGCAGCCCGCCCAGTGCTTGCGTGGCTACGCCGCCGCGCAGCAGCTTCAGCCAGAACGTTTTTTGTTGCAGCCGCTGAAGGTAATAGTGCTTGACCTGGGTGCGAGCCAGGCTGGCCTCAGAGCGCACCCAAGGGTTCAGCAGGCACAGGCCCGTGACGCGTGGGTCGTGGGTGTCGTGGCAATAGAGCAGGGCCGCAGCAGCGGCATCGCACAGGCCCCAAAGCGCCACTTTTTTGATGCCGGGCAGACGTTGCTGCAGTGCGTCAATGGCGGCGGCTATGTCGGAACTGACCGCTTCAAAATCCCGTTGTGCGCCACTGCTGTCGCCCATACCCCGGTAGTCGAAACGCAGCACGGCAAAGCCTGCCGCCGCCACTGCGCGCGACAGCAGCACAAATTGCCGGTGGCTGCCCGCCCGGTATTGCGGCCCTCCCACGATCACCACCACCGCTGTGTCAGCCGGCTTTTCTGGCCGGGCCAAAATGCCCAGAAGCGTCTCACCGGCGCAGGAAAAAAGGATGGTTTCTTCGGTGTAGTTCATGGCACAGAATTTTAGGCATGGACTGTAAAAGGTATATTTTGCTATTTAATAAATAGCTGCTTACGCTTATTTCATAAGGGCTAGAGGTATTATTTACATGTAAATATGCTTGACAGGGCTGTGGCTCCGCCGGTCAGTCATGCGGCCTGCGTTGGCATAAATCTGCCGCCAAACAGCGAATTATCAAATTGGCATGCGGGATTCAAGATAAAAATTTTGCATCACTTCAGCTTTCGCATCACCTCACTGCCTGGAGTTTCAAACATGTTCGACGCCAGAAACACCTATGTCAAACAGTTGTTGCATACAAAAATACGGGAGTTCATCCATGCAGAAGGTAGCTAGCCGAAGCCGCATGCAGCTTCATCTGTCTCGTATGGCGCTCGCCGTGGCGAGTGTGCTTGCGGGGTGCCAGGCTTACGCCCAGGATGTGGCAGTGGCACGTGATCTGTTTCACCAGGCTCAGGCGCTTGAAAATGGGGAGGGCGTGCCACGTGATGGGTCCATGGCGGCCACGCTGTACTGCAAAGCTGCGCGCCTGGGCGATGGTGATGCGCACTACAACCTGGGCTGGATGTATGCCAACGGGCGCGGCGTTGCCCGGGACGATGCCTTGGCTGCCTATTTTTTCAAGGCCGCTGCAAGTCACGGTGTGGTGGCCGCCCAGCGCATGCTCAAGGTGGTGGGTGAGCCGGTGGCCGAGTTGCCCGAATGCCTGCGCGAGCCTGCTGCGCCGGTAGCTGTGCCGTTTGAAGCCGCTACGGCGCAGCCTAGCGTGGACTACCAACGTGTTGCACCCCGCAAGATTTTTGACTTGGTGGCCAAGCTGGCACCCCAGTTCAGCATTGAGCCGCAACTGGCCTTGGCCATCATTGCAGCCGAATCCAACTTCAACAGCTTGGCGGTGTCAGCCAAGAGTGCGCAGGGCCTGATGCAACTCATACCGCAGACCAGTGCGCGTTTTAACGTTAAAAACGCGTTTGACCCAGCCCAGAACATTCGTGGTGGGCTGACCTATTTGCGCTGGTTGCTGGCCTATTTTGAGGGCGATGTGGCGCTGGTGGCTGCCGCTTACAACGCCGGAGAAGGCACGGTGGAGCGCTACAGCGGGGTGCCGCCCTATACGGAAACAAGAAGCTACGTGAAACGCATACTTGCTTCTTTTGGCGGCCATGCGCACCCGTTTGACGAAAAATTTGCCCGACCTTCCCCTCATCTGAAGCGGCTCTTGCGGCGATGACAAGGATTCTTCTGGTCTGCATGGCCAATGTGTGTCGCTCGCCCATGGCGCTGGCGGTGGCAAAAAAGAAAGTGCGTGAGCTGGGGCTGGTGAAAGCGTTCAGTTTTGACTCGGCTGGCACCCATGCGCGTGTCTGGGGTGAGCGCCCTGACCCAAGGGCTTCGTCTGTGCTGCTTAGCCGACGTTATGCCCTGGCTAAAACCCGCTCGCGCCAAATCCGCGCGCAGGATTTTGAGTGTTTTGACCTGATTGTGGCCATGGATGCGTGCAATTTGGCGGCACTGCAAGGCCAGTGTCCACAGCAACACCTGCGCAAGTTGAGCTTGCTGCTTGACTTTGCTCCCGAGCTGGGCGTGCGTGAGGTGCCGGACCCCTATTTTGGCAATCTGGCAGGGTTCGACCGGGTGCTGGCACTCTGTGAGGCAGGCGTTCAAGGCCTGATCAAAGCGCACGCGAAAACCCCTTGTGAGGCTTACACCTTGTAGTAATCCCGGTACCAGGCAATAAAGCGGTCAACGCCTTCCTGAACGCCAGTGCCAGGCACAAACCCAACCCAGTCGTTGAGGGCGTCGGTGTTGGCATAAGTGGCCGGCACATCGCCGTCTTGCAGTGGCAACAGGCGCATCTCGGCCTTTAGCCCCAAGGCTTTTTCAATGCAGGCAATGAAGTCAAGCAATGGCACCGGGTTGTTGTTGCCGATGTTGAACACCCGGTAGGGCACATTGCTGGTCGCAGGGTCTGCGGTGGCAGCGTCAAACGCCGGGTCGGCGACGGCGGTGCGGTCCAGCACGCGCACCACACCTTCCACAATGTCGTCCACATAAGTGAAGTCACGCTGCATGTTGCCGTAATTGAACACGTCAATCGGCTTGCCCTCCAGGATGGCTTTGGTGAACAGGAACAGGGCCATGTCAGGGCGGCCCCAGGGGCCGTACACGGTAAAAAATCGCAGCCCGGTGGTGGGCAAGCCATACAGGTGGCTGTAGGTATGGGCCATCAGTTCGTTGGCTTTTTTCGTGGCCGCATACAAGCTCACTGGGTGGTCGACGCTGTCATGCTCGGAAAAAGGCATCTTGGTGTTGCCGCCATACACACTGGAGCTTGATGCATAAACCAGGTGCTGCACCTTGCTGTGGCGACAGCCTTCGAGCACGTTGGTGAACCCCAAAATATTGCTCTCAATGTAGGCGTGCGGGTTTTGCAGTGAGTAGCGCACGCCAGCTTGCGCTGCCAGATGGATCACGCGGTCAAATTGCTCGGTGGCAAAAAGGGTTTCCATGCCAGGGCGGTCAGCCACGTCCAGCTTGACGAACTTGAACCCCGGATGCGGCGTGAGTCGTTTCAGGCGGCTCTCTTTCAGGGTGACGTCGTAATAGTCGTTCAGGTTGTCCAGGCCCACCACTTCGTCACCACGGGCGAGTAGCCGCAGCGCCGTGGTCATGCCAATGAAGCCCGCGGAGCCTGTCAAAAGTATTTTCATGTGAATGCGAGGGTGTGAAAAACTTAGACTTTATCAATATCAGCAAAGAACGAAGTGTCTAATTTGACAGCGACCCCGGTTTTGTCATCATTTTTTTCCACTCGGGTGACTTCACCGTTGTAGATTAGCTTAAATTTTTGACCTCGAATGACCACTTCAACCTTGAATTGGATGCGTGAGCCGGGCACTTGACGGGTATCGGTCTCAAAGAACACGCCCGTGGCGCTGATGTTTTTGGTCAGGCTTTTGATGCCATCAATCTCTACCGGCAATTCAGTGTCAAACCGATCGGCACTGCGTGGGGCATGTGCCGGGGGCTGCGCATTATGGCTCGTTGTGTTTGTCATGTGTCATCTCCCATGTCTGCGCTCAGTGGGCTGAATGTCGGTGGTCATTTTGTCTTCATGCAATATCTGAGCCAAGACATTTATTTTGTAAAAAATACATATTTATCAATCACTTACGTGTGATTTTCTCGCGCAAGCAGTCAAATTTTTCCAAGAACCGTCTGACTGTCAAATATTCCGACACATTGATAAGAAACATGCTGTTGCAAGATATTTAACCTCTTCAAGAATGATCACAGGATAATTTCTTGTCGGTCATTTAGGGCGACAACCCCAGGCGCGAAAAAGACACGCAAGGTCGATTTGCAAGTCACCAAAAGGGACGGTTATGGACGCAAGGCGATCATTACATCAGGGCTTTCGCAGAGTATTTTCATTTCTTCCGCGCGGTATGCGCTTTGCCATTTACCGCTCGTTTGTGGCGTGCGATGCAAACCCCGATTCGCGGCTGGTTTTGAAAATCGCTGAAACAAAAGAAGAGCTGGAAGCTTGCTTCAAGCTCTTGCACGATGCCTATGTGGCCAGTGGTTTCATGACGCCAGACCCTTCCGGAATGCGCGTCAACATTTATCACGCCCTACCCACCACCACCACGCTGTGCGCCAAATTCGACGGCGAGGTGGTGGGCACCATTTCACTGATTCGCGAGAGTCTTTTCGGTTTTCCGCTGCAGGCGATTTTTGATCTGAACCAAGTGCGCGCGCTCAAAGGCAAGATTGCCGAAGTCTCGGCGCTTGCCGTGCATCCCAAGTTCAGAAAAACGGGTGGCTCCATTTTGTTTCCGTTGATGAAGTTCATGTATGACTATTGCACGAGCTTTTTTGACACGCGTCATCTGGTGATTGCCGTCAATCCCAACCGGATTGAAATGTACGAATCGCTTTTGTTTTTTCAGCGCCTGGCCAAAAATTTTGTTGCCAATTACGACTTTGCCAATGGCGCGCCAGCGGTGGGCGCTGCACTTGACCTGCATGACGCGCCAGAGGTGTTCAGACGAGCCTATGGGCACAAGAAGTCGCGTAAAAATTTGTACCAGTATTTTGTCAAGACCACGTTACCCAACATTGTGGTGCCGAACCGCCGCTACTACACCACCAATGATCCGGTCATGACGCCTGAGCTGCTGGACTATTTCTTCAACCAACGCACGCAAGTGTTTGCCAATCTGGAAGAGCGCAAGAAAGGTCTGTTGCATGATATTTACAACCTGGCGCTGTACGAAAGCGTGTTGCCCAAGTTGTGGGTGAGGCCGCCGGGTGAGTATGCCCACCGACAGCATGAACGCTATTCAGTCAAGTGCCCTGGCATATTTGAGTTGGCGCCAGCCCAGGGCCAGGTGTCTTTCACGCTGAATGTGATTGAGCTGTCTGCCTACAGCTTTCAGGCCACGTCATCCACGGCTTTGCCGTTTAAAGTTTGGGGTGAAGCCAATATTCAGTTGGGTCAGCATGAGGAATCCCATGTCAAGGCGATGGTGATCAATGACCGGCAAACCCAGCTGGGCAGGTCGTTTACGTTCAAGCTGTCTGAGCCCGACTTGGCGTGGCGCAAATTATTCAACGCCTTGAACGCGGGCATCACCCACCACGACCTGGAAAATGCCACCCGGTTTTTGCCACAGTGAGCGACGCATCTCACCGGGCCTGGTTTTTTTGCAGCAAGGTCAGAATGAATTTGGCAGGAATGGCATAGCTGATGCCGGATGGGTGGCTGAGCGCCGACTCACGCGTGCTTTTGATGAGCACCATGCTCACCACACCCAGTACGGTGCCTGAATCTAGATCAAACAGGGGGCCACCACTGTTGCCGGGGTAGGCGGTGCCATCAAGTTGAAAGATGCTGAAGTTGCCCCCGCGCAGGCTGCGTATGGTTTTTTCATTGAGGCCGCGTGCGGACGCCATGGGCAGGGCAGCGTTTGTGATGGACGACACCATGCCGCGGTGGGTGACCGGTGAAAACCCCAGCGCCCCGCCAATCGGAAAACCGGTGAAGGCCACCGCCTGGCCCTCTTGAACCGTGTCCGAGTCGCCCACGCTAAGAGCGGCGACCGCAGGCCCCTCAAAGCGCAGCAAGGCCAGGTCATGCAGTCTGTCGATGTCAAGCACCACGCCGAGCCGCATATCTACCTCATCAGGGTTGCTGCGAACCTGGACGACCACTGTGGCGTCCCTGTCCGCTTCGGCGGATTGGGTCAGTACGTGCGCGTTGGTGATGACCAGATTGCTGCGGGTGTCGCCCGCCTGGCTCACCACAAAGCCGGTGCCAAGCAAGTTAAAGCGGGGGCTGTTGGTGGCCTTGAAGGTGCCCACAATCACCACCGATGGCTTGACTTTGGCAATGGTGCCAGGAAGGTCGGCTCTGAGTGGGCCGCAGAACATAACGCCTGCGATTGAGAGAATGGCTGCAAGCTGTTTGGTCATCATTTTTACGCCTTCTGCAAATTGTGAGATATTTATAAGATTTCAGGCTGTAGCCCTTGTATTAATTGCGTAAGCAGCTATTAAAAACATAGCAAAAAGCAGGTGGCTTTGATCTTGCGTCATGTCGCATTCATGCGTCTCTGAGGCCGGTGAAACACACCGTGCATGCCTAAACAGAACGGCTGGTATTTTTGAAGAGGCGCATCACCGACTTTCGCCCCAGATGAACGGCCAATAACCCAACGGGCATGCGCAGGTAGTGGCTTCTGAGGTAGATGGCAGCACGGGCAAGCCCGGTGGGGAGATCGCTGCACAGCGGATGATCCGGCTTCAGTGCCCGCAGGTACATCGCATCAAGCAGGCGCTGGGAAACCTTGCTCAGGTCAGCCGCTTGCGCCACTGACGCACACGCATGCTCTGGAACCTTCGTGCCCAGCATGGCGTTGGTGTAACGAAGGGCCAGGTGAAGTGGCCAGGACAGGCCGAGCACGCGAGCCCGGTCGCTCAAGGCATGCCAGAAATCTGGCTGGCGCCCAGACAACTCGTTCAGCAGCGCATCCAGATCAAACAAATCGCGCAAGCCGTTCTGCAACTCACCTTCATGAAACAGGTGGGTGGCACTGTGAATGACCATGTCGCAAGGCGACAGGACGGAGAAGTCTGTGCCCGGAACCGGCACACTGGCGTTCAGCAGCATGTCTGCCGCAGGCGAATGGCGTGCGGTCAAGGGCAATATGTTGTGATGGACATCAATCACCGTGCCGCGCTGGCGATGCGCCATGGGTGGAAGTTCGTGCATCCAGCGCCGGTAGTAGCGCTCGTCGTAGGGGTCGGCGTGATCAGAAGCCCAGCCATGCATCATCAGTGCGGCCTCGGCCTGGTTCAGGCATGTTTTTGGCAGCAGCACATCCACGTCACCGAACAGGCGGCCGCGCGCGGCATCCAGGCCCGCCATGGCGTAGGCGGCACCTTTCAAAAGCACCAGTGGCGCCCCGATGGGCTTGAGTGCGTTGCCAATATGGCGAACTTCCCAGGCGATGGCCTGGCGTTGGTGTGCGGTGAGCGCGCGTGCCGATTCCAGATGGGTTTTTACTTGAGTGGGTAGTGCATGCATCACATCGTGGTGATGCACCCCATCGGCTAGCCGACCGATCAAATTGGCGCGTTTGGCCAGCCTGAGCAGGGCATCCCAATCGCGCGAAGGTGCCACCGGCAAGTGCTGCGGGAACCTGATGGCATTGATCAGGATTTGGGCGGGACGCGAGGTGCCTGGATGCATCATGGCATCACGTCGCTGCGCCACTTGATAACCAGTCAAATACCTCCAGCGCATCATCGAGCTGGCTGTAAGTGAAGTCGTAACAGTCGCACTGGTCGACCAGGCGGCCCACGACGTCGAACCCGGTTTCACCGAGCGTGCTGTAGTTGAAGGCATTTTCTGCAAAATGGACAAAGGTTTGCGCCTTGCCACGTGGGGTGAGCAGCGGCTCTGACCCAGGGCAGTAGCGTGGGAAAACAATCCAGCGGGGCCGCGCCGTCTCATGCATTCTTTTCACGCTGTCAATGCCAGGGCGCAGATGTATGACGCGCCCCTTGACGGTGTCATAGGTTTGTGGACCCCAGACGCAGCTCGGTTCAAATTCACGGATGAGGTCAATCGACCCATTCTTGAGATTGATGGGCCGGGCCAGCGCACTGGCCCTCAGGGAATGCGGGTTGATCAAGCTCAGTTCATCGGACAGCAAACGCCAGCCGCGCAAGGCCAGGGCCGTGCACAGCGTGCTTTTACCCGAGCCAGGCGGTGCCGGCAGAATGACCGCCAGGCCATTGCGCTCCACCGAGGCCGCATGTAAGGTGAACCATTGGTGGCACGAGGCGGCAATGGTCCAGTTGAGCCCCCACTCCAGAAAGGCCGGGGCCTGCTCACGCGGCAATGGCTCAAAAGGCGCGTCGCCATCAACCAGAAATTCGGCCTGCTGTTTGAACCAGCGTCTGGCATTGCGCGGACGCCTCACCTCCACATGAAAATCAGAGAAATCTGGCGCAAGCTGGTAGAGATGATTGGCGTAAAGCACATGCAGTGAACGCGCCACATCGGCAAAGTCGGTGGTAATGCGCGAGACCAAAGCGCCCGTGTGCAAGGCAAAGCTGCCCTCGCGAAGATGGTCTTCAAGCTCAGTGGGCGACAGGTCACCGACCCTGCAAAGGGTTTGGCTCAATTGAGGTCTGCCTTCACGAGCCCGAGCTTTGCCAGTTGTTGAAGCACGCCCTGGACCCGGCCCGCAATGTCCTGAGCGGGTATTTCGGGGCAATCCGTGGCAACCTTTGCTATCAATAAAGACCTGTCACTGCTTCCATGGGTCATGAAAAGAAAGGTGGCCGCCGCCGCTGGGTCAAGTGCATGCGTCTCGCCAAATTGACGGTCAAAAACGACGCAACCATCAGACCATTGCGTGACCAGAAAGCGGTCATCAATTTCCATCACCGAGCAGCAGTCAGGCAACGATGCCGTTAAATTTAAGGTAATCGACGATCTGTCCGGCATCCCATTTGACGCCGGCCGTGGGCTCGTAGTAACCCCTCAAAGCATATTCTTGCCATATGGCAAGTATGCCCGCGGGTGTCATGACGTGTGCCGGAATCACGGCGCGATTGCCACCCATGCAATTGAGGTAAGCCGCAATCAGATGAAAGTGAACCTGACCAGAGGCGTTGACATTCAAAGCCTCTCCCAAAGTTTGACTGACCTCCTTGAAACCCTCAATTTTTGTGAACTTGGTCACGCCTTCAATATTGCCCTTGAAAAAGGTGGGATGCAACGGTGTGCTCGGGAGCACCGATGCAGGCCAACTGTAGGCATTGTTGATCTTGGCTTTGCTGCTTTTGCTGGTGGTTTGCTGTGCTGCGTAGTTCCCCGGCGACTCCGCATTTGTGCATATACCGTCTTTGCCCTGTTGGGAGAGACTGGTGTTTTTGGAGAGCGCGCGAGATGGCGTGAAACAGGTTTGCCCGAGCGCGGGTTGGCTGGCCAAGGTGATCAAAAAGGGCGCAGCCTTAACCCCCTTGCCCAGAAAATGCCGCCGCTCCCCGCCTTGTCCGGTTGCAGGTGCTTGCGCGCTTTGTATGTGTTTGTCTATATCAGTCATGTCGTCACCGCCGATTGTTTGAGTTGAGTTGTGTCAACTGATTACGAAACGCCCATTGCGTTTGCACCCCAAAAGATGCCAAACTTTTAACGAATTCATAAGGTTAAAGCAATTTAAATGCCATCTGAAGAAAGTCATTGATTCGTAAAGACTTTCTCAAATCAAGTAGGGGTCTGAGCGTGAAGATGTAAAGAAAATCGACAGCTTCATATCCCCTTCAACAGTTCCGCCACCTCCGTCTGCCCGCCAAACTTGTCTCCCAGTTTGGTCAGGTCATCCAGATCTTTTTTTGCCAAATCTTTTTGGCCACCTTGCAGGTGTATCTTGGCCAGATTGAGTTTGAACATCGGATTTTGCGGCTGCAAAGCCAGCGCTTTGGCTTGCAACTCAGCGGCTTTTGTATGCGCACCCTGTTGTGACAGCAGCATGGCCAGGGTGTCCATGAAGGCCGGCTGATCGGGTGCCAGGGCGTTGGCTTTTTCCGCCAGGGCAATGGCACCGTCTTTGTTCAATTTGGCGCTAACCCAAGCCAGGTTGTTGTACGCCACGGCGTTGTTGGCTTGTCGCTTGATCACGGAAGCATAGAGCTTTTCAGCTGCGGTGTAGTCCTTGCGGGCGATGGCGCCGTCGCCCAGGTACAGCACAAAGGCCGTATCTTTGGCGTTGTCTTTTTGCCAGCTGACTGAGAACTTGTCGGCTTCAGCAGTTTTGCCAGCGGCCAACAAGGTCGCGTGGAGTTTGATGGCCAGCTCAGTTGCGTTGACCATTTTTAAACCGCTTCGGTAACCTGTGGCCGCAAGGTCCCAGTTTTTCTGAGAGGCATAAATGTCACCTTCCAGCACGTAACCCATGGCGTCATTGGGGCTTTGCTTTTGCATGTTGCGCGCGGTTGCCAACGCGCCCGCAATGTTCTTGCTGTCAAGGTCAAGCACAATGCTGCCGCGCTGTGCCTGTTGCAAGTCCGGCTTGATCTCCAGCGCTTTGTGCAGGCTCTGGGCCGCAGCCTCTTTGTTCTTGTTGGCCAAGTGGATATCGGCCAGGCGCATATGTGGCAGGGGCGACAAGGCTTGCATGCCAGCGAGCTTGTTGTAGCTGGCAATGGCCTGGTTAAGTTCGCCGGCTGCCAGCTGCGTGCGGCCCAGGGCATCCAGTACCTCGGGGCTGTCAGGCAGTGCCGCTGCGGCTTCTTGTGCGGCAGAGCTGGCCAGCTTGAGATCTTTGTTGCGCAGGTGAAAGTCAATCAACCTCAGGCGCGATGCCGCTTCCGTGGGGTTGGCGGTGATGGCATTGCCAATCAGCTTGGCGACTTCGTCATTGGCCGCGCCGGTTCTTGCGGCTAACTCGGCCAGCGCCAGCAGGGCCTGGCTATTTTTAGCATCCTTGGTCAGTACGGCCAGAAAGCGTTTTTTTGCGTCCTCGGGTTTTTTGTCCGCCATGTCCAGGCTGGCCAGGCTGGCCACCGCGGAGAAGTAGTTGGCGTCAAGGCTCACGGCCTGCTCAAAGCTCTTGCGGGCACCTGCCACGTCTTTCTTTGCCAGCAGGGTTCGCCCGCGCAGGTTGGCTGTCAGGGCTTTGCCTGGCTGCTTTTTTTCCAGCGCGTCAATGGCGGCCAGTGCCTTGTCAAACTCCTGGCGGCGCAAGTGCACGCTGATCAAGGCCAGGTCAGCTGTGGGGCCGCTGTCGGATGCGGCAATGTCATGAAGCTCGTTAAAGCCTGCGTCAATCTGGCCACCCATCATGCGCGTAAGGGCCAAAGAGGTGCGGCTTTTGGCATTTTTGGGATCTTGCTGGCTGGCTTTGGCGAAGAATTCCTCGGCCTTTTGGAGGTCGTTGTTTTGCAAGTAGACCTCACCCGCCATGGCCAACAGCGCGGGGTCAATGTTGTCGCGGTTCAAACCGGGCGTCAAGGTGGCCAAGGCCTTGGCGGGCTGGCCCGAGCGCAGGTAAATCATGACCAGCGCGCGGCGTGCCAATGTCAGATTGGGGGCCGCCTGCAGTGCCTTGCCGAAATAGGCCTCGGCCTGCACCGGGGCGTTGAGTTGTAGCTCCACAGCGCCTGCCAGCTGCAGTGCCTGAACATTGTCTGGCGCTGACTTCAAGGCCTGCTGGATCAAATCTCGCGCGGGTTTGAATTCTTTCTTTTGGAAAGCCAACTGGGCGTCGAGGTATTTGGTTTGCGGGTGGTTGGGGCTGAATTTTTTCAGTTGCTCCAACTGGGTGGTTGCGTCTGCCAGGTTAGCTTGCTGCAACAGCAGGTTGATGAGTGCAGTATGCCCGGCAAGAAAATCGGGCTTGGCCTCAACCGCTTTGCGGTAGGCGGCCAGGGCGTCCGGCTGCAGGTTTTTAGTAAACAGCAAGATGTCGCCCTTGAGCTTCCAGGCGTCAGGGTTTCGCGGGTTTTTTGCAATGACTTCTTCCAGTGTGGCCAGCGCGCCCGCTACGTCGTTCTGGCCAGCTTTTTGGCGTGCCAGCATGATTTGGGCGGGGGCGAAAGCCGGGTCAGCCGCCAGCGCCGCTACCAGGGCGTCCTGGGCCGGTTCGGGCTTGCTTTGCATGGCATATGCGGTGGCCATGGTGGTCAGGAAATTGGCTTGGGTGGCAGGTGTGCCCAACTCGGTCTTGGCCATCTCATCTGTCAGCTTCTTGGCCTGTCCTTGTGCCAGCATGGCTTTGGCCAAGGGCGGAATCACCTGGTCTTGTGGGTGCTTCAAGGCCATGGCTTTGCGCAGCTCGGTTTCTGCACCCGCCGGGTCGCCGCTCTCAAGCAGGGCGGTGCCCAGCAGGAAGCGCGCCTCTGGCATGTTCGGGTTGCTTTGCAGCGCGTTTTTGATCTGGATCACCGCCGCCTTGCTGTCATTTTTGGCCAGGTAGTCTTTGGCCGAACTGAGCATGGCTTCGGGTTTTTCGCTACAAGCCAGCAACGATGCTGCCAGAAGGGTTGCCAAAGCCAGTTGCGTAGGCGATTTTTTGAACAACATGTGTCGACTCCCAGAGGTAAATTGAATAACTTTTAGTATTGAAAAACTACTTCAAGCCCAGCCTGTGCATCAGGTCGTAGAGCGTTGGGCGGCTCACGCCCAGCAGTTCTGCGGCCTTGAGCACGTTGCCATTGACCCGGCCCAAGGCCGCGATGATGGCGTGTTTTTCAGCGTTGTCGCGGATCACGCGCAAGTCCAGTGCGGCATCCGCATCGTTTGGTGTGGCGTTCCTCAGACCCACGTCAGCGCAGGAGATTTGGCTGCCGTCAGCCATGATGGTGGCGCGTCTGATGCAGTTTTCCAGTTCGCGAATGTTGCCCGGCCAGGGGTGCAGTTCAATCGCGCGCACGGCGTCCTCACTCAGGCTCAAGTTGGACCTGTTTTGCTCTTGGGTAAAGCGCCGCATAAAGGCGTGCGCAAGCAGGGCCGGGTCGCCAACGCGTGCGCGCAGGGGCGGGATGTTGATGACAATTTCAGCCAGCCGGTAATACAAGTCTTCGCGGAACCGGCTCTCTTTGCTGAGCGTGTTCAAATTTTGATGCGTGGCGCAGACGATGCGCACGTCGACTGCAATTTCTTGTCGGCCGCCCACGCGCTCAATCACTCGCTCTTGCAAAAAGCGCAGCAGCTTGGCCTGCAACTGGAAAGGCAAGTCGCCAATTTCATCAAGCATCAGCGTGCCGCCGTTGGCGGTTTCGATTTTGCCCAAGGTGGTTTTGGCAGCGCCCGTAAAGGCACCTTTCTCATAGCCAAAAAGCTCGCTTTCAAGCAAGTTCTCCGGAATGGCTGCGCAGTTGATAGCGACAAATTTTTCCGCCCGCCGGGGTGAGGACTGATGCAGGCCGCGTGCCAGCACCTCTTTGCCGGTGCCGCTTTCACCCAGCAGCATCACGGTGGCGTTGCTGCTGGCCACTTTTTCAATCATGCGGCAAATGCGCATCATCTCGGGGTCGCGGGTCATCAGGCCAGCCAGTGCATCAGGCTGGTGCAAGGCTTGCAGACGCCTGTTTTCAGCTTGCAGTTCAAACAGCCGGTAGGCGCGCTCAACCGTGAGGTTGAGCAATTCAGGCTCAAACGGTTTGGCAAAAAAATCGTAGGCACCCATCGCCACCGCCCGCAGTGCGTTGGCCTGATCGTTTTGGCCAGTCAGCACAATCACCTTGATGTCGGGGTCAAAGGCCATCACCTGTTGCAGCAGCTTGAAGCCTTCAGACACCGAGTCGGCGTCGGGTGGCAGCCCGAGGTCCATGGTGACCACGGCGGGATGGCTTTTGCGCATTTGCAGCAGGGCGCCTTCGCGGTCACTGGCGGTCACGGTGTCAAACCGGTCAAGCGACCATTTGATCTGCTTTTGCAGGGCCAAGTCGTCTTCAACGATCAGCAAGGGGCGTATTTTCTCGGTGATCATATGGTTTCCAGCACGTGGAGATCTGATTGTTTGTGCGTGTCAAACAAGGGCAAAAGAAGGGTCACTGTGGTTCCCCGGTTTAATTCACTGGTGACCTCTATGTGTCCGCCCAACTCCTGAACGTATTGAAAACTTTCGTAGGCGCCAATGCCCATGCCAGCCTGCTTGGTGGTCTGGAACGGCTTGAACAAGCGGTCCCGAATGAACTCTTGCGACATGCCTTGTCCGGTGTCGCCAACCACAATTCGGGCCTGGCCAGCGCTGCGGTCAAGGCAAATCCAGACCCGGCCGGTGGGGTCGGTGGCATCAAAGGCGTTCTGAACGATGTGGCCAATGATCCGCTCCAGCCGCTCTTCATGACCGCGCGTGCCGATTGACTCTTTCAGTTCGGTCTCTAGCGTGCGCCCGCGCGCTAGAGCCACCGCTGCCACCCGGTCAATGATGACGCCAAGATTGACCCCGAATGCCTTGCCCGGCGGTGTGGCGCCTTCACGCAGTTGCAGCATCATCTGGCGCATGCGGTCCAGGGCGTTTTCTACGGTCAACAGCATGTCTTGTTGAAACTCTGGGTTGTGGCCCAGGCGCTTGGCGTTTTTCATCATCAAAGAGAGCTGCGTCACGATGTTTTTCAGGTCATGGACAACAAAGGCCGACATGCGGTTGAACGAATCAAACTTGCGCACCTCCAGCAGCGCCTCGGTGGCCTGCATCTGGGTCAAAAAGCTGGCTGCTTGCTGACCGGCTGTTTTGAGAAGATCATTGACCTCCCAGTTCACATCAACGTGCGTGCGCGCGCTCGACAGCACGACAAAACCAATCAGTTCAGGGCCCACCATGAGCGGCACCACCAGCCAAGCTTGCGGCAGATCTTGCAGCCAGGCGGGCAGTTTCAGTGCCCCGTAACGGCGCGCGTAAGAACGGTATTCCTCCAAATTAATCACCCAGCCACTGGTCACCATGAACTGGCACAGGGGTGAATCGGCATTCTCTTTGTCTGGCGACAACGCTTGGTTCCAGCGTGCCGTCTGGCTAAACGCAGGCTCACCTTTGTGTTTCATCCAGAGCCCGCCGCCCGGGCTCTCCAGCATGTCAGCCAGGCCGCGAACAACCTGTTGCCCCATTTCCTGGGGCGAATTTCGCTGTGACAGGGTGTGGGTAAATTTCAGCCATTCCTCCCGGTAGTCGTAGCGGTAACGGAAAAAATGTTTGCCCAAAAACACCCTCAGACTGGCCCGTACCGACCCCGACATGGCCAGCACCAGCAACACGATCAAGGCCAACACCACCACCCCCAACTGCAGCGCCGGACCCCACTCGCCGCCAAAGTAGCGCACGTAGTAGCCCACACCGGAGATGAACAACAAATAGGCACCAGTCAGCAGCAGCGTGGCCGAGTGAAACGCGGCTTTGGGCGACAGCCGGATGTTGGACACCCAGTCACTGCGCCGTGACATCGACAGCAGCAGCAAGGGCACCACCACCACATGCACTGCACCGCGGATACTGAGCGCATCACCATTGACCTGGTTGAACAACACGGCGTAGGAAAAGAGATACAGGTCAAATGCAAACGCCCCGGCCAGGCCCAGGCTCAGGGGTTTGATGTTCCAGCGCGAATCTTCCGTGACGTTGCGAAACACCTGCTCCAGCAAGACCAGGGCAAACACTGACGTTGCCATGGCGCTGAGCAGCAGCAGCCTGGCACCATCACCCCACACGCTGATGCCCATGGCGGCAAAGCTGAGCGCCAGCAAGCCAAAAAACACCAGTGCCACGGCAATGGCCACCATGCTTCTGGCGCCGATGGATGCCTTGTCAGAGCGGCTGAGCCAGATCAGCATCAGCAAAAATGCAAACCAGCCGGCGTAGCGCAGCGTGTCCAGCAAACTGCTGAGCACCAGGAACAAAGGCGCTGCCGTGGCCAGAAAAGCCAGCCCAAACCAGCCCCAGAGTGCGCTGCAAGCCAGCGTTGCAAACACCACCCGCTTGAGGCGCTCGCGTTGGTCAGACAAATAGCCCAAACGCAACAAGTGCAGCGCAAATGCCGTGTAAACCACACCGACCAGGCCAAAGCTCCACGCGGTCAGGCTCATGTCAATGCGCGCCCTTGCCCATCAGCACCACGCCTACGGTTTCAAACAACACCACCAGATCAAGAAACAGCGAGTGGTTTTTAACGTAGTACAGGTCGTACTGCAGTTTCTCGGACGCATCTTCGACTGTTGCCCCGTAGTGGTAGCGCACCTGCGCCCATCCGGTGACGCCGGGTTTGACACTTTGGCGCACTGCAAAGTAGGGAATTTGCTGTGTCAGTTGGTCGACAAAATAAGGCCGCTCCGGGCGTGGCCCGACCAGGCTCATGGCACCCCCTAGCACACAGAACAGTTGGGGCAATTCATCAATGCGCAGTTTGCGGATCACTCGACCCACTTTGGTGGCCCGGTCATCAACGGCAGATGCCCAGCGTGGCTTGCCGTCTTTTTCGGCATCGGTGCGCATGCTGCGAAACTTGATGACGTTGAACAGTCGGCCGTTGAGCCCGACGCGCTCCTGCATGTAAAAAATGGGGCCGCCACTCTCCAGCACGATCAACACGGCAGTCACCAGCATGACGGGCAAGGCCAGCACAATCAAAATTGAGGCGCAGACCATATCAAACACCCGTTTGATAAAAGCGCGCGCCCAGCCCTGCTTGAAGCCATTGCCAAAGATCAGCCAGCCAGCGGACACCGCATCAAGGCGAATCTGGCCCAGTGTTTTCTCAAAATGGGTGGCCATGTCGGTCACGTGCACACCTTGCAGCTTGCAGTCAAGCAACTCGCGCAAGGGCATGCTGCCACCGCGCCGCTCAGACACCGCCACCACAATTTCATCCACGTGTTTGGCCATCACGACGTCGGTCAGGGACAGCTCGGAGGGCAGTAAGCCCCAGGCCGATATCTCTTTGGTGCTCTCGTTGGGGCCCGCGTAATAGCCCACCAGTTCCACAGTCGGGTCAGATTTTTGCAGGCTTTGCCCGACGTGCTTGGCAATTGTGCCAGAGCCAAAAATCAACACCCGTTGGCGTGTCAGGCGGCTTGCCTTGGAGTGGACGGCGTACACCCGATGCACCAGCACCAGCGCCACCCCGCTCATCAAGGTCAGGATAAAGACCTTGCCGTTTTCCAGCTGCAAATGTGAAAAACGGAACAGCAGGTAAGCAAAAGGCAGCGTCAGCGACCAGCACATCAAGGCGCGGGCCAAACTTTGGCCCACGGGCAGGCTGTGCACGCGCTGGTAAAACCCCAAAGCCCCGTTGGTGAGCAAAATGGCAATCGCCAACAGCATGGACGGAATCAAGATATCGGTTGGCTCTTGGGATGTGTTGACCAGCTGCAGCGAAATCGCCCCCATGACCCCGATCAGCAGCAAGATGAGGTCAAGCACAAACTGTGACAGCGTTCGCACATGAAAATACAAATCAAAAATTTTGATCACTTTGGGTCCTTTTTTCACGCTTTGCGAAGAGCGCTTGAGCACCTGTCCCGACCTCCCTCGGCGGGGCTAAACCTCAAAGTCAGTGTATCTATTTGTAGCAGTGAGCCTAGTCGAAATGAAGCGATCAGATGCGTTTTGTCATGGTTGGTGTGGACACCAGGGTGAGCAGCTGCATCAAAAAAGCCACTCTTGGCACATCCATCACACTGCTGACCAAGCCCACCAGCAACACCGCAAGCAGGGACGCAGCCAGGAAGGGCGCATGTGTTTGCATGCGCGCGCCACCCCACACCAAATGCCACAACGCGTAGCTCACCCACATCAGCCACAGCAGCAAACCCGTCACGCCGCGCTCCACCAGCGTCTCCAAAAACAGGTTGTCGATGTGCCACGGCACAAAGTGCGACTGCGCCGCTGGAAACCAATGCGCCAAGCCCTGCGAAAAGTCGCCATTCAAAAGTGCCGGTGCCCCTTTGCCGCCCACCAGACTGAGCTTGTCAATGTCGATGACACCGCCCGCATTCACCGCCGCCAATGAGAACAGGTGCAGGCGTGGCGCATACCACTTGCCCGCACCCAATGGCGGGCCGCGCAGCGGCAGCAGCAAGGTTTGCCACGCCTGCGCGGTGGGCAAGATGCGCACAAAGGCGGTCTGACAACGGCCGTCGTACAACAAATGGCGCTCACACAGACTCACCGACAAATCGGTGGGTGCCAGCGCCCGTACCTGCAGGCTGACCCAGGGTGGTGCGGCTGGCGGGTTGGCCACCCGTTGCGTCAGTGCATACAGCCCGGCCAGGGATCTGCGGCTGGCGGGGCCCAGCAACGTGACAAAGCCTTCACCCGGCTTGACACTGCCCGGGAACTCTCCCCGGGGCACCTGACTGGCGTAGTGGGCCGGGAAGCGCCCCAGACCAATGCCCAGCAGCCAGTCGGTGGGCTGTTGCAGCAAGTCAAGGCCGTTCTGCCAATGTGTGAGGCGGCTGTCGAGGTCGCGCTCAACGTGCGCCAAGCGCTTTGTCATGAAAGATCCAGCCCCCAGCACGCCGGCCACTTCTGCCAACAGTGCCAGCATCAGCATCAGGCTGGCGGTGTGGCGCCATCGATCGAGGCGTCGACGGTGCGGCACTGTCATGCCAGAAGCCAGCGCGCAAACCCGATGCTTTTGCAGCCAAAGCAACACGCCCAGCAGCAGCAAAGAAGCGGTCACCGCGCCGTAAACCCCGCGTGAAAACGTAGTCAGGCAGGCGTAGCCCACCAACATGGCCAGAATGCCCGCGCCCGCCCATGCGCCAAGCTGGCGCGCGCGCATCAGCGCCCACACCACAAAGGGGCTTGCCAGGGCCAGGTAGGCGTCGATGGCGGCACCACCCACATGCATTTCCCAAAACAAGGCCACGGTGCGGTAGGACGATGAAAAATCGAACATGCCCGGGAACGCAGCACGCTCCCACACCACCGCCAGGCTCACGGGCAGCAAGCCCAGCACCATGCCCCAGGCCAGCAGCGCACCGGCGCGTGCTGGTGTGGGTGCTTGCGCTGAGACCAGCAATGGGGCGAACAGCAGGGCAAAGCCCAGGCTCTTGAACACCCGAACACTGTTGAGTGCATTGGTGTACCCCGCAAACCAGTCAAACGCAAAGCCACCCGCATCCATCACCCCGCGGTACAGCGCCCACAACCCCGAGGCACCCAGCAGCAGCAGCAAGGTGACGGGCAAGTACAACACCTTGCTTTTAGGCGTGTCAGGGCCAGAGGAGGGCGCGCAGGCCAGGCGCGCATAACCGCCGGCCAGGGCGCCTAGCAGCAAGATGTCAAACTCTTCAAAAATCAGCCAACCGGTCCAAGGGGAAAAATTCAGCCAGGGCAAGCAAGCCGGTACCAGCAGCAACCAGGCGTTGGGCCGCCAGGCCGCCAACACGCACCAGAGCCCAAACATCACACTTGTCGCCCAAGGCCACAGCGGGTGGTGCCCGGCCAGTGCCAAACCAGCCAGGAAACTGCCCCATGCCGGCAGTGACCAGGCCAGTCGTCTCAAAGCAAGCCCGTCAGACAAGAACCTCAACGCAGGGGGGATGCCCCAAAAAACCTTGCGGACTGGCGCTGGCCCCATACGCACCCGACTGAAACACCACCACCAGATCACCCACCTGCGCCACGGGTAAGCTCATGCGGTCCGCCAGCAAGTCAAGCGGTGTGCACAAAGGGCCGACCACCGATGCGCTCTCAGTCTCTTGCGCGCCCATCCGGCTGCCAATGGCCACCGGGTAATTTTTGCGCACCACCTGACCAAAATTACCCGACGCCGCCAGGTGCTGATGCAAGCCCCCGTCCACCACCAGATAGATTTGCCCGCGTGACACCTTGCGGTCGAGCACACGCGCCACATACACACCGGCCTCGCCGACCAGGTAGCGGCCGAGTTCAATCACCAGCGACGCCTGCGGCAACTCGGTGTGCGCGCGCTGGGCGAGTTGGGCCAGGTTGTTGCCGATGGGTGCCAGCTCAAGCCGTTGCTCGCCGGGAAAGTAGGGAATGCCAAAGCCGCCGCCCAGGTTCAGAAATTTCACAGGCGACGGCGCATGCTGTGCCAACTGCAAGGCCAGTTCATAAGACTTTTGCTGGGCTTCACAGATTGACTCGGGGCGTAAGTTCTGCGAGCCGGCGTACAAGTGAAAACCTTCAAAAGCCAGTCCAGCGCGGCCAATCCGGGCCAGCAGTTCAGGGATCAGCTCGACATCGACACCAAACTGTTTGGGGCCACCGCCCATCTTCATGCCCGAGCCCTTGAGTTCAAAGTCGGGGTTCACGCGCACTGCCACCCGGGCTGGCAGGCCAAGCTCTTGGCTGATCAATTCCAACGCCACAACTTCGCGGAACGACTCCACATTGACCAGCACCCGTGCCGCCACCGCCTGGCGCAGTTCGGCATCACGTTTGCCAGGGCCAGCAAAACTGACTTCAGCCGGGTGGGCGCCTGCATCCAGCGCCACCTTCAATTCCCCGGCGGACGCCACATCGATGCCATCAACCAGATTGGCCATGAAGCCCACCACGGCTGGCATCGGGTTGGCTTTCATGGCGTAGTGCAGCTTGACGGTGGGCGGCAAAGCCGTGCGCAACTCGCTCACACGCGCGCGCAACAGAGCACGGTCATAGGCATAAAAAGGCGTCTGGCCAACCCGGGCGCAGAGCAGGGACAAGCGTTCACCACCCACCAGCAACTCACCGTTGTGCACGGCAAACTGGGTCATCGGGGCATGGACGGGGCGTGGTTGGGGCAGGGGGGTCATGGGCATGAAGGGCAGATTACCTCAAAACAAGGGCAGGCCGTGTTGATAAATCTGCGACACGTGTTCCGTTTTCTGCGTGAATGGTTTTTGTGGCCGTACGGCGCAGGTCACAAGGGGGGGCAATTTGGTGCTATATTAAATATAGCTAGTTTCGCATATGGATAAAGGTCTGGCGGATGATTTTATATATAAATCGCATCAGCAATCAGCAACCTCAGCTACCGTGCCGTGCCAGCCAATCGGTGGCCAGCAGCTTGCGGTCGATCTTGCCGTTGGGGTTGCGTGGCAATGGCCCGGCCACCAACTCAATGCCGGTGGGCACCATGTAGGCAGGCATCTTCGCCCGGCACTGTAAATTTAAGTCTTTTAGGCATGTAGCCCCCGTCCCTTCTGCGGGAGTAGCTATCACATGAATAGCATGCCCGAGCGTGGGATGGTCTACGCCAAAGGCGATGCACTCGCCCACCAAGTGTGTGGCGTACAAGATTTCTTCGACCTCGGTGGGGCTGACGCGGTAGCCCGAGGTTTTCATCATCTCGTCGCGCCGACCAATGAAGTACAGAAAGCCTTGCGCGTCCATGCGCACGTTGTCGCCCGAGAACACAGCGTATTCGGGCAGTTGCAGGCCCGCTTGGCGCCCCGGCGCATCGCAGGCCAGCAACTTGTAACGCTCGGCGGTTTTTTCGGCGTCGTTCCAGTAGCCCATGCCGACCAGCGCACCGCGGTGCACCAGTTCGCCAGGTTCTTCCAGGCTACAGGGCGAGCCGTCTTCGCGCAACACCAAAATCTCGGCATTCGGGATGGCTTTGCCGATGGAGTCCGGGCGGCGGTCAACTTCTTCCGGGGGTAGGTAGGTGGAGCGAAAGGCTTCGGTCAGGCCGTACATCAGGAAGGGTTTGGCTAGTGGTGCGCGCTGGCGCAACACGTTCAAAGTTTCACGCGGCATGCGCCCACCGGTGTTGGCGAAGTAGCGCAATTTTTTATGGACGGCCGCAGGCCATTCCAGTTGCGCCAGCTGGATGTACAGCGGCGGCACCGCCGTCAAACCCGTCACACCTTCATGGGCCATGGCTTTGAGCACATCGCGTGGCATCAAATAATTCAGCAACACAACCCTGGCACCCACATGAAAGGCGGTGGTGAGCTGGCTAAAACCGGCATCAAATGACAGTGGCAAGGCCGCCAGCAAGGTGTCCTGGGCCGAATTCTCCAAGTAGGAGGCCACGCTTTTCGCCCCTGCCACCATGTTGCGGTGCGACAACACCACGCCTTTGGGCTTGCCGGTGCTGCCCGAGGTATAAAGAATGGCCACCATGTCGGTGTCAATGACACGGTGCCCGGGCTGCAGCGGGCACTTGAGCAGCTCGCGCCAGTGGGTCAGCAGCACTGGGCCGAAACCCGTGGGTTCAGGTGCGACCGCTTGGGCCGATGCATCGGTGACCACCAGGTGGCGCAAGTCGTGGCATTCGGCGAGCACCTCTTTCATGAGCGCCAGTCGCTCAGGCGAGGTCACCAGCACACGCACATTGCAGTCACGCAAAATAAAGGCCACTTGTTCTGGCTTGAGCAAGGGGTTGATCGGCACAAACACGCCGCCAGCGGCTGGGGCGCCAAAACTGGCGACCACGGTCTCAACGCGTTTTTCGAGGTAAATTGCCACGCGTTCACCACGCGCCAGGCCCAAAGCCATCAAACCCGAGGCAAACTGCGCGACCTGGCGGCTCAAATCCGTGTAGCTCAACGAGGCACCATGACGGGTCAGTGCCAAAGCCTGCGGTGCACGCTGCGCCGCCAAAATGATCAGTTCGTGGAGCAAGGTGGATTCATTCATGCATAAAAGTATCTCACAGCCAATGCACTTTTGCCCCTCTAAAATGGGTCGCTTCGGGCAGTCTGCCCCTACGGGAGTTTGAATTGGATACCAACAAAGAAGTGCGTCGTATTCTTGACGAAGTTTTAAGTTTGAACGGCCGCACGCAGGCCTTTACGCGTGACACCCCCTTGCTGGGCGCGATCCCGGAGCTTGACTCCATGGCGGTTGTCACACTCATCACCACGCTTGAAGAGCAGTTGGGCCTGGTGGTAGACGATGACGACATTGATGGCGCCACCTTTGCCACGCTCGGCTCACTGACTGATTTTGTCAGCTGCAAAATCAACAGCTGACGCGTCATGACGCTGCCGCCAGAGGCATTTTTTCTGCCCGCTGCAGCGGTTTCAGGTGGGCAACGCTTGTGCCTTTATCACGCTGCCCAAAGTGCAAGCCCGCGCGGCTTGGTGCTCTACATTCATCCGTTCGCAGAAGAAATGAACAAATCCCGACGCATGGCTGCGCTGCAGTCGCGTGCGCTGTCGCAGGCAGGTTTTGCGGTGCTGCAGATCGACCTGCACGGTTGTGGCGACAGCTCAGGCGACTTCGGCGACGCGTCGTGGCAAAGTTGGGTTGACGATGTGTTGCAGGGGTGCCAATGGCTGCGTGAGCGCGTTGGATGCGAGGCCAAGTCCGGCGAAACCTTAAATGACGGCCAGCGTGATTTGCCCTTGTGGCTGTGGGGCTTGCGTGCGGGTTGCCTGCTGGCAGTGGCTGCGGCCGGGCAGATAGGCCGTTCTTGCCACTTTTTATTCTGGCAACCGCCAACTTCCGGCAAGCTGTTGCTGCAGCAGTTTTTGCGCCTGAAGGTGGCCGGCAACCTGATGGGCGGACCGGCCAAGGGCGTCATGCAAGGCTTACGCCTGCAGTTGACCGGTGGCGTGGCGGTGGAGGTGGCCGGCTACATGCTGGCACCGGATTTAGCCTGCGGCTTGGAGCAAGCCCTGCTTGCGCCGCCTGCCCATGCAGCGAGCACAGCCGCCACGGGTGCACAGACCACCGGCGCAGCCCCGGCGCAGTGCGTGGCATGGTTTGAGCTCAGCACCCGTGAAGAGGCCAGTCTGAGTCCGGCCTCGGCGCAAGCCATCAGCCAGTGGCAGCACGCTGGCTTTCAGGTCAGCAGCGCGCTGGTGCAAGGCCCCTCTTTTTGGCAAACCACAGAAATCGAAGACGCCCCGGCGCTGATTCAGGCAACGCTTAACGCCGTGACGAGGACACCGCAATCCCGCCCACAATCAGAATAAAAGCCAGCGCGTGGTACAGGTGCGGCACCTCGCCCAAAAACGCACTGGAAAGCACGGCCGTAAAGAGCGGCGTCAGGTTGATGAAAAAACCCGCCGCCTGTGGCCCGGCACGCGACACACCCGCACCCCAGGCTCGATAGGCCAGCAAAGCCGGGCCAATCGCCACGTACAACAGTGCCAAGGCAAGCGGCCAGCTTGGCTGCATCCGGCCCAAACCCAGGGCCCATTCGCCGCTTGCCGCCAAGCTCGACCAGACCAGGCCAAACCCAATTTGCGCCAGCAAAAAAGCCGACCAGTTGCGCCTGATGTCGGGCGGCTCGGTGGTGGGGTGGGCCAGCATCCAGCTGTAATAAGCCCAGGCGGCGGATGCCAGCAGCATGTAGACATCACCCGCCACCAGGCGCACCTGCATCAGCATCTCAAAATCGCCTCGGCTCAACACCAGCAACACCCCGGCGATCGACATGACCGCGCCAAGCCACTGCATCGCTGAGATTCGAATGCCAAAAAACGCTCGGCCAATCAGCAGCATCCAGACCGGTGTGATGGAGCCCACCAGGGTGACGTTGATCGGGGTCGAGGTGTTGAGTGACAGGTACAGCAGTGCGTTGTAGCCGCCAATGGCCAACAGCGACAAACCGGCAAAACGCCGCCAACTGGGCCACAAGCCACTGCCCCGACGCAACACCGGCGCGGCCAGTGGCAGCAGCAGGACAAACGCCAGGGTCCAGCGCAGCAGATTGAGCGTCATGGGCGACACCCATGGGGCAATCATGCGGCCAACCACGGCGTTGCCTGCCCACAGAAGCGGCGGCAGCGTTAACAAAAAAGCGGTTTGCAGGGTAATTTTGGAATGTGTCACGTGGGCGTCAATGCGGTGTTCAGCAGCGCTTCAAAGTCGGCTAACGGGGTGGGTTTGCCAAACAGGTAGCCTTGGTAAAAGGTGCAGCCATGGGTCGCCAGAAAAGCCTGTTGGGTGGCGGTTTCAACGCCTTCGGCAATGACTTCGAGCCCCAGGTTACTGGCCATGCCGATGATGGTTTGCACGATCACGCCATCGCTGGCCTGGATGCCAATGTTGCGCACAAATGACTGGTCGATCTTGAGCTGGTTCAGCGGCAGACGCGTCAGATAGCTCAGCGACGATTGGCCGGTGCCGAAATCGTCCATGGAAAAGCGCACGCCCAGGGCTTTGAGTGCCGCCATTTTGGCGATGGTGTCATCCACGTTGTCGAGCACCAGGGATTCGGTCAGCTCCAGTTTCAGGCCCTGCGGTGCCACGCCGGTTTCTTCGATGACGCACTGCACCAGCGCCACAAAATCGTCTTGTCTGAATTGCCGCGCACTCACATTCACCGCCAGTTGTAGCCCGGCGGTGGCCTCGGACTGTTGCCACAACTGCAACTGTCGACAGGCGGTTTGCAGCACCCAAAGTCCAATCTGATTGATCAGGACACTCTCTTCGGCCACCGGGATGAACTCAAACGGCGGCACCATGCCGCGTGTGGGGTGCTGCCAGCGGATCAGCACCTCGGCACCGATGATGGCACCGCCATGCGCCACCTGGGGCTGGTAAAACAGCCGAAACTGGCGTTGCAGGACGGCATTTTGCAGGTCGACTTCAAGTGCGGCGTGGGCCGAGATATCGGCCTGCATTTTGGGGTCAAAAAAGCACAAGTCATTGCGGCCACGGTCCTTGACCTGGTACATTGCAATGTCGGCCTGCTTGAGCAGGTCAGCCGCGTTGCTGGACTCGCCGCCAAACAGCGTGGCGCCTACGCTGGCGCTGCTTTTGTGACTTTGTCCGGCAAATTGATAGGGTTGACTCAGCGCGTCCAGCAGGTTCTTGCCAATGCGTTTGGCTAGTTCGGCCGCCGCCAGCGCGTTGGTTGACAGGTCTTCGAGCAGGATCACGAACTCGTCGCCCCCCAGGCGCGCCACCGTGTCATGGGCGCGCACGCTGTTCTGGAGCCGTCTTGCCACTTGCTTCAGCAGCAAGTCGCCGACATCGTGGCCTTGGGTGTCATTGAGGCTTTTGAAGTTGTCCAAGTCAAGAAAAAGCAGCGCACCGTAGCCTTTATGGCGCTGGTTGTTGCTCAGCGCATGGTTCACCCGGTCCATCAGCAACAGGCGATTGGGCAGGTTGGTCAGGTGGTCGTAAAAGGCCAGGTGTTCAATCTCGGCTTCGGACCACTTGATGGTCTGACGCGCTTGCGCCATGCGCTTGAGTTGCCAGCTTGAGATGCCACCAGCCGCCAGCACCATGATGGCAAAAAGCAACGCTACTGCCAGAATGAAGTTTCTTTCGGTGCGCCACTGGGTCAGTGCTGCATCCAGGGGAATGCTGGCGGCAATCAGCACGTCGTCATACAAAATGGCTTGGGCGCTGACGATTGCCGGCTGTGCCGTAAGCCGTGCCGTGCGCATCCGGGTGGTGTTCTGACCCTGTGGCAACGGGTCGGGCAGCTTGCTGCCCAACAGTTTGTCTTGTTCGGGCAGCCCTGCCAGCAGTTGACCGTCCAGGCGTTCAAGGGTCACTTCCAGGCCGCTGATATCGGCCCCCTGCACCATGATGGTGTTGAATTGCGTCACCAACACCTCAGCCACGGCCACCAGCCGAGAGCCATCTGCCAGGCGCAGGTGCCGTGCCAAAAACAGCACTTGTTCAGCGCTGCGGATTTGGTGCATTGGCTGGCTGATGATCAGGTTGGACACTTGCGGCGCCAGCACCCGTGCCACAAAACCCTCTGGCAGCTCCAAAGCGGGGGCGACCCCCACATCAGAAGTGGCCAATACATGTGACGATTCGTCCAGCAAGGCCAGGCGGCGCAGCATCAGGTTGCGATTGACGATGGTGCGCAGGACATCGTTGGCATCGGATGGATTCAGCGAGTCAGGGTGCTGTTCGCTGAGTTTGAGGGCCTCCTCCAGGCTGGCCAGCAACACGTTGACACCCAGCAGGGTGCGGTTAAGGGCTGTCACAGCACCGCTGACAAAACGGCTGGCTTGGGCGGCGCTGTTGTTCAAGGCATCCTGGCGCTGCTGCCAGATCAAACTGCCTGCGGCGGCGGCGATGGCCAATAAAAACGTCACCACCACGCCAATCACGGTCAGGTGAATGCGGCTGGCCGTGAAGCTCATTTATGCAACGTGGATGGGTTCTGGTTGGCACCGATGGTGTGGTTCCAGACGCTGGCGCAGTTGGCGCCGCAGCGCTCCAGCCAGCGCGGTAAGACCGTGCTGTTGAACATTTTTTGCCGCAGGCGCTCATCATCGGCTGAGGTGAGCACTTGACGCATTGAACCCCTGGCCTCTGTTTTGCATTGGGTGCTGCCCGTGTTGCAGGCCAGGCCCTCGGCTGTCTCACGCTCGCTCTCGCGCCAGATGGTGGCTTCCAGGCGCGGCAATTCTCGGCTGAGCAGAGCTTTCAGTTCGGGGGGTAAGGCATCCCAGGCGTTTTTGTTGGCCCCGAACACCGCCAGCCCCCAAGTGAGGGGCAGACTATGGATGTGGCTGGTGAGTCGGTGCAAACCCAGCGTGTTGCCTGACATGGTGCCGGTGATGGCACAGTCGGTGTTGCCAGAACCCATGTTGGCCATGATTTGACCAAAGCCCGCAGCGACTGGCACGGCGCCTAATGCGCTGACAAAGTCTGCCTGGGTGACTGATGAAACCCGCACATGCCGTCCGGCCAGATCAGCCAGCCCACTGAAGCGGTGCTTGCAAAACACGACCTGTGCCGGGTACACGTAAAGGGCCAGCATTTCGATGTGATGGCGCTGACGCAGTTCGGTTTCCAGATAAGGCCGAAACGCCGCCACATTCTTCTTTAGGGCGGCCATGTCGGGGTTGAGCCCGGCCAGGTCAACGCCAGCATATTGGGGGTACGCCTGCGCCAGGGCGCTGACCAGTGTGGTGCCAAAAGGTATCACACCCAGTTGCAGCAGCCGCAGCATGTCGTTGGCAGGAACCCCGGCGCGGTCAAACGGCACAATGTCTGCACTGAATTTGCCATCGCTGAGGCGCGCCAGTTCACGGGCCCAGAACGGCTCTTCGTTTCGGGTGTACTGGTTGGTGCCGCCCAGACCACCCACAATGCGCAGATGAATGGCCGGTGTGGGTGGCGTGCTAACAGGCACCTGGGCCAGGCAGAGGGTGGCAGACAGTGCCAAGCCGAGCGCGGATGCCGATTGAATCAGGTGGACCAGAAAGGCTTTGGTTTTAGGTGGCGACACAGTAGACAGTCGATCAAGGTTTTGAGTCCAAGCTGCATTCTGGCAGCATATGGCAAGCCAACCGGGTAAGCGTTGAACAGCGCAGGGCAATTATTTTCAAATTTGGACAAAGTTCATGCAGGCGCCAGAAGAACGGCGATTGAGCTTCATTGGCTTGATGCGTAGTCGGTGATGTAGGCGTCACAGGTGCGTGCATCATCCGCCAGTTCGAGAAAGCTGATCTGGCGGAGCTGCCGTGGCACCGGTCTGGCGCCACGTGGCGGAAAAGTCGTCGGCGAGCGTCTCTTCGTTTCGTCGTCATGCCCATCACCACCGCTATCAGGCCAAGGCGGATCGAATCAGGCATCATTCATAGTCTTACGGCGCCGCAAGGCCCTTTTTTGGAGCACACATGAAAACCATACGTTTGGGTCAAAGCGACCTGTTTGTCACCCCCATTTGCCTGGGCACCATGACCTTTGGCGAGCAGGTGGACGAGGCCACGGCTTTTGACATTCTGGACCGCTCGCTTGAACGCGGCGTGAACTTCATCGACACCGCCGAGATGTACGCCGTGCCGCCCCGGGCTGAAACCTTCAACGCCACCGAGAAGATATTGGGAAACTGGTTCGACAAGCGCCCTGATGCCCGGGAAAAGCTGGTGATTGCCACCAAAGTGGCAGGCCCGTCGCGCAGCATGCCGTGGGTTCGTGGCGGCAGCCCGGACTTGACCGGCGCGGACATCGTGAGCGCCTGTGACGGCAGCTTGCAGCGTCTGAAAACCGACGTGATTGACCTTTACCAAATCCACTGGCCGGTGCGCAGTGTGCCCGCTTTCGGCGGCATTTATTACCAGCCCAAAGACGAGGAAGGCACGTCGATCCACGCCCAGCTGGAAGCCCTGGGTAAGCTGGTGCGGATGGGCAAAGTGCGTGCGGTGGGTTTGTCCAACGAAACGCCCTACGGCGTGCATGAGTTTGTCCGGCTGGCGGAGCAACATGGCTTGCCGCGTGTGACCACCGTGCAAAACCCCTATTGCCTGCTCAACCGCACGGTGGAAAACGGGCTGGACGAAACCATGCACCGGCTGAACGTATCGCTGCTGGCCTATTCGCCGCTGGCTTTCGGGCTACTGACCGGCAAATACGATGCCCAAGGCTTGACCGGCGCGGATGTGCCTGACCAAGCGCGGCTGAAAAAGTTTGAATCTACCCGCAAACAGCGTTGGGGCCGACCAGAAGCCCTAACGGCTGCGCGGCGCTACAACGATCTGGCACGCTCACATGGCATGACACCCACACAACTGGCGCTGGCCTTTTGCTACACCAAATGGCAAGTGGCCAGCACCATCATTGGCGTGACATCGGTGGCGCAACTTGATGCGTGTCTGGATGCCTGGGGCACCACGCTGAGCCCCGATTTACTCAAAACCATTGACGCACTGCGCTGGGAAATCCGTGACCCGGCGCAGTAAGGTGGCTCGCTCTGTGAGCTGTCAATGATGGATTTTTGCTTGTCCGGCAATCTGTACACGCTGTGAAAAAGCCCACTTTTTCAACTGGGAGCCCCCAATGAACAATCTTTTCACCCGAATGGTCGCTGCACTTTTGGTCGGCCTGGGTATTGCCTTGGCCGGTTTTGCCGTGGGCCACGGCCTGGAGCGCTTTCGCATGTCGGACCGTTCGATCACGGTGAAGGGCCTAGCCGAAAAAGAGGTGCAGAGCGACTTTGCGATCTGGACGCTGTCATTTCGCCGCGCGGGGAGTGACTTTGGCAGCGTGCAGCAGGCGCTGGCGGCTGACCGCGACAAGGTGACAGCCTTCCTGAAAACGCAAGGTTTCACCGATGCGGAGGTGGAAGCCCGGCCACTGCAGGTGCAGGACCTCTTTGCGCGCGAATATGCGCAGGGCAATCAGCCTTTACGCTTCAACGGCACCGGCCAGGTGCTGGTGAAGTCCGCCCGGGTGGCCGAGGTGGAAGCTGCGGCACGCGCGGTGGACCCCTTGATTCAGGCTGGCGTGCAGCTGGGCGGCGAGGGCGAGGGGCACAGCGGTCCGCGCTTTCAGTTGCGCGGTTTTAACGATGTTAAAGCGCCGCTGCTGGCTGAGGCCACACGCAACGCCCGTGAGCAGGCCGACAAATTTGCGGCTGAAGCGGGTGCCCAACTCGGCCCCCTGAAAAATGCCAATCAGGGCGTGATCCGTATCACCGGCGATGATGGCAATGATTTTGACAACGGCAGCTCACGCCTGAAGCGGCTGCGGGTGGTGAGCACGTTTGAGTATGAGTTGAAGTAAACCCCTGCCATCTGTCTGAAAACCCCCATCATGCAAGACCATGTCACCAAGCCGCTGCTGATGTTGATGCTTGGCAACCGCAAGGTGTCCCTCCAAAACCTGGCGCGCTAGATCAATGCCAAGTCGGTGGAGAGCAGGGCACTGGCAAAATAGCGGCTTAACGCTTAACCATTGAGCGACCAGGAGTTGATTTGGAATCCATGCAGAGTTTTTTCCCATTTTTGGCGATGTTGGCCGGGTATCTGGTGGGCTCGCTGTCGTTTGCGGTCATTGTCAGCCGCGTCATGGGTTTGAATGACCCGCGCACCTTTGGCAGCAAAAACCCCGGTGCCACCAATGTGCTGCGCTCTGGCAGCAAGGCGGCGGCCATCCTTACCTTGCTGCTCGATGCCGTCAAGGGCTGGTTGCCGGTGGTGCTCGTCAAGTGGTATGGGCCGGCCTATGGGCTGGCAGACGGCACCCTGGCGCTGGTGGGACTGGCTGCATTTTTGGGCCATGTGTTTCCGGTGTTTTTCAAGTTTCAGGGTGGCAAGGGTGTGGCCACGGCTTTGGGTGTGTTGCTGGGATTCAGTGCTTGGCTGGGCTTGGCCACTGCACTGATCTGGTTGGCTATGGCGGTGGTGTTTCGCTACTCGTCGCTGGCCTCCATCACCGCCGCACTGCTGGTGCCGGTGGTGTATGTGCTGGGGGATGGCGGGCTTTGGATGATGCGCAAGAGTGTGGCGCTGGGCGTGGCGGTGATATCGCTTTTTTTGCTTTACCGCCATGCTGAAAACATCAACCGCCTGATCAAAGGCACAGAATCAAAGCTGGGCAAAAAAAACAGTGTCGAGCCTGTGGCCCACGTCCCCGCGCGTGGGCACACCAAGCATGGCCATCGCCATCCGCCTCACGCCGAGCAAAAACATGTTCCAAAAAACGATCACTCATGAAGCTTTGTATCCTCGAAAACGATGACCTCGACCCTGCGGTAGAGCCCACCTACACTGGCTACGGCACCATGTTCAAGCGCCTGTTGACCCAGGCCGGGGCACAGGGCGAATTTGACATTTTCAACACCGTCAAGGGTGAGTACCCGGCCTCATTTGACGCTTATGACGCGGTGCTGCTCACTGGCAGCAAGGCCGATGCGTTCTCACAAGCGCCCTGGGTTTTGATGCTCAAGGACAAGGTGCAGTCGCTTCTGGTAGCTAGGAAAAAGCTCATAGGCGTGTGTTTTGGGCACCAATTGGTGGCGCTGTGCCTGGGGTCGCAAGTGGGCCGTGCGCCACAAGGCTGGGGCGCTGGCCGCATGCAATACCAGTGGACGGCACCCGAGTTGCCGCAAGCGAGGGGGCGCACCGAGGTGGCACTGCTGGCCAGCCATCAGGACCAGGTGTTTGACTTGCCCGTTGGTGCCACGCTGCTGGCCACCAGCGATTTTTGCCCGGTAGCCGCGTTCGGGGTTGACGACCACGTGTTTTGCGTGCAGCCGCACCCCGAGTTTGTGGAAGACTACAGCGCGTTTTTGCTGAACAAACGGCGCGGTACGTTTGGCGAAGAAAAGTACCTGGCCTACGCGAAGAGTCTGGACAAGTGGCATGACGGCCTGGCCGTGGCCCGCATGATGGTGGCCTTCATCAAGGGCCAGTGACCGTCCGCCGCGTTTGTTGCCAGGCCAGCGCTGGCCTTCACGAAAAAGTGCGCTCAGTCCTGGCGTAGTCGCAACACCCTGACCAGGTCGTCGGCATCCAGCGGTCTGGCGGTACCAAAGCCTGCCACCTGGCGGGCCGCAGTGGGGTAAATCGCCACAAAGCTGAAATCACCCAGTTGGGTCATCGGTTCTGCGTCTGGAAAGCGTGCCAGATACACCTGGCGCGCGGCCAGCCAGCTTGGGCTGTCGGGTTGCAGGCGTGCGGCTGTGCCGTCCATCGACACGCGTGGCAAGGCGTGTACCGGCTCACTGGCCACTTCCGGCTGCATCACCATCACCGACACGGCCGGGTTGCTGAGCAAATTGCGCGTGTGGGGTGCCAGCAGGCTCACATGGATCACCAGGCAGGGGGCAGTGGGTTCAATGGCAAAGGGCACCATCGACACAAACGGCCCGCCCTCGACGCTCAGGGTGCCCAGGCTGGCCACGCGCTGGGTGTTGAGCATGTCGCGCAGGGCGCGGGTCAATCGGGGTTCGTGGGGTGTGGGCATAGGAACGGGCCTTTTTAAAAATACAGGGGTTAGGGCGTATTTTCCATGCCTTGATAATCAAGCGAGTCCTGCCGTGCGCCGTTGCGTTCGTATCCATCCTATTCTTAAATGCACACCCTTGAACAACTGCGCAGCGGCGCACTCGCTGGCACCCGTCGCCTTGACCTGTCTTGCGGACTGCGCACCCTGCCGCCCGAGGTGTTTGAGCTGGCTGACACGCTGGAGGTGCTCAACCTGTCCGGCAACCAGCTCACCCGCTTGCCGCAAGACTTGCCCCGCCTGCATCGGCTGAAAATCATTTTTTGCTCAGACAACGCCTTCACCCGGTTGCCAGAGGTATTGGGCGAGTGCCCAGTCCTTCAGGTGGTGGGTTTCAAGGCGAACCGCATTGCGGATGTGCCGGGCACTGCCTTGCCGCCCGAACTGCGCTGGCTGATCCTCACCGACAACGCCATCACGGCCTTGCCGCCTGAGCTGGGCCAGCGTCCGGCGCTCCAGAAACTGATGCTTGCAGGCAACCGGTTAGGCAGTTTGCCGCCCGGTCTGGCGGGCGCGCAGCGGCTGGAACTCATCCGCATGGCGGCCAACCAGTTGCCAGAACTGCCCGACTGGCTCACCGAGCTGCCGCGTTTGAGCTGGCTGGCGCTTGCTGGTAATCCGTTGGGCTGGCACCGGCCACCGCCTGCAGCCATTGACCGAGTAGGCTGGCACCATTTGCAGCAATGCGAACTGTTGGGCGAGGGCGCTTCAGGCCACATTTACCGGGTGCAACCGCATGACGGTGGCGCCGGTCTGGCGCTCAAGCTGTTCAAGGGCGCAGTTACCAGCGATGGTTTGCCTGAGCATGAGTTGGCCGCCTGTCTGGCCGCAGGCCAGCACCCGGCGCTGTGTACCCCGCAAGCCGAGCTGGCAGACCACCCGCAGGGCCAGCGTGGGTTGTTGTTGCCACTGATACCGGGCAGCCACATCAACCTGGCAGGGCCGCCCAGCCTGGAGAGTTGCACCCGTGACATTTACCCTGAGAATCTGTCTATTCCCGTGAGCAACATGCTGCGCCTAGCGCAAGACGTGGCAGATGCCGTGGCCCATTTGCATCAGCAAGGCGTGATGCATGGCGACCTGTACGCCCACAACATTTTGTGGGACCCAGCCAACGGCCGATCGGTGTTGAGCGACTTTGGCGCCGCCACGTTGTTGCCGGTGAACCAGCTGCGGCAAAGCCTTGCCCTGCAAGCACTTGAAGTGCGCGCCTTTGGCTGCCTGCTGGAAGAGCTGGGGGCGCATGCATTGCCAGACAAGGGGCACCCCGAAGCGTTGACTGACATGACGGCCATGGCACAGGCGTGTCTGAGTCCACACGCTGCAACTCGGCCAAGCATGGCTGAGTTGGCACATCAGCTTGCGACTTGGTGAAAATGGCCGGCATCACAAGGGTTTTCCCTAGCACAGTCCGGCCTCTGCAAATTCTCAAACCGCCCCGCTGCTTAAAAATAAGGCAGCCCCCGCAACACCAAGGCTGATGCGGGTCTCAAGGCTTGTGAACACGCTTATCCACAACAAAGCCCACAGTGTGACGGGGTAAGTTTTTTTTGCTTTTTTATTGGTTCAGCACAATGTTGGCAATGATGCCGGTGGCAAGGGCAATCAGCACATAGTCAGCGCCAACTTGCACCCATTGGTGGTTGCGCGGCGGTGGCGGCAAGCGGTAGGGCCGGTAATCGGTGATGTAGTAAGTAGGGTTGCGGTACTCCCGCGGAATGTAGCCGCCGCGCCTGAATTCAGGGCCACGGGCGTTGTAGTAGGCCCTGCGGTTATTCCAGAGCTCATGACACGTTGATCGACTTGGCGTGGCGCATGTTGCTGAGTCCTTGGCTGCTCGTCGCCGCGGCCTCGGTGGTCGTTGCCCTGCGCCAGTGCAAGGCTACCAAACCCAAGGCTTGCGACGACGGCAAACACAATGGCGGTGGATTTCATGGAGGGGCTCCTTCTGTTGAATGAGCCCTGACGTTGGGCCAAGTATGTGTCGCCCGTGTAAAGCGCACACATTCCTTTTGCAAAGAATGTGTGCGCCTTGTAGCCGTTGTCAGTGGGTGTTCATTCTTCTTTATGCCACAGGGGCAGGTGAGGTTGAGTGCGCGTTCGAGTTGCAGTCTTTTACTTGCCGGTGCGCTTGGGTGCCATTTGGGCTGGCAGCACGGGTGGGCCCAGAGCCGATTCAGCCAAGTCAATGTCGACTTGTTCACCTTGGGCATTGACCAGTGGCAGCTCAAAGTCATTCCAGCCACGCACGCCTGTTTTCATGGAAAACACCTGCTCAAAGCCCATGTGTTGCAGGGTCAGGGCTGCCAGTGCAGTGCGGTTGCCAGAGCGGCACACCAGCACCACCGGCTTGGAGCGTGCTTGTGCCAATGCGGGAATTGTGTCGGAGTAGCCCCAGTCGCAAGAAGCTTCCAGAATGCCACGGGGCACCAGCCGTGACCCCTGAATGTGGCCCACGGCAAATTCGTCCGCCTCGCGAATGTCCACAATCAGCAGGTCGGGATGGGTCTTGCGCAGTGCGTCCACGTCCCACGGCATGAGCTCTGTGATGTGCGGCAAGGCGGCTGCAACCAGGTTGGCAAAAGTGACTTGAGACATGTGAATTACCCCGGATTCGGTGGTTATTTCGCGCGCAACCCTTGCGCCAGGGCACCCAGCGCAATGCCACCCACCACCCACAGCAAATCCCAATTGCCTGCCCCCAAACCCGCAATGGCCGGGCCCGGGCACACGCCGCACAGCCCCCAGCCAATGCCAAACAGCGCCGACCCCAGCAAGGTGTTGCGGTTCCAGGCGCTGGGGTGGGTTTGAAAGGCCTTGTCGAACAGTGGGCGCCGCAGCAGGCGCGGCGCCAGTTGGTAGGTGAGCAGCACCACCGCAATGGCCCCACCCATGACCAGCAACAAGCCAAAGTCATTGAAGCGCAAAAAACTCAACACCGTCTCAGGTTGAATCATGCTCGACACCGCCAGGCCAAAGCCAAACAACGTGCCGGCCGCCAGCGTGGCCAAACCCCGGCCTAGGCGCATGTTTGCCTCGCTCATGGCAACCACATAGCGGCCAGATTGGCAGTTAAAAATGCGGTGGACATGAATGTCAGCACGGCCAGAAGTGACGGGAATCTCAGCGAACTCATGCCGCAAATGCCGTGGCCAGAGGTACAGCCGTTGCCTAAGCGCGCCCCGTAACCCACCAAGACGCCGCCTACCAGCAGCTGCCACATGGGCACCGCTGTGGTCTGCCTGACACCGTCAGAAAATACCAGCCACCATACCAATGCACCCACCACAAAACCAGCCATGTACACCAGCCGCCAGCCGCGCGAATCCACCAGCCTGGCTTGCTGAAAAAATGGCCGGTGCACCACAAACGACCAGGTGCTGGAGAACACGGTACTGATGCCGCCAATGCGGCCCGTCATGACAAACAGCAGCGCGACCCCCGCACCAATCGACAGGCCGCCGAGCAAATAGTGCTGCCAGCCCAAAGGGAAAAGTGAGATAGTTAAGTTCATGGTGATGGATTATCGGAGATGTCTTGGTGATTTTTAAGTGCCAGTTCTGGTCGTTGTCGCGGTAGCGTGACAGCCCTCAACGACCCGCTGGCATACGCCTGACTTAGGCCGGCGTTTGCTTGCGCACTTCAGCGCCGGTTTGCCCGTGGGCGATGAAATCAGCAGTGTTCATCGTTGCCATCAAAACATTGGCTGCAGTTGTGTTCGCAAGCGCACATACAACATCACTGGCAAAAGCTAAGCTGGCGCCAAATACAAAAGAAATGTCGTTTGAAGTGCATGCACTGAATCAACGCAGTTGTATTGACCATAGAAATGAACGGGTTTTCCGTCATATTTCGCCATTCACCCAAGGACTATTATGAAAAAATTTAACCGCATCATGACCGGTATGCTTGTCGCCGCCGCCTCACTGACCATGACTGCTGGCGCTCTGGCGCAAAGCAACATGCGTTCCAACAACTCTTCCATGTACGTGCCAGGCAGTGGCTATGTGGGTTTGACCGCTGGCCAGTCGGACTATTCGCTCGACAACGGCCTCAACCTTTTCGGGTCGGACCAAAAAGATAACGCCTACGGTATTCAGGTTGGGGGCTATGCCAACAATAATTTTGGTATGGAGCTCGGGTACACCGACTTTGGCACCGTGAACCGTGCAGGTGGCAATACGACTGCCGACGGGTTCAACATCAGTGTGATTGGCAAACTGCCGCTTAACCCATCATTTAACTTGCTTGGCAAGATTGGTACCACTTACAGCCGCACCGAAGTCACCGCCAATCCTGTCTCAGGCGTTGCGTCGGGCGATGAAAGCGGCTTTGGCTTGTCTTACGGTCTCGGAGTCGAGTACGTGATCACGCCACAGTGGTCGGCCACCTTGCAATACGATTCCCATGACATGAAGTTTGCTGGCGACCGCAACGACCGCGTTGCCGTCACCAGCCTGGGCGTGCGTTACCGCTTCTGACCGGTGTGGGGGTAGCGTCCCACTTTTTACCCTTGGGGCGTTTGCCGCATCACGCGCAAAGGCCCCAAGTCGTTTGCGTGGCGCCCGCCAGCAAAGGCAGTCTCAGTGGGTGACGAACTCGTAGGTCACTTCTTCGCTTTCCACCATGTCCAGAACGTCATTGAGCACATCTTCGCTGTCGGTGCTGGCCCAGGTTTCTTCGGGGTCGCTGGCAAACAGGGGTTCAATGGCAATGTCCATGAATTGATCGTCGGGCAACTTCAATACTTGGCTGCCTTCAGACGTGCTGGTCAGTTCCCAGTCATCGGGGACGGACATCTCTAGTTTGATGGTGACGTGAAGTTTTTTCATGGTGGTTTCCTTGGTGAGTGAGCGGCGATGATACGCACCTATGCCTACACGCCACCTCACCCCCGATAAAGACGCCATTGCCTTGCTTGCTCCCTTTGAGCGGCTGGGGCTGGCGCACATCACATTGGTCAATACCGAGACCCAGGCACACGCTGCTTTTGACCAGTTGGTATCTGCCGCAGCCTGGGGCTTTGATACCGAATCCAAACCCACCTTTCGTGTCGGGGAAGCATCCGACGGACCGCACATTTTGCAGCTGTCCACGCCTGAGCGCGCCTGGGTGTTTCAGCTGCACGACCTGGCCTGCCGCGCCGTAGCGGCCGAGTTGCTGGCCATGAAAGGCATCACCAAAGCCGGTTTTGGCCTGGGCGACGACCGCAAGCGCATCATCGCCAAACTGCGCGTGGAGCCCCATGGCGTTCTGGAGCTCAACACCGTGTTTCGTGAGCGCGGCTACCGCAAAGACATGGGTGTCAAAGGCGCTGTGGCGGTGCTGTTCAACCAGCGTTTCATCAAGTCAAAAAAAGCCGCCACCAGCAACTGGGCCAATGCGCATCTGACCGAGGCACAGCTGGTTTACGCCGCCAATGATGCGTACGCAGCGATTCGGGTGTTGGATGCGCTGGGGCTTGGTTAGCCCTATTTGCCAGCCTGCATTTCCTTGAGCCAGGCGTTCATCGTGGCAATCTCATTCTTCTGCGCCACCAGAATCTCTTGCGCCAGCTTTCTCACTTTCGGGTCCTTTCCGTACTTGAGCACCACTTCGGCCATGTCTACGGCGCCCTGGTGGTGCGGAATCATGCTGGCCAGAAAATCTTGGTCAGCGTTGCCGGTCAGCGGCACTGCCATATCGCGGTGCATCTTTGCGTTGGCTTGTTCGTAGGCGGCGTTTGACGCAGAGGCGCTCATGCTGGGGCTTGCGGCCATGCTGTGGTCGACGTGCGGGTCAGTCGCCTGTGCCAATGCCGAACCCGTGAGCCAGGTGCCCAGCACCAGCGCGGCAGCAAATCTTGAACGGTGCGAAATAAGCAGTGTCATGAGAAGGTGCTCCTTAAAGGCAGAATTGATCAGGTGGGCGATGCTAGCTGAGTTTTTGGATGCCTACAATGCAGCCCCTTTACCCAAGCCTGGATACCGTGCCCATGAACATCATCGTCAACGAAGACCTGAAAGCGTACATTGATCCGTTGACCTCAGAAGAGTACGAGGCGCTGGAGCGCAGCATTTTGACCGAGGGCTGCCGCGATGCCTTGGTGCTCTGGGATCACGTGCTGGTGGACGGGCACAACCGCTACGCCATCTGCCAGGCGCATGGGCTGGCGTTCCAGACGGTGCAAAGCACCCTGTTCAAAACCATGGAAGATGTCCACCTGTGGATGATTGACCAGCACTTGGGTCGGCGCAGTGTGTCTGACTTTCAGCGTGGCGTTCTGGCCTTGCGCAAGCGTGAAATCGTGGCTGAGCGGCGTGCCCGTGTGCAGGCTTCGCCGATTCAGGTTGCCGGCACGGCGGACGAAAAAGCACCCGCAGATGCTCAGCCTTGGGATGACGACACCGCTTCAAGCGCCCCGGTGGCGGCACCCGCACCAGCCAGTCTCGAAGACATCGCCAAGACCGCGCGCCTGAGCCCCAGCCAGATGGTGATGATTGAAAAAATCCAGAAGCAGGCCGCGCCGGAAGTGGTGGCGGCTGTCAAATCGGGGGTGATCTCCATCAACGCAGCCGCTGCCGTATCAAGTCTGCCCGCCCAGGAGCAGGTGGCTGCCGCTGCCGCTGGCAAAGACGAATTGAAGCAGGCCGCCAAACGGGTCCGTGACGCCAAACGCAAACCACGAGAGGCCTCACCCGCGTCGCCCGATGGTGTAACGCCTGATGCCGGGGTGCCTGCTGGCGATGAGATCAAAGCCTTGCAAAAGCGCATCTCCGTCCTGGAGGCGGAAAACGATGCCTTGCGCAAGCAGGTGCTGAACTTGCTGGCCAAATAAGACCCAAGATCCGGGCACTGGGTTGCAGCTGGCCGCTTGGAGAGGCGTCCATCCCACTTGCGCCTGGCACCTCCACGGATGTTGAAATTTATAAGAAATAAGCCTCTAGCCCTTATTAGATAAGCGCAAGCAGCTATTAAAATTATAGCGTTTTACATCACGCCGCCTGCATGCCCAATTGCAAAATCACATGGTGGTTGATGCGCTCTTGCATGGCAGAGGCAGGCAATGCGCCTTTGACACCGGGGCGGCCCTGGGCCGTGTGGTGCAGGGTGGGCGGCCTGAGCTGCTGGCCCTGCGCGGTGAGCACAATGGCCACATCGGGCAGGTTGGGCTCCCCGCTGCGGCGCATCACCACGGCCACCCTGTCGTCGTCAAGCTGCACAAAAGTTCCAGGTGGGTACAGGCCCACGATGCGCACCAGGGCTTGGCCTACCGGGTTATCGTGCGCCGCGTTGCCGTGAATGATGCGTTGTGCGGATTCCATGGCGCTGCGGCCTTCGCGCGATTGCCGCGGGCTGATCATCGCCGCGTAGCGGTCAACCACTTGCAAAATGACGGCCAAACGCTGTGGTGGCGTCAACGCTGGCAGGTCTGTTTGCGGCGCGTCTTCCTGGTGGTGCCACTGGATGGTTTCCAGCCACAGTTCGTTGGTGATGCCCAGGTTGCCCAGCATCAAGGCACCCGTTGCCGCGTGCGCCTTGATGGCCGTTTGCTGCGCTTGGGTGGGTTTGCCGCGCTGCGTGGCCAACTGGTCTTGCAGCGCCGTCATGGCAATGTTCATGGTGAGTGCGGCACGCACCAGGCTGTTGCGCTCATGCAGCGTCAGCTCAAATTCAGGGGCCACCAAGTGGCACAACACCGCACACACCAGCGCGTGTGAGGTGCTGTAGCCTACGGGCGATTGCGCCGCGAGCTGGAACAACAGGTACAGCGCCACATCGGTGTCGCGCTGCACCAAGTCTTGCAGCCAGCGGTCGTACTGGTACAGGCGCGCCTCGAACTCCTGGGCGCTGGCCGGGTGGCCCAATATCACGCCCAAGCCTGATTCAAGGTCTGACCATTGGCCCAGCAGGTCTTCGTATTCTTCCTCGGATCTGACGATCAGGCCCATGGGGTGCGCCGGCTGCTGCGCTTGGCGCCCGCAGGGTTCAATCGCGAAAGTTGTCAAAGCTCAGTGGAATGTCAGTGACGTCCTTGCGCATCAGCGCCATGGCGGCTTGCAGGTCGTCGCGGTCTTTGCCGGTGACGCGCAGTTTGCCGTCCTGAATGGCGGCCTGCACCTTGATTTTGCTGTCTTTGATGATGCGCTGGATTTTTTTGGCCAACTCGGTCTCAATGCCGTCACGGATCTTGATGACTTGCTTGACCTTGTCACCGCCGATTTTTTGCACATCACCCTTGTCCAGAAAACGCACATCCACATTGCGTTTGGTGAGCTTGTTGCGCAGGATGTCTTCAATCTGGCTGAGCTGAAAATCAGCGTCGCCAATCATGATGATTTCCTTGTCCTTGAGTTCAATGGCCGCAGGTGTGCCCTTGAAGTCAAAGCGGGTGGTGATTTCCTTGGTGGTGTTTTCAATGGCGTGTTTCACGTCAACCATGCTGGCTTCACAAACGGTATCAAAAGAGGGCATAGGGGTACTCACAAAATGTTCGACAATCCCGCCATGTTAGTCGAGAAAAACCTTCCCCTCCAGCCTTTCAATTCCTTCCACATCGTTGCCAAAGCGCATGCGTGTGCGCGCATTGCAGATGCATCTGACGTGCTGGCGCTGCTGGCCGATGCGCAATGGGCACAAGCGCCCAAATTTGTGCTGGGTGGTGGCAGCAATGTGGTGCTCACCGGTGACGTCAAGCCGCTGGTGCTGAAGGTCGAGGTGATGGGCCGCAAACTGGTTGGCGGGACCGCCAAAGCCTTCATTGTGGAAGCCGGTGCCGGTGAAAACTGGCATGAATTTGTCGCCTGGACGCTCACCCAAGGTTTTCCAGGCCTGGAAAACATGGCGTTGATTCCGGGCACAGTGGGCGCGTCGCCGGTGCAAAACATAGGCGCCTACGGCGTTGAGCTGCAAGACCGCTTTGATTCGCTGGATGCCATTGACTTGCAAACGGGCCAGGTCTTCACCTTGAACGCGGCGCAATGCGCCTTTGCTTACCGCGACTCAGTCTTTAAACATCGCAGTTCATCGAATGAAGACGAGGGCCAGAAGGCAATGGGGCTGAAAGATCGGGCGCTTATTTTGCGTGTGCGGTTTGCTTTGCCCAAGCTCTGGAAACCGGTACTGGGCTACGCTGACATTGATAAAAAAGTGACTGCGCATGGCGGTGTCTTGCCCACGCCACAACAGATGTTCGATTGGGTGTGCGAAATACGCCGCGCCAAACTGCCTGACCCCGGCGTGATGGGCAACGTCGGCAGCTTTTTCAAAAACCCCACCGTGACCCCCGAGCAGTGCGCCGACATCATTGCCCGCGACCCCAAGCTGGTGCATTACGTGCTGGCCGATGGCTCGGTCAAACTGGCAGCGGGCTGGTTGATTGATTCGTGTGGCTGGCGCGGCAAAACCGTGGGGCAGGCCGGTGTGTATGAGAAACAGGCGCTGGTGCTGGTCAATCGCGGTTCGGTCCATGGCAGTGATGGCGCCACCGGCGGCGAGGTCATGACCTTGGCCAAGTCGATTCAGACCAGCGTGTACGAACGCTTTGGCATCTTGCTGGAGATCGAACCCGTCGTTATTTAGCCTCGTTGTCGTTATTGGCTTCGGTTTGAGTGCATCATTGATGCCATGAAAAAAATCATTGTGTTAGGCGGTACCGGCTTCGTCGGTGCCCATGTGTGTGAAAAACTGGTGCGTGAGGGCTGGCAGGTGACCGTGCCCACGCGGCGCAGGTCCAATGCCACACAGCTCCTGCATTTGCCCAGCCTGACGGTGCTGGAGCTTGATGTGCAAGATGAAACGGCTTTGACGCGTGCAGTGGCCGGGCACGATGCGCTGGTCAACTTGGTGGCCATTCTTCATGGGGATCAGGCCGCCTTCGAGCATGTGCATGTGGCTTTGCCCAAGAAGATCGCACACGCCTGTCTGACTGCCGGTGTCGCTCAGGTCGTGCACGTGAGCGCGCTCGGGGCCGATTCATTGCAACCCGCCAAGGCGCCATCGATGTATTTGCGCTCCAAAAGCGAGGGCGAGGCGGTGTTGTTGCAAGCCGCATCCGGTGGTGGCGCGGGTGCCGCAGCGCATCAGGGTTTTGATTTGAGCATTCTTCGACCCAGCGTGATATTTGGTGAAGGTGACAAGTTTCTGAACCTGTTTGCCAAACTGCAAAAGGTGTTCCCGCTGATGCCGCTGGCCGGTGCCAACGCACGCTTTCAGCCCGTGTGGGTGCAGGACGTGGCGAATGCGGTGGTGGCTTGCCTCAAAGGTGCTGGCGGATTGGCTTCGCCGCGCATCATCGAGGCAGCCGGGCCTGATGTGTACACCTTGAAGGAACTGGTGCAGTTGTCTGCCCAGCTTAGCGGTGTGGCCGGTGGCCTTGGCCGACCCGTGCTTGCCTTGCCCGCCTGGGCCGGGCGCCTGCAAGCCAAAATGATGGGCATGGCCCCAGGCGAGCCCTTGATGAGTGTCGATAACCTGGATTCCATGAAGGTCGACAACGTGGCCAGCGGCAAGCTGCCGGGGCTGGCAGCGCTTGGCATCACGGCCTCGGCCTTGAAGCCGATTGCCCAGCAATATTTGACGCGCAAATAAAAAAGGGCACAGGCCAAATGTGCCTGTGCCCCTGCTTGAGCAACGCTTATTTGCGTTCGTCGCTTTTGAGGCTCAGGAAATCGCCCCCCGATCCCAGTAACAGCAAGCCTGACTTGGCATAAATCCCCAGCTTGGCGCGGGTGTCGGTGATGTCGAGGTTGCGCATGGTCAGCTGGCCAATGCGATCCAGCGGGCTGAACGGCGCGTCTTCCACTTTTTCCATACTCAGGCGCTCGGGCGCGTAGGTCAGGTTGGGCGATTCGGTGTTGAGCAGGCTGTAGTCATTGCCGCGGCGCAGTTCCAGCGTGACCGTGCCGGTGACGGCGCTGGCCACCCAGCGCTGGGCGGTTTCGCGCAGCATGATGGCCTGGCTGTCGAACCAGCGGCCCTGGTACAGCAGGCGGCCCAGTTTGCGGCCGTTGTCGCGGTACTGCTCAATGGTGTCTTCGTTGTGAATACCTGTCACCAAACGCTCGTAGGCGATAAATAGCAAAGCCAGGCCGGGGGCTTCGTAGATGCCGCGGCTTTTGGCTTCGATGATGCGGTTCTCGATCTGGTCGCTCATGCCCAGGCCGTGGCGGCCACCGATGCGGTTGGCTTCCAGAATCAGACTGACCAAATCCGGGTATTCGACGCCGTTCAGCGCCACCGGGCGGCCTTCTTCAAAACGCACCGACACCTCTTCGGCCTTCACCACACAGTCGTCACGCCAGAACGGCACACCCATGATAGGGTTGACGATTTTCATGCCGCTGCTCAAAAACTCCAGGTCTTTGGCTTCGTGGGTGGCGCCCAGCATGTTGGAGTCGGTGGAGTACGCTTTCTCCGCCGACATCTTGTAGCCAAAGCCGTGAGAGGTCATGAACGCCGACATTTCAGCGCGGCCACCAAGTTCGTCGATGAACTGCTGATCCAGCCAGGGTTTGTAGATTTTGAGCGCGGGGTTGGTCAGCAGGCCGTAGCGGTAAAAGCGCTCGATGTCGTTGCCCTTGAAGGTGCTGCCGTCGCCCCAGATGTTGACATCGTCTTGCTTCATGCTTGAGACCAGCATGGTGCCGGTCACGGCGCGGCCCAAGGGCGTGGTGTTGAAGTAGGTGACCCCTGCGGTGGTGATGTGGAAAGCGCCGGCTTGCAATGCGGCCAGGCCTTCAGCGGCCAATTGCGGGCGGCAGTCGATCAGGCGGGCCTTTTCAGCGCCGTATTCCATCGCCTTGCGCGGGATTTCATCGTAGTCCGACTCGTCAGGCTGGCCCAGGTTGGCGGTGTAGGCGTAGGGCAGGGCGCCCTTGAGTTTCATCCAGTGCAGGGCAGCACTGGTGTCGAGTCCGCCCGAGAAGGCGATGCCGACCTTTTGGCCCACGGGAATGTTCTGAAGAATGGTATTTGACATGTTTTTGGCCTCTAGCCCTTATGGAATAAGCGTAAGCAGCTATTAAAATTAAAATAAAAAAACGCCTCTGACGGGCCAAAAATTGTCCCAGTTAGGCGCGCCGCCGCAGACAGTACGCATCTGTGCGGCATGTCTTCAGCCCAAGTGGGCTGCCGAGGGCGGCGCCACGACGCTGGGGCATTTTTTAGCCCGTCATCCAACCATTAGCCGAAGTGGCAGATGTAGTGGTATGCCTCGGTGACCCGGATGTCAAAGCTGGAATTGCCTGGAATGCTGAAGGTGTCGCCCGGTTTGGAGGTCAGCCAGGCTTCGGTGCCGGCCAGTTGGTAGTCGCAACTGCCCGCCACACATTCCATGATTTCTGGTGCGCCGGTGTTGAAGGTCAAGGTGGCGGGCAGCACCACGCCGACTGATTTTTTGCTGCCGTCGGCAAAGGTGATGCCGTGGCTGACGCACTTGCCGTCAAAGTAAACGCTGGCTGTGGTGGTAACGGACACGCCGTCAATGTGGGTGGTGGTCATGGTGCTGGTGTTTGTGGGCGATGAAAGCTTTGGATTTTAGGGGAGCCTGAATCTGGTTCTGTTGTGGCTGATCATGGGCCGTCATGGGTGGGCGTGCGTTGGCTGATGTCGCTTGTTGATGCTGTTGAGTTGTCAGGTGTCAGGTGTCAGGTGTCAGGTGTCAGATGTCAGATGTCAGATGTCAGATGTCAGTTGCAGGGTGTTCGCGGCGCTGCGTGTGATCCCGGCGCGGGGGGCGCCACCGCGGGGCCCCCACACAAAGGTTAGACAAAAAACAGGGGGACCCACACCCCCCACCCCGCCCCA
>JBBQSS010000001.1:0-58595 GCA_038213665.1 Burkholderiales bacterium | reverse complement strand
GTGGCATCTTCGTTGGAAACCCCCAGTGCCGCGGCCTTGGCATCGACCTGCTTTTGCACCAGCGGGGTCAGCACCCAGCCAGGGCAAATCGCGTTGCAGGTGACGCCGCTGGTGGCGTTTTCCAAGGCGGTCACCTTGGTCAGGCCGATCACACCGTGTTTGGCGGTGACGTAGGCTGATTTTTCAGCCGACCCCACCAGGCCGTGAACCGATGCCACGTTGATGATGCGGCCCCAGCCCGCCGCCTGCATGGCCGGCAAGGCCAGCCGGGTGGCATGGAACGCGCTGCTCATGTTGATGGCAATGATGGCGTCCCAACGCTCTGGCGGGAAGTTCTCGATGCGTGCCACATGCTGAATGCCGGCGTTGTTGACCAGAATGTCAACCCGGCCAAACTGCTCGGCGGCATAGGTCAGCATGGCCTCAATTTCAGCGGGCTTGCTCATGTCGGCACCGTGGTAGGCCACGCGCACGCCCAAAGCGGCCACTTCGGCTTTGGGGCCTTCCACATCGCCAAAGCCATTGAGCACGATGTGGGCGCCCTGAGCGGCCAGCGCCTTGGCAATGCCTAAGCCTATCCCGCTGGTGGAGCCGGTGACAAGCGCTGTTTTACCTTTGAGCATGGGTTTTCCTTGATGAGTATGTTGAATGAATCAGGCGGTGTGAAAGCCGTGCGTCGAGTTTGAATTAGGATGCTGCCATGTGCCTGACGCAACGCAGCGGCACTCAGGACCATGTCCATTAGCCGCACATTATCCCGCCTTCATTTTGATTGCAGACTTTGCCATGTTTGAACCTACCCTTGAATTTGTCACCTGCCCCGACCCGCAAGGCGGCCACCGCATGGCTTATTGGCAGTGGGGCCAGCCCGACAGCGCCCATGTGGTGCTGTGCGTGCACGGCTTGACGCGCCAGGGTCGCGACTTTGATGTGCTCGCGCGGGCCCTGTGCCAGCGCGCCGCGGGCACTGGTCACCCCATTCGCGTGGTGTGCCCGGACGTGGCCGGGCGGGGCCAGAGCGACTGGCTGAAAGACCCGGCGCACTACCAGATTCCCACCTATGCCGCCGACATGTTGGTCTTGCTGGCGCAGCTCAAGCCCGCTACGCTTGACTGGTTGGGCACCAGCATGGGCGGCCTGATTGGCATGGTGGTGGCGGGCTGGCCGGAGCTACCGGCGCATGCCAAGGTGCGCCGCTTGGTGCTCAATGACGTGGGTCCGGTGATTGAATGGCAAGCCCTGCAGCGCATTGGCCAGTATTTGGGCAAAACCGGTGCGTTTGAGTCTGAGCAGCAGGCGGCAGATGCCCTGCGGACGGTTGCCAGCAGCTTTGGCCCGCACACGCCGGCGCAGTGGCTGGCGTTGAGCCGCCCGCAGCTCAAACCCTTGGCCGATGGCAGTGGCCGCCTGAGCTTGCACTACGACCCGGCGCTGGCCGGGCCTTTCAAGGCCATGACCCTGGATGTCGCCGCGCAAAGCGAGGCCTTGTTGTGGCTGGCCTATGACCAGATCAGCGCCCAAACGCTGCTGGTGCGCGGGGCTGAATCGGACTTGCTGTCGCCCCAAACTGCGCTTTCCATGACCCAACGCGGCCCCCGGGCGCAACTCATTGAATTTGCCGGTGTTGGCCATGCCCCCACCTTTGTGGCCGACGATCAGGTGCACACCGTGCTGTCTTTTTTGCTGGATTAAGGCTGAGTCTGAGCTGATGAAAAGTAACTACATTGCCGACGCTGCCCACAGCAACGCTGCCGTCGAAAAGCCGGTGCTGCCGGTGGTGGCTGTCACAGCCCACAGCTTGCCTGAGCAGGCCAACGCATTGGCCCGTGCCCGTGCCTTTGCCGAGCCGCTGCTGGCCTGTGAGACGCTTGACACCGGTGAAAACACTTTGGCGCACGCCGACGCGGTCGCCCACATTTTGCAAGGCATTGGCGGCTCCGAGGCGATGCAGGCGGCCAGCTACCTGGTGTACGCCTGTGACCATCTGAACAAGCCGCAAGAGGTCATTGCCAAGGCTTTTGGTGGCAACTTTGCCGCGCTGGCCATGGAAACCACCAAGCTGGTGCGGGTGCAGCGACATGCCCGTCAGATCCGGTTGGCGGGTGATGCCGCCGCCACGGCCACAGCGCAAACCACGGCGGTGCAGGTGGAGAACGTGCGCAAGATGCTGCTGGCGTTCTCGCGTGATTTGCGGGTGGTGATGCTGCGGCTGGCGTCGCGCCTGCAAACCCTGCGATTTTTTACCACCAGCAAGTTGCCCATACCGCAGGGCATAGCTGCCGAGGCTTTGCAAGTCTTCGCGCCCTTGGCCAACCGGCTAGGCATTTGGGAGATGAAGTGGGAGATGGAAGACCTGGCGTTTCGCGCTCAGGAGCCCGACACCTACCGCGAGGTGGCCGGGCTGCTGGACGAAAAACGCGTAGAGCGCGAGGTCTACATGGCACGCATGTGCGCCCAGCTGGAAGCCGACCTGAACGCCAATGGCATCAACGCCCGCGTCTCGGGTCGCCCCAAGCACATCTACAGCATTGTGAAAAAAATGCGCGGCAAATCGCTGGCCTTTGACCATGTGTATGACGTGCGCGCGATGCGCATCATGGTGGCGAGCGTGCCCGAGTGTTATGACGCCCTGAGCTGGGTGCACAGCCATTTCACGCCAATTCCTGAAGAGTTTGACGACTACATTGCCAAACCCAAGGTCAACGGCTACCAGTCCTTGCACACCGTGGTGCGCGATGCGGACGGCTCGCCGGTGGAAATCCAGATCCGCACCCAGGCCATGCACGACCATGCCGAAAACGGTGTGGCCGCCCATTGGGCCTACAAGGAAGCCGGGGCCAAAGGCTACGCCGGTGTGTCTGCCAGCAGCGACTACGACGCCAAAATTGCCGTGCTGCGCCAGTTGCTGGCATGGCAGCGTGACCTCTCGGGCACCCAGACGCAAGGCGTGTTTGAAGACGCTATTTATGTGCTGACCCCCGACGCCGCCATTGTTGAGCTGCCCCAGGGCGCCACCGCCGTGGACTTTGCCTACACCGTGCACACCAGTGTGGGCCACCGCTGCCGGGGGGCCCGGGTGGATGGGGCCATGGTGCCGCTCAACACCCCTTTAAAGAACGGCCAGACCGTTGAAGTGACCACGGCCAAAGAGGGCGGCCCGTCACGCGACTGGCTCAACCCGGAGCAGGGTTATTTGGTCAGCCACCGCGCGCGCACCAAAGTGCGTGCCTGGTTCAATCTGATGGCGCTTTCCGAGACCATCGCCAAAGGCCGCGAAGTGGTTGAAAAGCTGCTGCAGCGTGAGGGCAAAACGGCCATCAAACTCGACGACCTGGCCGCGCAGCTGGGCTTTACCTCGGCCGATGCGCTGTTTGAATCGGTCGGCAAAGACGAGTTTTCCCTGCGCCCGATTGAGCAGCTGCTGCGCCCAAACGAGCCCGCCCAGTTTGATGCCGAGGCCCCGCTGATTCGCAAACCCCGCAGCGACAAAAACCCGAGCAAGGGCGGCCTGCTGGTGGTGGGGGTGGATTCACTCATGACACAAATGGCCAAGTGCTGCAAACCGGCGCCCCCTGACGCCATCGTCGGTTTTGTCACGCGTGGCAAGGGGGTCAGCGTGCACCGCGCCGACTGCACCAACCTGGCAGAGATGGTCGCCAAAAACGGTGAGCGTCTGATAGATGTGGAATGGGGCTTGAGCCAGGCCGCAGGCAGCTCGGTGTTCCCCGTGGATGTGGCGGTGCAGGCCGTCGACCGCACCGGCTTGCTGCGTGACATCTCCGAGGTCTTCACCAAAGAAAAAATGAACGTGATTGGCGTGCAAACCCAGACCATCAAAGGCATTGCATGGATGACCTTTACCGTGGAAGTGGCCGACGCGGGGCGCCTGCACAAGGTGTTGGGGCTGGTGGCCGAGTTGCCCGGTGTGCGCTGGGCGCGGCGCAAGTAATTTATATAAAACAAGCCTCTAGCCCTTATGTAATAAGCGCAAGCAGCTATTTTTTATATAGCAAAACAAACCACAAACCATGACACTCATGACCCACACCTTTCTCTGGCACGACTACGAAACCTTTGGTGCCAACACCCGCCGCACGCGCCCGGCCCAGTTTGCGGCGATTCGCACCGACGCTGATCTGAACCAGATCGGCGAGCCAATCATGTGGTACTGCCAGCCCGCCAATGATTTTTTACCTGAGTCCCAGGCCTGCCTGATCACCGGCATCACGCCCCAGGAGTGCCTGGAAAAAGGCCTGCCAGAGCACCAGTTTGCCGCCCAGATTGAGCACGCCCTGGCTTGGCCGGGCACGGTGGGTGTGGGGTACAACACCATTCGTTTTGATGACGAGATCACGCGCTTCATGTTCTGGCGCAACCTGATCGACCCCTACGCGCGTGAATGGCAAAACGACTGCGGCCGCTGGGACTTGCTCGATGTGGTGCGCACCGCCTATGCACTGCGTCCTGAAGGCATCCAGTGGCCGCTGAACGCCGAGGGCAAACCCAGCTTCAAATTGACCGACCTGAGCGCCGCCAACGGCCTGGCGCACGAGTCGGCCCACGATGCCTTGAGCGATGTGCACGCCACCATCGCCCTGGCGCGGCTCATCAAAACCGCACAGCCAAAGTTGTTCGACTTTTGTTTTGGTCTGCACAAAAAAGACCGGGTGATGGCCGAACTGGGCCTGCCCACCCCCTTGACCCACGCCAAACCGTTTTTGCATGTGTCGGGCATGTTTGCCCCAGAGCGCGGTTGTGTCGCCCTGATGTGGCCGCTGGCCATGCATCCCGGCAACAAAAACGAGTTGCTGGCCTGGGACCTGGCCTTTGACCCAAGCGAATTGGCCAACCTCAACGCCGAACAGATTCGCCTGCGCCTGTTCACCAAAACGGCAGACTTGCCGCCCGGCATGCGCCGCTTGCCGCTCAAGTCGGTGCATCTGAACAAATCGCCGATGGTGATGAGCCACTTGAAAGTACTCAGTGTGGAGATGGCGCAGCGCTGGGGCCTGGACAAAGCCGCGCAACTGCAGCACGCCGCAGCTGCCCGCGATTTGCCTGACATGAGCGCCATTTGGGCAGACGTCTTCAACCGCACAGCCGCTGGCCCGGTCGATGTGGATGAAGACTTGTATGGTGGCTTTGTCAACAACGCTGACCGCCGCAGGCTCAACGACTTGCGCCAGCGCACGCCGCAAGAGCTGGCCACCGCCCGGCCGGCTTTTAACGATGCCCGCCTGGCTGAATTGCTGTGGCGCTACCGGGCGCGCAATTTCCCGCAAAGCCTGAGCCTGGAAGAATTGCAGCGGTGGGACGCGCACCGCGCGGCCAGGTTGTTTGACGGGGAGGGTGGTGCCACCACCATTGACCAACTGTTTGAAGAACTCGACCAACTGGCCGAGACCGCCGACGCGCGTGGCGAGGCCGTGCTGGGCGCGCTGTACGACTATGTGGAAGCGATTGCGCCGCCACGGGATTGATTGAACGAGCCAACGCACTTGTCTGGTGCGGCGTTGCGAATTCGCATCATTTTTTTGCCGGGGTTGTCTAAAGTTGTCCTTATGAAACAGCAACCGTGCGCCTGGTTGGCGCCACTTTCATTCGGGGGAACTATGGTGATGAAGTCAGATGCAGACTTGAAGGCTGAATTGATGGAACGGCTTGATGCGATCCCCGCCGTCAGCGGCTCCGAGATTCAAATTGATGTGGACGATGGCATGGTCACCTTGTCAGGCGAGGTGGAAACGCACCAAACCAAGTTCCAGGTTGAGCGCGCCGCGCACCGGGTGGCGGGCATGCGCGGCATCAAGATCAAGCTCAAGCCACAGGCGAATGGCAAACACAAACACCACTGATTCCATTTCTAGCAAGTAGGGTACCCGCCCCATCAGGCAACTAATTCCGTCAAGGTGCTGACCACCTTGAAGGTCACCTGCTCGAAATTCTTGAAGTGCCGCTTGCCACACTCGATGTGCAAGTCTTCAAGCGGCCGCAACATGCCAAGCTGCACATGATCGGTATTGCCGGTTTTCTTGGTTTCCGCGACAAAGTACAGCACCTTGTCATTTCGGTAAGCCAAAGCCCAATCGGGGTTGTACGGGCCGACCGGCGTTTCAATCTGAAACCAGCGCGGCAGCTTGATGTAAAACAGCACATCGTTGTTGTCTTCACAAGCCTGCGCAAACGAACGCTCGGGCGTGGAGTGGGAATCGATGACGATATGGGAAAACAGCGTTTTCTCCTGTTTGTCTACGGCGAGCACGTTGGATGCAAATACGTCCATCAAATCGCCCGACTCAAACCGGCGCATTTCATAAAACGCATCGTCCATCTTCACGTATTGAACGCCGCTCCCCTCGGAGCCGTCACCGTACACCAGAAACTCACGCTTCTCTGCATTCACCAGTTCCGCCGCGTGGTCCACAAACGCCTGCGGGTTGTTTACAGCATCCCCCAACCGCCCGGAATCCAGCAGAATGCGCGCAACTGTGGACTTTGCCAAACCCGTCTTCGCTTGGACCTGGCCTACAAAATCGGGCATCGCATACTTCACATCCACCGTCTGCGTCCGAAAACCGGTTTGCTTACCCGTTACTCCAGTCGCATCAAGGGCAATGTCGGCACGGGTCAGCGCCACCTTGGGGCGTTCAATGACGGGCATCTTGGTATTGATACGGCTCGCCGCCTTGGCAATCAATTCACTCGTCTTGTACTGCACCCGGTAACGGGTTCGTGCCCGAATCTTCTCCCAGAGCGCCAAAAACTGGTTGTCGGTGTCGTAGCCCTTGCGTAAACGCACGGTCACCTTGTCACGCTCGTTTTGCACCATCTCGCGCTTGAACTTCACGCCCGCCTCGACCATCTCGGTCTGCAACTGGTTGGCGAAGTCTTCGTAACTTTCATTGGCAATCACGGTCAGGCGATTGATGGCGCGATCGCGCACCCGCTCGCCATCCTTGTTTACGCACAAGCGCAGGCCGCGCCCAATCTCCTGGCGCTTCTTGATCTCTGAGCTGGATTCAGCTAGGGTGCAAATCTGGAATACGTTCGGGTTGTCCCAGCCCTCGCGAAGTGCGGAGTGGCTGAAAATAAAGGCCAACGGTTCCGCCAAGTCCAGCAGCCGCTCTTTATCGCGCATGATGAGTTCAAACGTGCTGGATTCCGCGTCGGCATTGGTCTTGCCAGTCACAGTTTCAAAAGGTGATACCGCCCGTTTGTCCTGTGAAAAGTACCCGTTGTGAACTTTTGCGACGTCATGAACCATCAACCCCGCATATTCAGACCTTGCGCGGTATTGCTCGTAAATCTCTTCGAACCATGCAGCATACTTACCTTGGGTTGCCGTGCCATCCTCGCCATAGACCCTGTAATTAGCCACCCGGTCGATGAAAAAAACCGATAGCACTTTGATACCCATAGGGTGCAGCTTCTGCGCTTTTTCAAAATGGCGGCGCACTGTAGCCTCGATCTGCATGCGCAGAATGACATCAGTCAGAGCACCATGGGGGCTGCCTTTGCGTACCTTCACATCGTTGGCAAAGGTGACAAAGCCTTCGCCCGCATCAATCTCGTTGATGATGAAGCCATCGCGGTAAATCTCGCGCTGATTCGACAACTTGTAGAGGTCATCGCCGTTCTTGACTGTCACACTCTTTTTCGACGGGCCTTGCGCTTGGTTGACCCAGATTGAAAGCTTGGCCGACACACTGCGTGCACCGGTCTTAAACCTCTCTACTTCCACAAAGGCTTGGTTGGCATCCTTCAACTCAATCACAGAATCCACGCCGATCTGCTTGACCAAACCTAGTTCATAGGCACGCACTGGGTCCAGGGAGTGGATCAGGTTATAGGTGTTACGGTGCGTGGCCGAATAGCGCAACGTACACATGGGTGCCAAGCGGGCCAGAGCCAGCTTGCGGTTATCGGTCTCCAGATTCTGCGGCTCGTCCAAGATCACGATGGGATGCGCCGCTTGGATAAATTCAATCGGCCGGGTACCCGTTTCACGCACCTGATTGATCACGTTGCCCTTGCTCTTCTTGGCCTTCTTCGCGTCTGCATCACCGCTAGACTCGGTAGAGTCCTTGGCAAAAGCATCGATATTGATGACCAAAACCTGGATCGCATTCGACAGTGAAAAGTTGCGAAGCTGATTGACCCTGGTGGCGTCGTACACCGAAAACTCCACACGCTCATAGTCGTACAAGGTCTGAAAGTGCTCCTTGGTGATTTGCAGGCTCTTGAGCACACCTTCGCGAATGGCCACCGATGGAACCACAATCACGAACTTCTTGAAGCCGTAGGTCTTCGACAACTCATGCACCGTTCGCAGGTACACGTAGGTCTTGCCGGTGCCCGTTTCCATCTCCACCGTGAAGTTTGGGAACGCCCCAAACGGGGAAGCCAACGGGGTGCCATCATCCAAGGTGATCGGCTCCAATGCCGCAGACGGCTCAATGCCTTGTGTTTTTTGCACTGCGTTCAAGTTTGCCAGCCACTGTTCATCGGTGATCACACGCTGATTCGCCACACCGGTTTCTGTCAGCTTCAAACTGGAAAGCGCATCGTCTCGTGAAACGGAGATATGCGAGGCATCCGGCTGCCCCTCAAACAGCGCCACCACAGCCCGGATGGCTTCAAGTTGGTAATCCTGGTTCGCATCGAATTGAAGCTTCATCAAACACCCCCTCCCAGTTTTCGCAAACTATCCATCCAGCCGCGAAAATGCGGACACTCTTTTTCCATCGTCGCCAAGGTCACCCGCTCGGCAACCAACGGGCCGTGGCGTGTTTTTTTATAGCCAGGCCGCAACAATTGTTCTAGTCGGCGAGATGGCTTGGTTTCAATACTGTCGTTAATGTGTTCCGGGGTCAGAAACGCCGCTCGCACTTTAGCCAATTCGTGCACACTGGCAGACCAACCGGGCTCGGTTTGCGCCAGCGCAGCAGTATCTGAAAACAGTAAGCCCTCAAATTCATAGGGCTGGATATGTGGGATAAACCGCTCTGGCCTACACCCCACATGCACGACCAATGCTTCATGCAATTTTGCATTGAGGTGTTTAACCCGACTGTCCATATCAGGCTTGGACTTAGCTTCTTCAAATCCCGGGAACGAAGTATCCAACCCATACAGATCAAGAAGCGTTGTCAACACGCATTCGGGATTCTGTCGCAAGGTATTGCGGGCATTGAACTTCAAGCGGTCGAAGTTGATCGCCCCGCCCCGTGCCTCCTGAGAGGTTTTCAGCATTTGTGGCTTCACAAACACCTGCAAGTGGCGCACGGCGGGGGCCACTAGGCGTTTAATGAACTGTTCCTCTGTGGGGCCTTCGGCAAATACGACGACCTCCACCATTACGGCCGCCCGCCCAGCACGTTGCGCTTCCACAGCTCACCCATGGAATACTGCTCCAGCCAGCCAGATAACTCGTCCTGTGTATAGCGGCGGAAGTTGGATGCACCATCCACCTGGTCGACCACAATCACATCGTCGGGCGTCAATTCGTTCAGCAGTTCCACAGACTGGGTGGACACAATCAACTGCCGCTTTTCTGCAACCTGTTTGAACATGTCAGCCAGCACAGAAATGGCATACGGGTGCAAGCCTAACTCCGGCTCATCAATCAACACCGTTTCAGGCAGCTTGTACCAGGGCTGAAGCAACAGCGTGGCCAAACAAATAAAGCGCAAGGTGCCATCAGACAGCATATGCGCTTTGAATGGCGTGTCAGGGTTACCTTTTTGTAGCCACTCCAGTTCAACCGTTTCCACGTCCCCCGGTCGATGCACAAAATCATCGAAAAACGGCGCTACCAGTCGAATGGTTCCGACAATATTGAAATACTCGGGCTCATGGTCTTGCTTCAACATGCGCAGATAGGCCGCCAAATTGGCTGCATCCGGCTTCAAGCGCAGATTGTCATTCGCTGCATGTTTTTGTTTGACCTTGGCACGTTCACTGGTGTCATGAAAATGGTAGACCCTCCAATTGGTAACTGAGGAACGTACGTAGGGGGAATAACTATCAGTTGCGGCTTTGAGTTTGGATTCCTCATGTCCAGAGCCAAGCGAGACGCTGTATGAGCCAGGGCGCATTTCACCCGCATACCAGCTTTGTTCACTTTCAAATACCAGTCGGTTGTCAGCTGTGGGAATCAAGTCAAATTTGTAACCATTCCGTGCAAAGTAGAACTCAGCATGCACTCGCTCCGTCTGCGTGCGCCCACCATGCAACATTGCATCCGGTCCACCCTGCGTTTGCACAAAAAGCTGTAAACGTTCTTCGACGATTTCGTTCAAAAGACGAAACAAGCCAATGAAATTGCTCTTGCCCGCCCCATTGGCACCAATGAGCACGTTCAGGTCGCGCAGGGGGAATGCCTCCAGCTTGCGAATGGACTTGTAGCCCGTCACAGTCAAAGAGCGAACACTAGACATGGTGCGACCTCATAGACAAGTGAACTTGATGCCCGAATCGCGACACTGCAAATCAAGATTGCTTTTGAGCGGGTCGGAATCCAGGAATACGCCATCAATCGCAATGATCTCGCGTGGCTTCATATCCACCAGCGGCTGAATCATGGCATCGGTAAACGACTCCAACACAAACAGCATCTTTCGACCATGGATGGCGAACACCTTGCCACCCGCCACGTCCAGCGTTTCAATCGGCGTGGTTAACTCCTGGCCAAACTTCAGCAACAACTCATAAAGCATGTGCTCGACCACCGCGCCTTCTTTTTCGGACTTGGTAAAAAGCTGGATTTGCTTGGCCAATTGCTCGGGGGTGTCAATGCCGTCGCCGCGCCATTGTTTGAAGTTGGAGGGGGTGAGGAGGAAAGACTTGAACCCGATGCCCACTGCTGCAGGGGATGCGAGATCAGACGTAGATGCTAATTTGGATATCACCCGGCGAATGCGTTCGCGGGCAATGTCCGCAATTGATTTATAACCGGCCTTATCTGCTTCGCTTCCAGGGGTTACGCTCTCTGGCAATTGAACAAGTATTGATTTTCTGAAAACCCCGTTACGGGAATTCAAACGTGCTATGGCCTCATAGCTCGAAGCCGATCCAGCAAAAAAATCGACCATGATTTCGCCATCACTCAGAACTTGGTCCGCAAGTCGCGCAATAAGTTCTGATGGCTTGGGAAATGAGAAAACCTCCGCACCTAATAAATCCCTCACCTCCTGCGTTCCATCAGCAGTATGAATGCCGTCAATGACGCTACGGAAGGAAATAAACTCTGACTGCATTTCGTTGCGGAATTTCTTCTCGCGAGGACGCCCGTCGTTTTTTGCCGGAAACAAAATACGTCCTTCCCCAAGCATTTTGACCATTTTTTCTTGTGAATAGCGCCATCCAGTCATCGGATTTGGAGGAAAAACACGCCCGGTTCCCGGTTCGACCAAGTCATAGTGCAGGTTGGGCCTTTGATTTTTCGTCGCCAGCCCCAGAATGCTTCTGCTCATCCATGAACCGCGCGGATCGTTGTCGGGGTTGCTAAATTTTGTTTCATCACGATCAATACCGCGCAAAGAAAATTCGACAGTTCTTCCGTAGGCCAGGATGTACTCATGGTCGGTTGACACGTTGGTGGTCGCTCTGGCATCGGTAAACTGCCTTGCCTTCCAGACGAACTGCGCAACAAAGTTTTCCTCCCCAAACACCTCATTCATCAATAGCCGTAGATTGTGTACTTCGTTGTCATCACAAGACACGAAAATCACCCCGTCCTCACGCAACAAATTCCGCGCAATGTACAAACGCGGCAGCATCATCGACAGCCAGTTGCTGTGGTAATGCCCGCTCTCCTTGCTGTTCTTGCGGAAAAATCCCTCACGCATCAAGGTGCCGTCGTCGCTCAGATCGTTGATGCGGCGCAAGTAGTCTTCCTTGCTTTCCTGAAAACGGTCGGGGTAAATAAAACTGTCTGAGCCGGTGTTGTACGGCGGATCAATGTAGATTAGCTTGACCTTGCCGAAGTAGGCTTTCTGCAAAACCTTGAGCACCTCCAAGTTTTCACCTTCGATGAAAACATGCTGTGCTTCGTCAAAGTTCACCGACAGGTCACGCTGTGGCCGCAATGTGGCGCTGGAGGGTGTTTGCAGCACCTTGTAGGCATTGGCCTTGCCGGCCCATGTCAGGGCATAGCGTTCGCCACCTTCAATCACAGCCTCACCCCCCAACACCCGCTTGAGTGCGGATATGTCAAGCTGACCTTCGGAGAACGCTTCGGGAATTAACGCGGCCAATTGCGCCCGGCGCTCGGCTGCAATATCTGGTGATTGCCCCGTACCTGGGGCGTCGTCTGTTTTGTCCGTCATTGTTTCTTACCTGCATTGCGCTTCGGCGCGCTATCAATGGGCTTGCCCTGACCCTGAATCGGCACACTCGCTTTTGCACAATAGTCCCGAATCATCACCGCTACCATATTGGCAATGGATCGATATTCCTGCTCGGCAACAACGCGCAGCGCTTCTTTCAGGTCCGGCTCAATACGAAAAGTCAATGTGGTGGTTTTGGTGGTGGCCATGGTGTTATCCGTTACAGCATATGTACTGTAGATACACTGCACTGTACAACAAAGCTCAAAGGCGTCCGATGGCGTGCACCTCCCATTTGGTGCTCACGCTGATTTCACCGTCCAGCAGGGAGACAACAGGGCACGGCACGGCACGACTTGACTCGCGACTTTTTCCGGCAGGTGGTCACGAATGATTTGGAAACGCAATGACACACCCGACCCGAAGATCAGGCTTGTGCCGCGTGATTTAGCGCGGTTTGATTTTCTCCAGCAGTTCGCGCATGGCCTGTTCGGTGGCTGCCCGCCCTTGTGGGTCGTGGTCAAATTGCCAGTCTTTCAGGCGCAGCGACAACTCCATAAGTGCATCACGAAATTGAAACAGCGCGGCACAAAGCTCTTGGGCTGGGTTCACGTGCTGTTTTGGCGTGTCATTGTTCTTCATGCGTCGCCTCCCTGTTGGTCAACCTGATCGACGTCGAGGGCACCCTGCAAGGCTTCCTCTACATTGTCGAGAAAAATGAATTCAAGCTGCGCCTTGGCTTGAGCGGGCACTTCTTCAAGGTCTTTGCGGTTGCGTGCCGGCAGCATCACCGTCTTGATGCCTGCAGCCAGGGCGGCCAGGACTTTTTCCTTGATCCCGCCCACCGGCATGACCAGCCCGCGCAAACTGATCTCGCCGGTCATGGCCACCTGGTTGCGCACCGGTTGCTCACTGAACAAAGAGGCCAGCGCAATGAACATGGCCACACCCGCGCTCGGCCCGTCCTTGGGAACTGCACCGGCAGGCACATGAATATGCACATCCAGCTTTTCAAAGGCGGCAGGCGCCAGCTTGAACGCAGCGGCCCTGGATTTCAACAAGGTCAGGGCTGCTTGAGCCGACTCCTTCATCACATCCCCGAGTTGTCCTGTCAGAATTAAGCGGCCAGTGCCGACCGTGCGACTCGCCTCGATGAAGAGGATGTCGCCACCCACCGGTGTCCAGGCCAGGCCGGTGGCAACGCCGGTCACGCCGGCGCGCAAGGCCACCTCGTTCTCGAATTTGGCCGGCCCCAGAATCGCTTCCAGGTCAGACACCGCCACGCGTTTGCTCTGGATCTCGCCCTCAGCAATCCGCATCGCCATGTTGCGGCATACGGCGCCAATCTGGCGCTCCAGGTTGCGCACACCAGCCTCGCGCGTGTAATGCCGGATGATGTCCATCATGGCCTCGTCTGTGATGGTGAGCTGCTCAGGCTTTAGGCCAGTGTCTTTGAGCTGGCGCTGCACCAGGTAGCGTTTGGCGATCTCAAGCTTTTCTTCCTGGGTGTAACCGGCCAGATGCAGCACCTCCATGCGGTCGCGCAGTGGCCCGGGTATGGGGTCGAGCATGTTGGCGGTGGTGATGAAGATCACCTGTGACAGGTCATACGGCACGGCCAGATAGTTGTCCCGAAAGCTGTTGTTTTGCTCCGGGTCCAGCACCTCCAGCAGCGCCGCTGAAGGGTCGCCATGCATGCCGCTGCCGAGTTTGTCAATTTCATCAAGCATCATGACGCAGCTGCGGGTGCCGGCTTTTTTTAAAGCCTGCATGATGTTGCCGGGCAGGGCGCCAATGTAGGTGCGCCGATGGCCGCGAATCTCGGCCTCGTCATGCACCCCGCCCAGTGAGACCCTTGCAAATTTGCGACCCAGCGCGCGCGCAATGGATTGGCCCAGCGAGGTTTTGCCAACCCCGGGCGGCCCCACCAGGCAAAGGATCGGACCGTGGCCGCCGGCTTTAAGCTTGCGCACCGCCAGAAATTCAAGAATGCGTTTCTTGACCTTGTCAAGCCCAAAGTGGTCTTCGTCGAGCACGCGGCGCGCCTGGGCGACATCAATCACATCGGGTTCCGGCGGTTTCCATGGCAGTTCAACCAGCCAGTCAAGGTAGGTGCGGAGCATGGAATACTCGGTTGAGCTGTCAGACATGCGTTCCAGCCGCTTGAGTTCTTTTTTGGCCTGTTTCGCCACCTCGTCAGGCATGTGGGCGGCGTCGATCAACTGGCGCAGCTCGGTCAGTTCGGCCATGTTGTCGTCGGTATCTTCCCCCAGCTTTTTCTGGATCGATTTGATTTGCTCGCGCAACAGGAACTCGCGCTCGCGCTGGCCAATGCTGGCCTTGGTGCGTCGGTCGATGTCGCGCGACAGGTTGAGCACCTCAATGCGATGCGCCAGCAGGTCAATGACGCGGTCAAGCCGCCGGCGCAGGTCAACCTCTTCGAGCAGCTCTTGCTTTTCTGAGGGTTTGATGTCCACGTAGCCCGCCACCAGGTCGGCCAGCATGCCTGGGGTGTCAACATTTTGGACGGCTTCGAGCATTTCCTGCGGCACATGCGGCAGCAGTTGCAACACTTCAACGGCGCGCTGCTTGAGTTGCAAATACCGGGCCTCGATTTCCAGATCGTCCTCGGCCACGGTTTCAACGATGCGCTCGACACGCGCTAGCAGAAAGGCAAAGCCGTCCAGGTAACTGAGCACTCGAAACCGCTGCTGCCCCTGGCAAATGATGTGATGCGAGCCGTCTGGGGACGTGACATAGCGCAGGATGGTAGCCACGGTGCCAACGGCCGACAGGTCCTCAGGCTTGGGGGCGTCAACCTCCGGGTTGCGTTGCGTCAGGATGCCCACCGGCCGCTCGGTCTTGACCGCATAGCGGGCGGCATTGATCGAGCCCTCGCGGCCAATACTGATGGGCACCACCATGCCGGGAAACATGACCATGTTGCGCACCGGCACGATCACCATGGCATCGTCGGGCACCGCCATCAGGGTTTGCGGCAGCAGGCCTGTCGTCGAGTCAGAGGGGCACATGTTCAGCCTTTTCGTGGACAAGCTGTTGCTGGGTCAGTCGTCAATCGTGATCTGGTTGACGACGCGGGTCACGCCGGGTGCCGACCAGGTGGCGCCTTCGGCGGCGGTGCGTTCGGCCCAGGAGTGCACGTGGCCTTGCAGTGTGGCCACGCCGCCGTCCACCGACACGTCGATCCGACGGGCTTCGCGCATCGCCTGGCGTGTCAATGCGTCCTGAATTCTTTCCTTGAGATTGCCCGTGACCGGCTGCATCTTGAGTTGGATGTCGTCCGTGATGCCGATGACGCCCTTGAGGGGGCGAATGATGCGTTCAACCGCCCGGCGCTGGAAGTTCCAGTCGAGCTCGCCCGTCAGGGTCACCCAGCCCTTTTCGACGGCAATCTTGACCCGATCCTGGGGTACGGAGGTGTTCCAGTCCAGCGCGTGCTGGGCGGCTAGCGCAATTTCGGTGTCGCTGCGCTGGTGGGGCCCTTGCGCAATCACATCAAGCTCTACCGCGACCGCCTTGACGCCGTTGACGCGTTCCACAGCCCGCTTGGTGGCCACTTTCTCGGCATAAGCGTCCAGGTGCCCGGTCAGGGTGACCACGCCTTCATTGACGGACACACCCACTTTGGTCTCGGGCACCAGCGGGTCCCACAACAGCTCGGAGAGCACATCCTGCTTCAGCTCGGAATCGGTTTTCATGTCGTCTCCTGATCGGTCATTCAAATGGTGCAATATGGGCTGTCAGAATAGTTCCGGTGTGGCACAGTGCATTGCGAATAATCAATTTTTTTTCGGGTGGATTCGCGCAGGCGCGGGTCCGTCATGACGGGGTTGCGCGTCAGTCCGACAGATGGTGGCTAAACCAGGCAGCGGCCTGGCTGGCCACCTGTGCCAGCGTGTCGGCTTCCTCAAGCAAATGGGTGGCACCGGGCACGATGCTGAGTTGCTTGATGCATGGCAGCAGGGCATAGGCCGCCTGGTTGAGTTCAAGCACCTCCGTGTCAAGCCCGCCCACCAGCAACAAAGTCGGCGTGCGAACCCGCGCCAGATCAGCAAGCCCGGCGAGGTCAGGGCGGCCACCGCGTGAAACCACGGCCCGCACGGTGTTGGCGCCCAGTGCGGCGGTGGCCCGCAAGGCGGCTGCCGCACCGGTGCTTGTACCAAAATAGCCTATCGGAAGGTCTGCAGTCGCGGAGCCGTTGACGGCCCAGTGCGTGGCGTTGAGCAGGCGTTGGGTCAAGAGATCAATGTCAAAACGCAGGTGAGGGTTGCCATCTTCTTCTGCGGTCAACAAGTCCATCAGCAGCGTGCCCAAGCCCTTGTCACGCAACACCTGGGCGACGGCGTTGTTGCGCGGGCTGTGGCGGCTGCTGCTGCTGCCATGGGCAAACAAGACCAAACCTGAAGGCTCGTTGGTGAGTTCGAGTCGGCCCTCAATGAACACATGGTCTGTCGGTATCTGCCACAACTGTGCAGGCGTCTGGTTTGCGGCGTGTTGCCAGGACGGTGGAATGGGCTGCATGAATACCTCCGATGTGGGCAGAGGTTAATGCGGCTAAGTTCAGCCTGTATTGTGAGTTGTCAAGTTTTAATCAGCTAAGTAAGCTACTATTTAAATAGCTACTTGCGCAATGAATACAAGGGCTACAGCCTGATTTATTATAAATTTTTAAAGCGTGCCGAAAATCCGGTCACCGGCATCCCCCAAGCCGGGCAGGATGTAGCCGTGGCTGTTGAGTTGGCGGTCGATGGCTGCGGTGAAAATTTCCACATCCGGGTGCGCGTCGCGCAAGGCCTTGACCCCTTCAGGGCAGGTGAGTAGGCAGACAAACTTGACCGATTTTGGATTCAACGCCTTGATGCGCGTGATGGCGGCAATGGCCGAGTGGCCGGTGGCCAGCATCGGGTCCACCACCACCACGTCACGCTCGGGCATGTCCTTGGGCATCTTGAAGTAGTACTCCACCGCTTGTAGCGTTTGCGGGTCACGGTACAGGCCAATGTGGCCTACCCGCGCACCCGGCACCACACTTAAAAAGCCGTCCAGAATGCCGGTGCCGGCGCGCAAGATCGAGACCAATGCCAGCTTTTTGCCGTCTATGACCTTGGCCGTCATGGTTTCCAGCGGTGTTTCAATCTCGATGTCCTGCATCGGCATGTCCCGTGTGACTTCATAGGCCATCAGCATCGACAATTCGTTGAGCAGGGTGCGAAAACTGGTGGTGCTGGCGTCTTTGCAGCGCATCAGCGTGAGCTTGTGTTGCACCAGCGGGTGCATGATGACGTGAACCATCGGGTCTTGGGGAGTGGTCATGGCAATACTTTCAATTGAGGTGAATTGGCAGCATACAGCGTTAGGGAGGCGTTTGTAGCAGCCCAGCCCTCTGGGCTCCTACAGAATCCGGGCGGATGGCTGGGGTTTGTTGTTTCGGCGTTTGGCTCAGCGCTTGGCGCCGCCAAAAATGCCGCCCAGCACACCGCGAATGATCTGGCGGCCCACTTCGCGGCCAATCGAGCTGGCGGCGCTTTTGAACAACTGTTCACCCGCCGAGGTGCGCCGTCCGCCGCCACCGCCCAACAAGCTGCCCAGGCCAGCGCTGATGCTGTCAAACATGCTGCCGCCTTCTGCCTCGGGTGCCGTGGTGCTGGCGGATTTGCCTTCGGCCGGCTTGGTACGAGCGGCCACATGCCCCTTGAGTTTTTCGTAGGCTGATTCGCGGTCGAGGGTTTTTTCATAAACCCCGGCCACGATGGATTCGGCCTGCAACACCAGTCTCTGGTCGAGTGAAATAGGCCCAATCTGGCTCGCGGGTGGCAGCACGTAGACGCGCTCGGTGGGGCAGGGTCGGCCTTTTTCATCCAGAAAACTCACCAGCGCCTCGCCCACGCCCAGCTCGGTGATGGCCGCACCCACGTCCAGCCCGGGGTTGGGGCGCATGGTGTCGGCGGCCGCCTTGACGGCTTTTTGATCCCGTGGCGTGAAGGCGCGCAGGGCGTGCTGCACCCGGTTGCCCAGTTGGGCCAGCACGCTGTCAGGAATGTCCAGCGGGTTTTGCGTCACAAAAAACACCCCCACGCCTTTGGAGCGCACCAGGCGCACCACCAGTTCAATGCGCTCAACCAGCACTTTGGGCGCATCGTTGAACAGCAGGTGTGCTTCGTCAAAAAAGAACACCAGCTTGGGCTTGTCCAAGTCGCCCACCTCGGGCAGGTTCTCAAACAGTTCACTCAACAGCCACAGCAAAAATGTGCTGTACAGGCGCGGCGAATTCATCAGCTTGTCAGCGGCAAGGATGTTGAGCATGCCGCGCCCGGCACCATCGGTCTGCATGAAGTCGTCAATGTTGAGCATCGGCTCGCCAAAAAATTGGTCCCCGCCTTGCGCCTCGATCTGCATCAGGCCGCGCTGAATGGCGCCAATGCTGGCGGCACTCACATTGCCGTACTCGGTGGTGAAATAACGGGCGTTGTCGCCCACATGCTGGCACATGGTGCGCAGGTCTTTCATGTCGAGCAGCAGCATGCCCGCATCGTCGGCAATCTTGAACACCAACTGCATCACGCCGGCCTGGGTTTCGTTGAGATTGAGCATGCGCGACAGCAGCAGTGGCCCCAAATCGCTCACGGTGGCGCGCACCGGGTGGCCTTGCTCACCAAACACGTCCCACAAGGTGGTCGGGAAGGCGCTGAATTCAGGCGTGGGCAGGCCCCGTTCCGCGATGATTTTGGCCAATTTGGGTGTCGCCGTGCCGGGCTGCGAGATGCCGGTCAGGTCACCTTTGATGTCAGCCATGAACACCGGCACGCCCAGCTTTGAGAAACCCTCGGCCATGGTTTGCAGGGTGATGGTTTTGCCGGTGCCGGTGGCGCCGGTGATCAGACCGTGGCGGTTGGCCTTGTCGGGGTGCAGCCAGCATTGGGTCTGGCCGTGTTGCGCAATCAGGATGGGATCAATCATGTCAACCTCAAAAAGTACAATTCATTCCATTTCTAAATCATCCGTGTCGTTGTTGCTTCGCCTTGTCGTGCTACAGCACTGCCTTCGGCTTCACGCCTAGACACAAATGATTTGGAAATGGAACCAGACGTAGCGTAACGAACTTTTGAAGGATTTCACGTGGCAGGACACAGTAAATGGGCCAATATTCAGCACCGCAAAGGCCGTCAGGACGAAAAGCGCGGCAAGATATGGACGCGCATCATTCGTGAAATCACGGTGGCGGCCCGTGCCGGTGGCGGTGATTTGTCCATCAACCCGCGCCTGCGTCTGGCCATTGACCGGGCCAAAGCCGCCAACATGCCGGCCGACCGCATCAAGTACAACATTGACAAGGCCACCGGCTCACTCGACGGCATCACCTACGAAGAAATTCGTTATGAAGGTTACGGCATTGGTGGCGCGGCCATCATTGTCGACACCATGACCGACAACAAGGTGCGCACGGTGGCGGAAGTGCGCCACGCGTTTTCCAAGTACGGCGGCAACATGGGCACGGAAGGCTCGGTGGCGTTCCAGTTCAAGCATTGCGGGCAGATCATTTTTGCGCCCGGTTTGAGTGAAGACAAGGTGATGGAAGTGGCACTGGAAGCTGGCGCCGAAGATGTCATCACCGACAGCGATGGCGCCATTGAGGTGCTGACCGCAGTGGCCGACTTTGAGGCCGTCAAGAACGCCCTGGAAGCAGCTGGGTTGATCCCCGATGCGGCGGAAGTCACCATGCGCCCCGAAAACCCGATTGAGATGGCGGGCGATGACGCCACCCGCATGCAAAAGTTGCTCGATGCCCTGGAAGACCTCGACGACGTGCAAGCCATTTATCACAACGCAGAACTTGATACCGACGCGCTATGAAAATTCTTGTCATTGGCGGCGGTGGCCGTGAACATGCCCTGGCCTGGAAACTGGCGCAATCGCCCAAAACCCACAAGATTTACCTGGCCCCCGGCAACGGTGGCACGGCGCTTGATGCGCGGTTTGAAAATGTCAGCATCACGGATGTGGCTCAATTGTCAGCCTGGGCCGTGGCCCAAAAAATCGTGCTGACGGTGGTTGGGCCCGAAGTGCCGCTGGCCGCCGGTGTGGTAGACGAGTTCCGCAAGCAGGGCCTGCGGGTGTTTGGCCCCACCAAGGCTGCAGCGCAGCTGGAAAGCTCCAAGGCGTTTTCTAAGGCCTTCATGAAGCGTCACGGCATTCCCACCGCAGACTACGAAACCTTTAGCGACCCGGCGCTGGCCCATGCCTACATCGACCAAAAGGGCGCGCCGATTGTGGTGAAAGCCGATGGTCTGGCCGCAGGCAAAGGCGTGGTGGTGGCGATGACGGCTGCCGAGGCCCATGAGGCAGTCGACTTCATGCTGATCGACAACACGCTGGGTGTGAGCCACAACGAAGGTGGTGCACGCGTGGTCATTGAAGAATTCCTGCAGGGTGAGGAAGCCAGCTTCATTGTGATGGTAGATGGCAAAAACGTGTTGCCGCTGGCCACCAGCCAGGACCACAAACGCTTGCTCAATAGCGATCTGGGTCCCAACACCGGCGGCATGGGGGCTTATTCACCGGCGCCTGTGGTCACGCCCGATGTGCATGCCCGCGCCATGCGCGACATCATCTTGCCGACCGTGCGTGGCATGGAAAAAGACGGCATTGTGTTCACCGGTTTTTTGTATGCAGGCCTGATGATTGACGCGCACGGCAAACCCAAAACTCTCGAATTCAACTGCCGCATGGGCGACCCCGAGACCCAGCCGATCATGATGCGGCTGAAAACCGACTTGGTTGACGTGATGCTGGCCGCCACCGAACCCGGCCCGCACGGCAAGCTCGATCAGATCGAGTTGCAGTGGGATCGGCGTACCGCTCTGGGCGTGGTGCTTGCTGCGCACGGTTACCCTTTGAGTCCGCGCAAGGGCGATGTCGTTGTCGGCATGCCCAAGGAAGCCGAGGACGCCTGCGTGTTCCATGCTGGCACCACACTGAAAGACGGTCAGTTGCTGACCTCTGGCGGGCGCGTGCTGTGTGTCACCGTGCTGGCGGACAACGTGCGCCTGGCGCAGCAGCGTGCTTATGAAGTGGTTGCTGGCATTGCCTTTGAGGGCATGCAGTACCGCACTGACATTGGTCACCGCGCGGTGAAGGGTAATGGCGCATGACCGTGGGTACGTCGCCCGCGCAGGTGGTCAGCGCGTATTTGCGCGGCCTGCAAGCGCGCATCACCGGTGCCATTGCGCAACTCGATGGCGAGTCACTTCTGACCGATGCGTGGGAAAAACCAGCCGTTGAGATGCTGCAAGGCCGCGGCATCACGCAGATTCTGGAAGGTGGTGCGGTGTTTGAGCGCGCTGGCTGTGGTTTCTCGCACGTGAGCGGCCCCAAGCTGCCACCGTCGGCTACGCAGCACCGCCCGGAACTCGCCGGTGCACCGTTTGAAGCCATGGGTGTGTCGCTGGTGTTTCACCCGCGCAACCCTTACGTGCCCACGGTGCACATGAATGTGCGCATGATTTCTGCCAAGGCACCCGACGGACGCGAGGTGTGCTGGTTTGGCGGTGGCATGGACCTGACACCGTATTACGGATTTGAGGAAGATGCGGTGCACTTTCACAGCACCTGCAAGGCGGCGTTAAAGCCGTTTGGCGATGACAAATACCCACGTTTCAAAACCTGGTGTGACGACTATTTTTACCTGAAGCATCGGCAAGAGCAGCGCGGCATCGGTGGCGTGTTTTTTGACGACTTTTCTGAACTCGGCCTCGACCTTAGCCTGACCATGATGCAGGCTGTGGGGGATGCGTTTTTGAGCGCCTATCTGCCTATCGTGTTGCGTCGCAAAGACACGCCTTATGGTGAGCGCGAGCGCGCATTTCAACTGTATCGGCGCGGTCGCTATGTGGAGTTCAACCTGGTGTGGGACCGTGGCACCCACTTTGGGCTGCAGTCGGGCGGGCGCACCGAGTCGATTTTGCTCTCGATGCCGCCGCTGGTGAGCTGGGCTTACCAACAAGTGCCGCAACTAGGCACCCCCGAGGCTGACCTCTACAGCAAGTACCTGGTACGCAAGGACTGGGTTTAAATGCCCGAACTGACGAAGCCCCGACGCCTGGGCGTGTTTGGCGGCGCGTTTGACCCCCCGCACTTGGCGCACCAGGCGTTGCTGCAGGCCGCCCTGGCAGAGCTGGATTTGGATGAACTTCGTGTCATTCCCACCGGGCAGGCCTGGCACAAAACCCGCTCACTCACCGCACCCGAGCATCGGCTGGCCATGGCGCAACTGGCGTTTGCGCATTTGCCCAAGGTGGTGGTGGATGCGCAGGAAATCAAACGCAGCGGTCCAAGCTACACCATTGACACCTTGTGCGGCCTGGCCCAGGCTGAGCCCACGGCGAAAATGTTCCTGATCATGGGTGCCGACCAGGCTGCCGCGCTGACCACATGGCGGGCGTGGCAGGAGATTTTGCAGATTGCTATAATTTGTGTAGCTGATCGCGCAGATTCAACGAGGGCCAGCACCTTGTTTGATGCAGAAAAACGATTTCCGGCGCGGTTTTTTCATCTGAAAATGCCCGCCTTAACGGTCAGTGCAACCCAGATTCGCGCCACAATTTCAGCACGACAGCCTGTCGATGCGCTGGTGCAAGATGGCGTTGCACGTTATATTGCCGACCACCACCTTTACCAATCCATTTGATGACTACCAAAACACCTGCCAAAACAAGCGCAAAAACTGCCGCCAAGCCCGCGATCAAGACAACGCTCAAGCCCGCCGCCAAGCCAGAATCCACCACTGTGGCCAAAAAAGACGTCCAAAAACTTCAGCGTGCCATTGTGGATGGGCTCGAAGATGTGAAAGCGCAAGACATTGTGGTGTTTGACACCGAACACCTTTCGTCCTTGTTTGAGCGGGTCATCGTGGCCTCGGGCACCTCCAACCGTCAAACCAAGGCGCTGGCCGCCAGCGTGATGGACACGGTGCGTGAAGCGGGTTTTCCAAAGCCGCGCATGGAAGGTGAGGCCAATGGCGAGTGGATCATTGTGGACTGCGGCCAGGCCGTGGTGCACGTGATGCAGCCCAACATCAGAACCTATTACAACCTGGAAGAGCTGTGGGGCGAAAAGCCGGTGCGCCTGAAGCTCGGTGCCGCCAAGCCCGTCGCCGTGGCAGAAGCTAAAGCCGACAAACCCATCCCTGCGGCCAAAGATGCCGCCAGTCTGCGCCGCTCCAGTGCCGCCAAAAAAGGGGTCGAAGAAGCCTTTCCGTCACGTGCCCAGATGCAAAAAACGGCAGATGCAAAAGCTGCTGCGGCTAAAAAAGCAGCGGCCAAGTCGCCCGCCAAGCCAAGAGCCGCTGCCACTGACGCCGCGCCTGTGGCCAAGCCACGCATCAAGACCTTGGTGGTGAACGCCCCCGGCAAACCAGCCGCTAAAAAAGCAGCGGCCAAAAAAGCCGTGAGCAAACCGGCCGTGGCCAGAAAAGCCCCGGCCCGTAAAGCCTGACCGTGCGTCTGCTGATTGTTGCCGTAGGTCAGCGCGTACCTGACTGGGCACAAACGGCCTGGGATGACTACGCAAAGCGCTTTCCGTTTGAGTTCAAGGTGGAGCTCAAGGCCGTCAAAACCGAGCCGCGTGCTTCCAAGTCACTAGAGACTTTGTATGCGGCAGAACGCGCCCGCATTGAAGCCGCGATTCCCAAAGGTTTCAGAGTTGTGGCGCTCGACGAGCGCGGCACCACGCTGACCACCATGGCCTTGGCGGGCAAACTCAAGGACTGGCAGCTCAGCGGTGACGATGTCGCGCTGGTCATTGGTGGCCCCGACGGGCTGGACCCCGCCTTCAGGCAGGCCGCACACGAGCGTATTCGCCTGTCGGACCTGACACTGCCGCACGCTTTTGTAAGGGTCTTGCTGATTGAGCAGCTTTACCGCGCCTGGTCCATCAACGCCAACCACCCGTACCACCGCGAATGACCCCATTTCTTTATCTGGCCTCCCAAAGCCCCAGGCGCCGGCAGTTGTTGGCGCAATTGGGTGTGGCCTACGAGTTGCTGTTGCCTGAGCCGCACGAAGATGCGGAGGCGCTCGAAACCGTGTTGCCGCGTGAATCGCCCCTGGCGTATGTGCAGCGCGTGACGCAGTTGAAGCTTGCTGCAGCGCTGGCGCGACGTCAAAAGCTGCGCTTGCCGGACGCGCCCGTGTTGTGCTCGGACACCACGGTGGCAGTGGGGCGTGTCATTCTGGGCAAGCCGCTTGACGCGGCAGATGCGGCGCGCATCTTGGCGACTCTGGCGGGCAAAACGCACCGTGTGTTGACGGCGGTGGCCGTGGGCACAGCGGCTGAGCATTCGCAAGTGGTGTCGATCTCGCGTGTGACTTTTGCGCCAATGAGCGCTGCACAAATTGCCGCTTACGTGGACACGGGTGAGCCCATGGGCAAGGCCGGCGCCTATGGCGTGCAGGGCAGGGCGGCGGCGCACATCTCACACATCAGCGGTAGCTACACCGGCATCATGGGGCTGCCGCTGTTTGAGACGGCGCAGCTGTTGCGCACCATGGGGTTTTTTTGCTAGTAAATATATAGCTGCCCGCGCTTTATCCATAAGGGCTAGCGCCTATTTTTTCATATAAAAAGCAGATTTATGCAAGAAGACATTCTCATCAACTGGTCGCCTCAGGAAACCCGTGTGGCGGTGGTGGAAAACGGTGTGCTGCAAGAATTGCATGTGGAGCGCACGCTGGAGCGTGGCCTGATGGGCAATGTCTATCTGGGCAAAGTTGCACGCGTCTTGCCGGGCATGCAATCCGCTTTCATCGACATCGGCCTGGAACGTGCGGCTTTTTTGCATGTGGCCGATGTCTGGCACCCACCGGCCGAGGGCGAAACGATCTCGACTGCGCGCAGTTCTGCACCCCAAATCCCGATTGAAAAACAGGTGTTTGAGGGCCAAAACCTGATGGTGCAGGTGGTCAAAGACCCGATTGGCAGCAAAGGCGCGAGGCTGTCCACGCAAATCAGCATTGCCGGGCGCATGTTGGTGTTTTTGCCGCAGGATGACCACATTGGGGTGTCGCAAAAAATTCCACAGGCGCAGCGCGATGCCTTGCGCCAACACTTGCAAACCCTGGTGGGGGACGAGGGTGGCGGCTTTATTTTGCGCACCAATGGGGAAGATGCCACCGAGCAGGAACTGGCTGACGACGTGGCTTACCTGCGCAAAGCCTGGAAACGCATTCGCGAAGCGGCTGTGAAGCTGCCGCCCAAGTCGCTGCTGCACCAGGACTTGAGCCTGTTGCAGCGGGTCTTGCGTGATTTGGCCAGTGAACACACCCAGTTCATCAAGGTCGACTCGCTGGAGCAGTTTGCTGTGATGAAAGCCTTTTGCCAGGAGTTCATGCCCGCCACTGGCCAAAAGCTGCAGCACTACAAGGGTGAGCGGCCAATTTTTGACCTGTACGCCATTGACGAAGAAATTGCCAAGGCGCTCGGGCGCCGGGTCGATTTGAAGTCTGGCGGCTACCTGATCGTTGACCAGACCGAGGCGCTGACCACGGTGGATGTGAACACCGGCGGTTTTGTCGGTGCGCGCAATTTTGACGATACTATTTTCAAGACCAATCTGGAAGCTGCACAGGCCATTGCGCGGCAACTGCGCCTGCGCAACCTGGGTGGCATCATCATTGTGGATTTCATCGACATGGTGCCGGCAGACCACCGGACTGCGGTGCTCGCAGAAATCCGCAAACAACTGGCGCGTGATCGAGTGAAAACCATGTGTGGCGAGTTTTCCCAGCTGGGGCTGGTGGAAATGACGCGCAAGCGCACCCGCGAGTCCCTGGCGCACATGTTGTGTGAGCCGTGCCCGGTGTGCAGCGGCAAAGGCATTGTCAAAACCGCGCGCAGTGTGGCTTACGACATTTTTCGCGAGATTTTGCGCGAAGCCCGCCAGTTCACCCCCAAGGAATTTCGTGTGGTGGCCTCGCCCAAGGTCATTGAGCTGTTATTGGACGAAGAAAGCCAGCACTTGGCGGGTTTGAGCGAGTTCATTGGCAAGCCGGTGTCCCTGCAAAGCGAAAGTGCCATGGGGCAGGAGCAGTACGATATTGTGCTGCTGTAAGTGCTCATGGTCGTCCATCTTTGCAGAACCTGATGAGGGGTCAATGGGCCTGAATTTTCCATTTGGATCTCGCTGCGGCACCGGCCGCAAGAGATTTGCATCTATCACGTTAGGGCCAATCTCATGAAGCTAAGCAGTACGCAGCTTTATTTACGTCTTCTCGGTTACGTCAAACCTTATTGGCGTATTTTTGCGCTGTCTATTCTGGGTATGGCCATCACGGCAGCAACAGAGCCGCTGTTGCCGGCCTTGCTCAAGCCCATGCTGGATGGTGCGTTCATTCAAAAAGACAATGCCGTCATCAAATTTGCACCGCTGATTATTCTGGCGATTTTCTTCGTGCGTGGTATCGCATCATTTATGGGAACGTATGCCATTGCCTGGGTAGGCAACAAAATTGTGATGGATTTACGTGAAGAAATGTTTCACAAGCTGCTGACGCTACCCACACCGTTTTATGACGACCATGCCACCGGCAATCTGATCTCCAAGTTGACTTTTGACGTGGCGCAGGTGACCGCTGCCGCGACCAATGTGGTGACGGTTGTTGTTCGCGATTTCATCATCATTGTTGGATTGTTGGGCTGGCTGTTCTACCTGAACTGGAAACTCACCCTGCTCAGTTTGGTGATGGTGCCTGTCATCGCATTCATCCTCAGAATAATCAACGGACGCTTGCGCAATGCCAGCCGCGATTCACAGCAAGCGATGGGCGATATCACGCAGGTCATAGAGGAAGGCATTGCTGCACACAAAGTGGTCAAACTCTTTGGCGGACAACACTATGAGCGCATGCGTTTTAGCGATCAGGTCAACTGGGTGCGACGCTACAACATGAAGCAGGCCATGGCGGCTTCAAGCAACGTGCCGATCGTCCAGATGATTGCCTCGGTAGCACTGGCCGCTATCGTTTACCTCGCCACCTTGCAATCAGGCGGCGATGAAACGACTGTTGGTGGATTCCTGTCATTCATTGCCGCCATGCTGATGCTCACTGCACCCATCAAGCGACTTACGGGCGTGAGTGAGCATCTGCAACGCGGGCTGGCGGCATCTGAAAGCGTGTTTGAGTTGCTTGATACGCCGGGTGAAGTTGACACCGGAAAAATTGACATCGGTCGCGCAAAGGGCTGCATCGAGTTTGAACATGTCAACTTGTCTTATGGGCGCAATGACAGGTTGGCACTGCGTGACATTTGCCTGAAAATTCCTGCGGGTCAAGCCGTCGCGCTGGTCGGCGCATCCGGCAGTGGTAAGAGCACACTGGCCAATCTGGTGCCGCGCTTCTATTTGCCTGACAGCGGACGCATCACGCTGGACGGTCATGACCTCGCGGCGCTCTCGCTGTCGAGTCTGCGGGCCAACATTGCGCTGGTAAGCCAAGAAGTGGTGTTGTTCAACACCACCGTTGCTGCCAATATCGCCTACGGCCAAATGCGTGAAGTACCCGAGGAAGAGATCATTGCTGCAGCGCAAGCCGCACATGCAATGGAGTTCATCCTTGAGATGCCGCAGGGTTTGCAGACGTTGGTGGGTGAACGCGGTGTGAAACTATCCGGCGGACAACGACAGCGCATTGCCATTGCACGTGCCATTCTTAAAAACGCGCCCATTCTCATCCTTGACGAAGCCACCTCCGCATTGGACAGCGAATCAGAACGTCACGTGCAGGCCGCGTTGGAAACCCTGATGCAAGGGCGCACCTCATTGGTGATTGCACACCGCCTGTCCACCATTGAAAAATCCGATTGCATCATCGTGTTGCAAAAGGGTGAAATCGTCGAAACGGGCACTCATGATGAATTATTGGCCCGCAATGGGGTGTATGCGCAGCTACATCACATCCAATTCGGGGTAATTGGGAAAAGTCAAGAGGCGAAGTAGATGGCACGAATTAAAACTTCACGGTCAGTCACCATTGAAAGCAGGAACCGATATGAAGATTAGTTTATTTATTTTTATTCGAAATGGAACCTTTTTTGACTATTCTTTCATAGAAAGTGTTCACTCGGTTCTTCGTCATTTCACCCAAATACAGCATGCTAATCCATTGCTGTCTGTGATGTCAAGTTCCACTTAAAACGGCATAGAACTACCATTATTACGCTAGTGAAATCGACACTGTCCGTTATTATCATCGTAAAAAACGAGGAGCACGATATTCGAGTTTGTCTTGAATCCGTTGTTTGGGCTGATGAAATAATCGTATTGGATTCGGGTAGTATTGATAATACTTTGTCAATCGCCAAAGAATATACTGACAAAATTTATACATCGACTGATTGGCAGGGATTTGGGGTCCAAAAAAATCGGGCTTTGGGTTACGCCTCCTGCGATTGGATTTTATCGCTCGATGCTGATGAACAGGTGAGCGATGCTTTGCATCAGGAAATTGCTAATGCTATTCAATCTGTAAGCCCATTCATCTATAAATTACCCAGACTTTCAAGTTATTGTGGAAAATTTATCCGGCACTCCGGTTGGTGGCCAGACTATGTGCCACGGCTTTTCAAGCGGGGTGAGGCTTCTTTTAGCAATGATCTTGTTCATGAGCGACTTGTTTTTCAGGGTGATGCAGCTAAATTGACTGTGCCGTTACTTCATGTGACCTACAAGGATCTGGACGAAGTCATTTCAAAAATAAATCAATACTCAACTCTTGGCGCCAGAAATAGCTATCAAAAAGGCAAACGCGGAGGTTTAACATCTGCGATTGCACATGGCTTTTGGGCTTTCGTCAGGACTTATATTTTTCGGGCTGGTTTTTTGGATGGTGCTGAAGGACTGATGTTGGCAATATCAAATGCTGAGGCGACTTATTATCGGTATTTAAAATTATTTTATTTGTCAAAATTTCAAAATAAATAAGTTTTACATGTAAATGTAATTGTGAAAAAATGCAAGATTATCTTAATTTATTTGCATTTTAAACCGCTTCAACTTTTGGATATTAATAGACTAATTCAATTGAGTGCTGAAATTTACTTCGATAACTTGGAAGTTCATTTCGGAAGGTCCCAATGAGAGTGAGACAAAGTTGTTTAAAGAATTTAAATTGCTGGTACCCGAGGCCTATCGGCGGATTGGTTCCAGCATGCCCAGCGCAGCGTCGATTACTCGGGCCGCTGGCATCTCCTGCAGGCAACGGCTCCAACTTGCCAGATGGCGGTCACAGCCTTCCAGTCGGCACGGTACACATTCGCCGCTGCCTTGCAGCAGCATGACGTTGCCGTGACGGGCGCTGCCGATCAGCCGCCAGGGGCTGTCGAGCACGTCGCGACCGCTCGGCCAGGGGCCCCACTTAACCGGATTCGACGGACCGAACAGGGCCACCGTCGGAATTCCGCAGGCCGCCGCAAGATGCGTCACCGCCGTGTCGGGGCCGACAAACAACTTGGCCCGACGCAGCAGATCGGCGGTCTGCGCCAGCGACAGTTTTCCGGCTAGGCAAAGCGCGCCGCTGTTGGTGGCCAAGCGCTGACAATAGGCGACTTCCGCAGCCTCGTTGCTACCTGTCAACAGGACTTGGAAACCTCGGGCTTGCAGCGCCTGCGCCAAGGCGATCCAGCCCGCCTCGGTCCACATCTTGTAGGTGAACTTTGGAAAGGGATGCAATACCGTGAAAGCTTGCCCGATTCCGGGCGGCAACCTGCCGCCGGCGGTTGGCGGCACCACCTCGGGATAACGCGCAACGCTGGCCAGGTCGACCAGCTGCAGCCCCATCAACACGGTATGGGTATTGATGTCGTCGAAGCGCACGGCGCTGTCCATCAGTCGCAGCTTGGCCGCGCTCTCGTCGGCCGCAAGCATCCCCAGATGGCGCCGCGATGCGGCCCAGGCGTAGAGCCGGGCGCGGTCCGACGGCACGCAGGAAAACGAGAGATCGTAGCGATTCCACAACTGCCACAACTCGCGCCAGCGCGCCATTTTGGTCGAACGCTCGGGGACCACGATCAGCTCGCCCAAGTCAGGATTGCCTTCCAATACGCCTGCGGTGCCGCGAAAGACCAGCGCGTCTATTTGCGCCTGCGGCCACGCTCGCCGCAACGAGCGAATCACTGGCGTGACCAGCAAAACGTCACCGATGCGTCGTGTGCAAACGATGAGTATGCGTTGGTGATCTGGTGTTGACATCAAGAACTGGCAATCAGGCCGCTTCGTTATAATTTCGGCATTTTGCCATGGTACCCCGCATGCCCAAGCTCTATATCGACGAATTTGTCGGTGTTTCCAATCGCTTCGAGGCCCTGCCGCTGGCATTCGCCATTCAGAAAGCATACGGGCATCAAATCATCCTTGACTGGCACGAACTTGATTCGTTTGCGGTCTCCGGAACCACGCGCGGCAAGGTGCGCCTGCTCGCCCGCATCGGCGCTCAGCGCATTCGCCATTGCGACCGCGCGCTGTTCGACACGCTGCGCGACAAGAAAATCATCCTGCGTTCGCTTGACGGCCCCGACGAGCTGCTGAATCCGATCTATCTTGAAACCGCGCGCCGGATCAAAATCGCGCAGCCGCTGGCCGCAAGCATCCGGCGTAGTTTCGCGGCGCTCAAGGGTCGCCCGGTGGTCGGTGTTCATGTCCGCCACGGCGACTACGAACTCGGCGATGAAACCACCTACCGCGTTGATCGCGAGTGGCCTGCGGTGCCGATCTGGTGGTACGCCGAAACCATGCGCGCGATCAAGCGGGTACAACCCGACGTCACCTTCTTCCTGTCCACGACCGGCGACCCGCGCGCTTTCCGCGAACTCTATGAGGGTCTCGACGTGATCAGCCTCGACGCCTTGTCACCGTACACCTACAAGGGCGCCGACCACGCCTCGACAGTCAATCCGGTTGCTGACATGTTCGCGCTGGGTTGTTGCCCGGTGATCTTGGCCACCCCGATTTCCGGTTATTCACACTGGGCTGCCAACGTCTTTGGCAACGCCAGCGATTGCATCGTGCCGCTGCCCGAGGCTACCAGCGACGACCCGCAGCGCGGCCTGGTCCGCCTTTACGGCGCGCGGTTGCCACGCTGGCGCGCCGCCGGCTACACCGGCAGTGACACCCTTGACCTCGGAGGCCAGTTCGCCGACATCGACTTCGGACGTCCGGTCGATCTGGACTGGTTATGAGTTCGATCGGGGTGCGCCGCGTCCTGTTCAGCGAAAGCTCGCCCAATCTCGGTGGCCAGGAACTGCAACTGCTGGCGCAGGCCGCCAGCCTACCGACGCGCGGCATCGACACCCTGATTCTGTGCCGCGTCAACAGCCGCCTCGCCACCGTTGCCGCGGCGCGCGGAATCGCCACCGTGGCGGTTCCGTTTCGCAACAGCTTGCACCTGCCCAGCATTGTCGGCGTGCGGCGCGCGCTGCAATCCTTCCGACCCGACGCGTTGATTTGCCATAGCGGCCATGACGCCAACAACGGAGCGCTGGCGGCGCGGCTGGTTCCCGACCGGCCGGCCCTGCTGCGCGCCCGCACCTACCAGCACGGCCGGCCCAACGCCTGGACCTACAACCACCTGTTCGATCGCACGCTGGTGCCCAGCAACGAGATGCGCCAGCGCCTGCTGGCCAACCGCGCGATCAATCCGCAACGTATCCACTTGCTGTATCCCGGCATCGATTTCGCAGCGATCGCACGGCGCAGCCAGGAAGCCTTGCCCGCAGCGATCGCGCAGGCCCTCGCCGCGCTGCCGCGCCCGCTGATCGTGCAGGCCGCGATGCTGCGGCCGGAAAAAGGACACGCGCTGATGCTTGACGTGCTGGCCGCGCTCAAACAGCGCGGCCAGCACATCGGCTTTGCGATCGCCGGCGAAGGCGAGTTGAAGGTTCAGCTGCAGCAGCAGACCGAACGTCTGGGCCTGGGCCAACAGGTCGCCTTTCTCGGTATGGTCGACAACATGCCGGCGGTCTATGCCCGCGCCGCGCTGGTGGTCGCGCCCTCGTCCTACGAACCGCTTGGCATGTCGCAGATCGAGGCCCTCTCGCTCGGCATCCCGGTCGTTGTCAGCGAGGTCGGCGGCATCCCGGAAACCGTGCGGCATCAGGAAACCGGCCTGATCGCGCGCTCCGGCGATGGCGCGGCATGGACCGCCACCATTGATCGCGCCTTGACCACGCCAGAAGCAATGCGGGCCCTGGCCCAAGCCGGCAGTGCCGACGTGTTGCGCCGCTTCGGTCTGCAAACCAATCTCGACCAACTGATCAACCATATTGCGGCCTGCCGCCAGTGACCTCACCCATGACCACTTTGACCAATCCTGCCCAAACCCCATGGCACGAACACGCCGCCGTCCACAATACGCATGAACGCGTCCTCGATATGGTCATTCGCTTGTTGTCGGCGCTCGCCGGCCGCATGACCCTAGACGTGCCGTGCGGTGTCGGCGCCTTATCGGCCCGGATGGCGGCCACTGGACTCTCTGTCACCTCGGTCGATATCGAAGCGGTCGAACCTTTCCGCTACGATCCAAAACGGCGTGTTTTGGCCAACGCTAACCTCGGCCTGCCTATCCCGGACCAGGAGTACGACCTAGTCGTTTCGGTCGAAGGCATCGACGGCATCGAATACCTCGAAAACCCAAGCGCTTTCCTGCGGGAGTGCGCGCGCGTGACGCGTCACGATGGCTTGGTCATCATCTCGACATCGAACGTCGATTCCTTCCGTTCGCGGCGCTGGGCGCTGGTCCGCGGACACCATCGCTTCTTCGGCCCGCAGGGCGATGCAACCAAGGATTCCGGCCATCTGCACGGTATCGACATGATTTTCTTCCGCGGTGCGGCGGCGCGTGCCGACCTCGAAATCATCGACGTCGCGGTCAACGACATTAGTAAGAGCTGGTTCAGCGAATTTTTTCGGCCTTGGCTGACACGCCGCTTGCCGGCCGCGATGCAGGGCGAAATTCCGTTTTACGGCGACGTCATCATCTACGGCCTACGCAAGAAAAACGCCCCGACCGCAAACTGACCCGTCCCGCGCCGACCTTCCCCAAACCACCGCCCGACGATGTCCCTCACGCTCACTTCAGCCGACTCGCGCGCCACCAGACTCAGCCAGGTCGCGACCATTCTGCTCGGCCTCTCGCTGCCGATTTCTGTCGCGATCGACAACCTGCTGCTGTTCGTGGTGCTGATCGGCTGGCTGCTCTGTGGGAACTGGCCAGGCAAATGGGGTAACTTGCGCGCTAGCCCGCTGAGCCGGGTGCTGCTCGCCTTCCTGCTATTCGCCGCCCTTGGCACGGCCTGGGGTTACGGCAACGCCGCCGAGCGCTTGCGTTATTTTGGTAAATACGCGATCCTGCTGCTGCCGCTGGCAGTGATCGCCCTGCCTTTATCCGGCAAGCAGAAATGGCACGCTGCGGTCGCCTTCGGCCTCAGCATCCTGATTACGCTGTTCCTCTCCTACGCGATGCGGGCCGGCGTTGACCTGCCCGACTGGCTGAGTAAGAACAACGACGCCAGCAACCCGGTTGTTTTCAAGCTGCACATCACGCACAGCTTCTTCGTCGCGCTCGGCTCCTACCTGTTTTTCGTCGGAGCCGTGTATTCGCGAGACACTCGCTGGCGCTGGGGACTGGGCCTCGCTGCGGGATTGGCGGTGGGCAATCTGTTCATCGTTGAGGGACGCACCGGCCAGGTGGTGCTGCTGGTGCTCACCGCCTATCTGTTCATTCAGCGCTTCCGCTGGCGCGGTGTCGTCGTTGCCGGCGCCGTGATCGCGGCGACAGGGGTCGTCGTTGCGCAGTGGCCGGGATTGCCGGTGATGGCCAGATACAGCGACGGCATCCAGGAAGTCCAGAACTGGCAATACGGCAACAACGATCAAAGTTCGATGGGCCTGCGCATGCAATACGCCGCCACCAGTCTGCGCATCATTGCCGCGCATCCCTTGATCGGTGTAGGCACTGGCGGCTTTGCACACGCCTATGACGAACAGATCGCCGGCACTGCGGCACAAACCTCTAACAATCCGCACAACCAGTACCTGCTGACCGCCGCCCAGTTCGGGATTCCCGGCTTGATCGTATTGCTCGCGCTGTTCGTGATTCTCTGGCGGACGGCGAGCCGACTTACGCCCCCTGAACAACTGCTGGCGCGCGGACTGGTGCTGGCTTATCTGGTCGGCAACCTGTTCAACTCCTTCCTGCTTGACCACGCCGAAAAGCTGCTTTTCGCCTGGGCGGTCGGCCTGCTTTTTTCGGGTCTTCCGGCTGGCAGCAAAAGCGCCGCCCGATTGAAATAACCGGCGCGCCGCCTGACGGGAGCGGATAACGGGCAACCTCAGTGCGTTGCACCAGCGGAAATGAGCACATCATCACCCAAGCGCACCAACTACTGCACGAACATGAAAAGAGCGTCAGGGCCGATGCCGGGTATCAGGGTGTTGAGACGCGCCCAGGTGCTGAACCCGCCGTGACTTGGCATATGGCTATGCGCCCAGGCACACGCAAAACCCTCAAGCAGAACTGCTGAACAAGGCCGAGAAGTACAAGGCGGGCGTTCGCGTCAAGGTGGAGCATCCGTTTTGGGTGATCAAGCGCCAGTTTGGCTACAGGAAGACCCGCTACCGGGGACTGAAAAAAAACGCGGCGCAGATCGCCACTTCGTTTACGTTGTCCAATTTATGGATGGCGCGCCAAGATTTGATGGCGGCGCAGGCATGAGTACGCCTGAAATGAGCCAGCAAGGCCAAAACGGGGCACAAAAGATTTCGAACAAGCCGAGAAGTAGGGTTCGAATGGTCCATGCCGGGGTCTGAGACCAGGCTGGTGGCGGAAATGAGCGAGGTACTACATCATTTTTTAGTTATTCAGACTGTCCTCAGGTCTGTTCAGGGTTGGAAATTCCATTAGGCTTGTTGCTTGTCGTGGTCGATTGGTTCACTACTTTTGGAGCTCGCTCTTGGGGAGCGTGAGTTTGCCGGATTCCGTGCTGCGCGGGTGGTGTGGAGGTGTGCTTCAGTCAGAAAGCCACCAGAATTCAAGCGCCTATGGCAAGGGTGTTAGCATTTCGCGCATCGCGACTTTCTAGATAGCCCCAGAGCGTTCACCAAGATGACCTTGTGTACACGGGTGCCGATTGGGCAAAATATTGCTCTGTTTTTTGTATTGTTTTAAGTCTGAAAAATGAATTGTTACCCGCTTTTACGTTTGTCTGATGTATCCCGATTTTTTTGGGTTTGCCTGATTTTGCTCGCTAGCCTTCCGGCCTTCGCCCAATTCCGCATCGAGGTTTCCGGCGTGGGTTTGACCCAAGTGCCGGTAGTGATCGCACCCTTCAGAGGCCAGGATGCGTTACCGCAAAAAATCTCTGCGATCATCACGGCTGATCTGGAGCGCAGTGGTCAGTTTCGCGTGATCGCGGCACCTGCGGGTGTTTTTGATGAGTCTTCGCTCCCTGAGTTTTCCTCTTTGCGCACGACCAGCGCCGACGCTTTTGCCTCCGGCAGCATCACCAAGCTTGCAGATGGCCGATTCGATGTGCGCTTTCGTCTGTGGGACGTCGTCAAGGGGCAAGACCTGGGCGGCCAAAGTTTTGCTGTGACAAATGGTGACTTGCGCTTGGCCGCTCACCGTGTGGCTGATTACATTTATGAAAAGCTAACCGGCGACAAAGGTGTTTTTTCAACCCGCATTGCTTACGTGACCAAGTCTGCTCAGCGTTACCAGTTGTGGGTGGCGGATGCGGATGGCGAAAGCGCACAGTCAGCCCTCGCCAGCCCTGAGCCCATTATTTCGCCCGCCTGGTCACCAGACGGTAACCAGCTGGCCTATGTGTCCTTTGAGTCGCGCAAGCCCGTGGTTTATGTGCACAACGTAAGTTCTGGCAAGCGCAGGTTAATTGCCAATTTCAAGGGTTCCAACAGTGCGCCAGCCTGGTCGCCGGATGGCAAAACACTGGCGGTCACTTTGAGCCGTGATGGTGGCTCCCAGCTTTTTCTGCTCAACGCATCAGGCGGCGACCCGCGCCGCCTGATTCAATCCAGCAGCATTGACACCGAGCCGGTTTTTTCGCCAGATGGGCAAAGCATTTATTTTGTGAGTGACCGCGGTGGTTCGCCTCAAATTTACAAGGTTTCGACGACCGGGCAGGGCGTTGAGCGAGTCACCTTCACGGGTACTTACAACATTTCACCTGCCATCAGTCCTGATGGCCGCTGGATGGCTTATATTTCTCGGGTGGGCGGGGCCTTTAAGCTACACGTGATGGAATTGGCGGGTGGTAGCGTGAGAGCCATCACGGAGACCACCGCTGATGAAAGCCCCAGCTTCTCTCCCAATGGCAAGTTGCTGGTCTACGCCACCCAGCAGCAGGGACGGGAAGCGCTGATGACCAGTACGCTTGACGGCCGGGTCAAAGCGCGACTCAACGGACAAAATGGTGACATCCGCGAGCCTGATTGGGGCCCTTTTTATAAACAGTGAATGGTAGGGATTTTGAAATGAAAAATATTTTTGTGATTTTTTGTACTGTCGTCTTGTTGGCAGCGTGTGGGTCTACCGTGCCGCTTGATGATGTGCCAGTAACCGATGCTGCAGCCACTTCGGTCTCGGGTACGGGCGGTGATCCGAATGCGACCGGCTCAGGTGTCAACGGTGGTGGTGTTGCACCTGTGGATTTGGGCAGCGGTTCAACACAGGTAATTGCACCTTCGCAGTCTCGGGTTGTGTATTTTGACTATGACAGCTACGTGATCAATCCAGAGTTTCAACCAGTGATTGCGGCGCACGCGCGTTTTCTGAAAACGCAGCCAACACGCAAACTGGCGATTGAAGGTCATACGGATGAAACAGGCGGGCGGGAGTACAACCTCGCATTGGGTCAAAAACGCGCCGACGCTGTGCGCGATGCGCTTTCTATCTTGGGTGTGTCCCAAGCACAAATGGAAGCAGTGAGCTTTGGTGAGGAAAAACCTGCAGTTGCCGGCAATGACGAGGCGGCATTCTCCAAAAACCGCAGGGCTGAGATTCGCTACCAATGAAGTCCGTTCGGATGAGCACCTTGAAAGTTGTGAAGACGTTAATATTCGTCTTGTGCGGGCTTTTGACCACCACTGGGGTTCATGCTGCGTTTTTTGAAGATGATGAGGCGCGCAAGGCAATTCTTGATGTGCGCCAGCGTATTGAATCGGTCCGGGTGGACGTTGATCAATCGCGCAAGGCAGCGTCTGACGAGATCGCCTCACTGGGCAAGAGTTTGCTTGATTTGCAACGCCAGATTGAACTCCTGAAGATCGAACTTTCTGCCGTCCGGGGAGCCAACGAGCAACTGTTGCGCGATTTCGCAGAGGTGCAGCGCATTCAAAAAGAGCAAGCGCAAACCGTCAGTGAACGTCTTTCAAAATTTGAACCCGTCAAGGTCAACGCGGATGGCGTTGAGTTTTTGGCCGACCCCAGTGAGAAGCGTGATTTCGATGCGGCGCTGGCTGTGTTTCGAAAAGGTGATTTTTCTGCTGCGCAAGACCTCTTTGCGGGATTTTTGAGTCGGCATGAGACGAGTGGTTACGCTCAGTCGGCCTTGTTCTGGTTGGGTAATGCGCAATATGCGACGCGTGATTACAAAGAAGCAATTGTTAACTTTCGCGCACTGGTTGCCAAGAATCCAGAGCATGTGCGCGCACCAGAGGCCGTGCTGTCTGTCGCCAACTGCCAGTTGGAATTGAAAGACGCCAAAGGCGCGCGCAAGACTCTGTCCGATCTCGTCAAAGCTTATCCTCAATCTGAGGCTGCAGTCGCCGCAAAAGAGCGTCTGTTAACTTTGAAATGACCGGCCCGTTGTCAAACATAAGTTACCCATGACCGGGGATCGTCGATTTGGTGGCATCGACCGCTTGTTTGGTCTCAGCGGTGCGCAGCGTATTCGTGATGCGCACGTGGCGGTCATTGGTATCGGCGGGGTGGGTTCCTGGGTGGCTGAGGCTCTGGCGCGCAGTGGCGTGGGTCAATTGACCTTGATTGATTTCGACCAGGTGGCTGAGTCAAACATCAACCGTCAGATTCATGCGACCGAAGCGAGCCTTGGTAAGGCAAAAGTCCATGCCATGCAAGAGCGTATTCACTCTTTTTTCCCCCAGTGCCAGGTCAATTGTGTAGAGGCCTTTGCAGAGCCGGACAATTGGCCCGGCATATTGTCGGCGGGTGTGAATGCGGTCGTGGATGCCTGCGACCAATCCAGTGCCAAAACCAGTATGGCGGCATGGGCCATCAGCGCCAGGGTCGCTCACGTGGCGGTGGGTGCTGCCGGGGGTAAACGGCACGCCCAGTTGGTGACCGTGGCAGACATGGTGGAAGTTACGCATGATCCACTTCTGGCCAAGGTGCGCTACCAGTTACGCAAAGAACACGCGGCAGCGCGCGAGGGTAAAAAAATGGGCGTGACATGTGTCTTCAGTCGAGAGGCCGTAGCACCGCCCGATGCTTCTTGTGGGGTTTCTGGCGACGGATCATTGAACTGCCATGGCTTTGGCTCATTGGTGACGGTCACGGCAACGTTTGGGCAATGTGCCGCAGGCGTTATTTTGAATAAATTGGCAGCAAGTCTTTAAAGAGTGGTCATAAATTGTTTATAATTTGAGGCTTCCAAGCACACACTGCTTAGAAGAAACGGGATGTTAGCTCAGTTGGTAGAGCAGCGGACTTTTAATCCGTTTGTCGTGGGTTCGACCCCCGCACATCCCACCAGTTAAGCCCTTACAGGGTATAAAAAGCCTGCTAATTTAAACATAGCGGGCTTTTTTTCATGTAAACACCCTTGTAAGCAGCGGCTACATGTGCCTGCTGCACCCCTTGCACATCAGCGCGGCGCTTTTCGCGGGTAACTGTTCAGGGCTACGCGCTTTACACAAACCATTTTCAGTGCTGAGACTGACCAGCCCGTGACCCTGATGCCGTTGCCGGTGAGTGTGGTGCGCATGAATAAAACACTGCGGCGCCCGCCGGGGCTGCTGGCCAAGCGGTTTTTGTTCTGGTTCATTTTTGACTTTAATTCTTACCTGGCGCGCAAAAACCCTTTTGCCGTGATTCGGGCTTTTCAGAAGGCGTTTGCTGCGGCAGACCAGTCTGGTGCCCAAGACCATGAACAGCAAGCCCGTGATGCTGGCTGGCGCGAGTTCACCAGCCAGTGCCCGCCTGATGCGCGCGGCCCGGAGCGTCGGCCGGCTCTGACTGGGCCAGGCAGTTGCCAAAGCAGGTTAACAAGATTTTTTCACCAATGACCATTGGCGCCAGGATGCATGACGCGTTGAAAGAGAGATTTGACCAATCCGTCCCGTAGTCACCCCAGGATTGCGGTCGATTCTGTTTTGGACAGGCACGCACTGGATGGTCGGTTATAATTGCTGCACTGCAACATTTATACCAAAGGCTACCCCATGTTCAAGAACACTCCCTTCGAAGCCATCGCCAAGACCTTGTCGGAATCGGCACCCAATTTCAATGCCACTTCAATGCAAGACGCTGTCAAGCCAGTGCAGGAAAACCTGAAGGCATGGGCTGACTTGGCTCAACATCAGGCTAAAGAAGTGCAAGCAGTTATTACCGAAACCATGGCGTCTATCAAGGACGTCAAGGATACTCAGGCCGCTTTTGAAATCATGAAGGCTTCGGCCGAAGCTGGCATGGCCATGTTTGCTCAGAACCTGAAAGAAGCAACTTCCTTGAGTGTTGGCCAGTTTCACAGCACGGTTGATGCTGTCGGAAAAGCCCATCCGGCACCCGAAGCTTTTGCGCCTGTAGCCAAGAACCTGAAAGCAGCTGCAACGACTGCCGAAAGCACGCTCGACTCTGTCATGGAAAAAGGTGCGGCAGCTGTGGCATCTGCGTCCAAAGCAAAAAAGGCCCGCTAATTAGCGACCTTCTTGTATTTCGAAAAACCCAGCTTTTATGCTGGGTTTTTTCAATTGGAAGCCAAAGCGTGGAGGGCTCTCCATGGACTACCAAATCACTGAGTCCCGCATCTTTGCGACGTCAAAGACGCCTTGAGTGAAACACCTTGCCTACACGGTGCGCAGGCGCGCAATGGTTTGCGCGTTGACGATACTGGAACTCGATGAAATCGATGGCAGCCTATGCCAGTTAAGAAAAACGGGTGGATGATCTCCGCCATCGTTTTACAGATACCAAGACCATATTGCGGGAGTTGTTCAGCCGGATTGTCTTCAACATCCTATGCGGCGATCCTCTCTGTCAATCAGTATGGGCATGTCTTGTGCTTCTCCATACGATGTCCATGTGCACATTTAATGGAGTGAACCCGGCAGCTACCCTACTCAGGGGCTGTACCTGATGGGCTTGCGCGCATCCACAATGCCCGCCAGACCATCACCGGGATGTCCCAGGCCGTCAGCTTGGGGCGCATTCGCCAGGTGGCAAAGTTCAGCGCTTCAATTTTGTCCAAAATCCTGAGGCCGCCTTGCACCACCAGCCGCAGTTCCCAACCAGCGCGTCCTGGAAGTTGGTGTACAAGTTTTGAGCCTTTTAGCATCGTAGCCCTTGACTGGCTTGCGTAAGCAGCTATTAATTTTGTTGCGTTATTGGCGCCGCTGTGGGGCTGTAAATCAACATCGCGCACGTCAAACTCGGCCATGGCCTGCAGGCTTGGGTACCAGCGGCCACGGGCCACGTCCACGCTCACGTCTTGCCAGAAGTTGATGAGTTGCAGGGCTGTACAAATCTGGTCGCTTTGCGCCAGTGATGCCGCGTCAGTCACGCCATACAAGTGCAGTAACAAACGCCCCACCGGGTTGGCTGAGCGGTTGCAGTAGTTCAACAATTCTGCGTCGGTGGCGTAGCGGCGCTGGTCAAAGGTGAAGCGAATGTCTTGCGCAAAGGCATCCAACAAGTCAGCCAGAAGCGGCACGGGTAACTGAAACACCCGGATCACATCGGCCAGCGGGTCAAACACCTGCGGCCATTCGCCGCTGTGGGCTTGGCGCTGGGCCACCGCGTGAAGGTCGGCGCGGTAGCGGGCCAAGTCAGCCAGCCGTTCGCTGGCGGTGATGTCGCCTTCATCGGCCAAGTCGTCTGCGGTGCGCGCAAAGTGGTAAATGGCCACAATGGCAGGGCGCAGGCGTGGCGGACACAGGAACGAGGCCACCGGAAAATTTTCGTAGTGGGAAATTGGCCCGGCGTTGAGTCCGACAGCAGGCTTGGCGTTGGGCGTTGCGGCCGGCGCGTGGGCGGGTGGCGGCCTGCTCATGGCGCGTCGCAGTTCATATAAATTGGGCGCTGGGTGAGGACAAGGTCATGCCGCTGCGGGCCAGGCTGGCCTGAATTGACACCCCGCAAGAAGTTATTAGAATTAATAACCGATTGGTCATTAATTTGGTTTATTTGAAAGTGCGCGTTCATGAATGCATTTGTTAGGTGTGTGCGGTTTCACCGCTTTGCGGCAACTATAGCGGCCGTCGTTTTGCTGGCAGCGTGCGGCAAGCCTGCTTCGCAGGAGGAACCCATTCGTGCCGTCAAGCTCATGACGGTAGGTGTGCAAGTAGTGCAAAGCAGGCTGGAGTATGCCGGCGAGGTGAAAGCCCGGGCTGAGTCGCGCCTGGCCTTTCGGGTGGGTGGCAAGATCATTGACCGGCCGGTTGAAGCGGGGCAGCGCGTGAAAGCCGGGCAGTTGCTGGCGCAGCTGGATCCGCAAGACCTCAAGTTGGCAGCGGACGCTGGGCGCGCCCAGTTGGCTGCGACGCGCACCAACCGTGACCTGGCAGCGGCAGATGTCAAGCGTTACAAAGAGTTGAAAGATCAAAACTTCATCAGCGGCGCAGAGATGGAGCGGCGTGACGCGGTGCTCAAAGCGGCGCAAGCGCAGCTTGATCAGGCGCAGGCGCAACTGGCCGGGCAAGGCAATCAGGCCAGTTACGCTGCCTTGCGTGCCGATATGTCTGGCGTGGTCACTGCGGTGCTGGCCGAGCGTGGCCAGGTGGTGGCTGCGGGTAGCCCGGTGTTGCAGATTGCTCAGGATGGCGCGCGTGATGTGGTGTTTGCCGTGCCCGAAGACAAGGTCGCAGCCATCAAACCGGGCTCTGAGGTGCAGGTGCGCGCCTGGTCGTCCGGCGCCACGTTCAAGGGGCGGGTGCGTGAGGTGGCCGCCAGTGCCGATCCGGTCACACGAACCTTTTTGGTGAAGGCGGCGCTCTCTGGCAATGAGATGCCGGCGCTTGGCAGCACCGTAGCCGTGCTGCCGCAGGCACTGAGCCGCAGTGCGGTGCCTGTGATCAAGCTGCCCACCAGCGCCTTGCGCCAGGATGGCGCCGCCACCGCCGTCTGGCTGTTTGATGCTGCCAGCATGACGGTCAATCTGGTACCGGTGCAAGTGGTCACGGCCGATGGCAGCGATGTGGTTGTGGTCGGTGGTTTGGCGCCAGGCATGCAGGTGGTGGTGGCCGGGGTGCATGTGCTGCATGCAGGCCAAAAAGTCACGGTTTATAAGCAAAATATGCCTCTAGCCCCCGTTCTAAAAGCGCTAGAAGCTATTAATTCGATAGCAATAACGACCACCGCAGCCAGTGTGCCCAGCCCTGCAGCGCCAAAGTGAACCAGCCATGAACCAAGAACAAGCAGACGCGGGTTTCAACCTTTCCCGCTGGGCGCTGGAGCATGCAGCGTTCACCCGTTATTTGATGATTGTGCTGATGCTGCTGGGCCTGGCGGCCTATTTCCAGCTGGGGCAGGATGAAGACCCGCCTTTTACGTTTCGTGCCATGGTGGTGCGCACCTATTGGCCGGGCGCCACGGCGCAGCAGGTGGCCGAGCAGGTCACCGACAAGATTGAGCGCACGTTGCAAGAGGTGCCTTACGCCGACAAAATTCGCAGCTATTCCAAGCCCGGCGAGTCGCAAATTATTTTTCAGATCAAGGATTCGTCCAAGGCCAGCGAGGTGGCCAGCATCTGGTACAGCGTGCGCAAAAAAGTGGGTGACATGCGGGGCACGCTGCCTGCCGGGGTCCAGGGGCCGTTTTTCAACGACGAGTTTGGTGATGTGTTTGGCGTAATTTACGCGCTTGAGTCTGATGGCTTCAGCCAAGCCGAGCTCAAGACATTTGCTGACGAGGTGCGCCAAAAGCTGCTGCGCGTGACGCATGTCGCCAAGGTGGAGTTGTTTGGCGTGCAGGATGAAAAGCTGTTTGTCGAGATCTCGCAAAAGCGCCTGGCCCAGCTTGGGCTAGACATGGCGCAGGTGCTGGCACAACTCGGCCAGCAAAACGCGGTGGAGTCAGCCGGTGCCGTGCAAACGCCGCTGGATGTGGTGCAGGTGCGCGTCGGAGGACAGTTCAACACGCTGGAAGATTTGGCGGCCATGCCGATTCGCGGCGCTGGTTATGGCGTGGGCAGCAGCGCCGGGGGCAGCCAGCTGCGACTGGGCGATATCGCCTCGATCACGCGAGGCTATGTTGATCCGCCGAGTGTCAAGGTGCGCCATCAGGGCAAGGAGGTGATTGCGCTGGGGGTGTCGATGGCCAAGGGTGGCGACATCATTGCCATGGGCAAGGCGCTGGTGACCGCCACCGCCAGCCTGGAAAAAACGCTGCCGGTGGGGGTGCGCCTGGTGCAGTTGCAGGACCAGCCCAAGGCCGTGGCCAGGTCAGTCAACGAGTTTGTCAGCGTGCTGGTGGAGGCGGTGCTGATCGTGCTGGCGGTGAGTTTTATAGCCCTGGGCTTGCATCGGCGCCCGGGTGTTCACCCCTGGTACCGGCGTTGGTACATCGACATGCGCCCCGGTCTGGTGGTGGGCATCACCATTCCGCTGGTGCTGGCGGTGACCTTTCTGGCCATGAATTACTGGGGCATTGGCTTGCACAAAATCTCGCTCGGCTCGCTCATCATCGCGCTGGGCTTGTTGGTGGATGACGCCATCATTGCCGTGGAGATGATGGTGCGCAAGATGGAAGAGGGCTATGACAAGGTGCGCGCCGCCACCTTTGCTTACGAAATCACCGCCATGCCAATGCTGACCGGCACGCTGATCACGGCAGCCGGTTTTCTGCCGATTGGCATCGCGCGCTCCACAGTGGGAGAGTTCACTTTTTCAATTTTTGCTGTGACCACGATTGCGCTGGTGCTGAGCTGGCTGGTGTCGGTGTATTTTGTGCCTTACCTGGGCGTGCTGTTGCTCAAGGTCAAGCCGCACACGCCGTTGGTGGCCGGGCTTGTGCAGGGCGAAGACAGCGTGGCGCACGAGATGTTCGATTCGCCGTTTTACAACGGCTTTCGCCGCGCGGTGAGTTGGTGTGTGCTGCACCGCTGGCTGACTATTGGCGCCATGCTGCTGACCTTTGCCTTGGGCATTGTGGGCATGGGCCGGGTGCAACAGCAGTTTTTTCCGGATTCGAGCCGGCCTGAAATCATGGTGGACATCTGGTTCCCGGAGGGCACCTCGTTTGCCGCCAACCAGGCCACCGCCCAACGTCTGGAGGCGCGCCTGATGCGCGAGGAGGGCGTCAACATGGTCAGCACCTGGGTCGGTTCGGGCGTGCCGCGCTTTTATTTGCCGATTGACCAAGTGTTTCCCCAAACCAATGTGACGCAGTTCATTGTTGCGCCAAAGGATTTGAAGGTGCGCGAATCGCTGCGCCTGAAGCTGCCTGCGCTCCTTGCCACTGAGTTTCCGGAGGTGCGCTCGCGTGTAAAGCTGCTGGCCAACGGGCCGCCCGTGCCGTACCCGGTGCAGTTTCGTGTGGTGGGGGCCGAGTTGCAGGGCTTGCGCGAGCGGGCCGACGAGGTCAAGGCTGCCATGCGCGCCAGCCCCAACACCAGGGGCGTGAACGACAACTGGAATGAGTCTGTCAAGGTCATGCGTCTGGAGGTGGACCAGGCCAAGGCACGGGCGCTGGGTGTCAGCAGTCAGTCCATTGCACAGGCCGCACGTACCATGCTGGTGGGCTCCACCGTGGGGCAGTTCCGCGAGGGCGACAAGTTGATCGATATCGTGCTGCGTCAGCCGCTGCAGGAGCGCCAGGCCATCTCCGACATTGGCAATGCCTACCTGCCCACGGCGTCGGGTCGGTCGATTCCGCTGACGCAAATCGCCAAACCGGTGTTTGCCTGGGAACCGGGCGTGATGTGGCGCGAAAACCGCGCCTACGCCATCACGGTGCAAAGCGATGTGGTGGAAGGGCTGCAGGGGGCGACTGTCACCAAGGCGCTGCTGCCCACATTGAAGGCGCTGGAAGCCCGGTGGCTGGCAGATGGGCTGACCGGTTTTCGCATTGAGGTGGCGGGCGCGGTCGAAGAAAGCGCCAAAGGCTCGGCTTCGATCGTGGCCGGGGTGCCCATCATGATGTTCATCATTTTTACGCTGCTGATGCTGCAACTGCACAGTTTTAGCCGCGCCATGCTGGTGTTTCTGACCGGCCCGATGGGTATTGCCGGCGTGGCGGGTGCCTTGCTGCTGCTGAATCGCCCGTTTGGCTTTGTGGCCTTGTTGGGCGTGATTGCCTTGATGGGCATGATTCAACGCAACTCGGTGATTTTGATTGACCAGATTGAGCAGGATCGCGCCCGGGGTGTGCCGACCTGGGATGCGATTGTGGAGTCGACCGTGCGGCGCGCGCGCCCGATTGTGTTGACCGCTGCAGCCGCTGTGCTGGCCATGATTCCGCTGTCGCGCTCGGTCTTCTGGGGGCCGATGGCGGTGGCCATCATGGGTGGGTTGATTGTGGCCACGGTGCTGACTTTGCTGGCACTGCCCGCCATGTACGCCGCGTGGTTCAGGGTAACGCCCACTAGCCGAGTGACTGCCTTGTGACAAAGCTGGGAGTTCGGGGTTGCAGGCGGGTTAAAATCTTGCGTTGACCTATTTCAAGGGGTGGTTGTAATAACCGCCCCATTTAGTTTGCGCGGGTGGCGAAATTGGTAGACGCACCAGGTTTAGGTCCTGACGTCCGCAAGGATGTGCGGGTTCGAGTCCCGCCCCGCGCACCACGATGAGCATTTGCCTGATGGCGCACCGCTGCTTGGCACCGGTGTGTTGGCTTTTATTGTTTGTGTTAGTGACAGGAAGGCTGTTCATCGCTGGGCGATGGGCGCCGTTCTCACATTTATATCTGGAGAAACACCATGGCAGTTGCTGTAGAAACCCTTGAAAAGCTTGAGCGCAAAATGATTTTGAGCTTGCCCGTTGACGTCATTCAATCCGAGGTAAACACACGGCTGAAGAAACTCGCGCGCACCGTCAAAATGGATGGGTTTCGTCCAGGCAAGGTGCCCATGACTGTGGTGGCCCAGCGTTATGGCTACAACGTGCAGTACGAAGTCATGAATGACAAGGTTGGCGAGGCCTTCTTCAATGCCGCCAACGAAGCCCAGCTGCGTGTAGCTGGTCAGCCCAAAATCAATGAAAAAGAAGGCGCCCCGGCAGGCGAACTGACCTTTGAGGCCGTGTTTGAAGTTTTTCCAGAAGTCAAGATTGGCGACCTGAGCACCGCCGAGGTCGAAAAAGTGACCACGGAAGTGTCTGGCGAAGCCATTGAGAAGACCGTTGACATCCTGCGCAAGCAGCGTCGTACCTTTTCACAGCGCCCGCACGACGCTGCAGCTGAAGATGGTGACCGCGTGACCGTTGACTTTGAAGGCAAGATTGACGGCGAGACCTTCTCTGGCGGCAAGGCTGAAGATTTCCAGTTCATTCTGGGCGACGGCCAGATGCTCAAGGAATTTGAAGAGGCCACGCGCGGTATGAAATCCGGCGAGAGCAAAACTTTTCCGCTGGCGTTTCCGGTCGATTACCACGGCAAGGACGTGGCCGGCAAAACCGCTGACTTCATGGTCACTGTGAAAAAAATTGAAGCGGCGCACTTGCCAGAAGTGAATGAAGCGCTGGCCAAATCGCTTGGCATTGACGATGCGACGGTTGAAGGTCTGCACGCTGACGTCAAGAAAAATTTGGAACGCGAAGTCAAGTTCCGCTTGCTGGCGCGCAACAAGACAGCGGTGATGGACGCTTTGGTGTCCAAGGCTGAACTGGACTTACCGAACGCCAGTGTGCAGGCAGAGATCGGTCGTTTGCTGGAAGGTGCACGCGCTGACCTGAAGCAACGCGGCATCAAAGACGCTGACAAGATCACCATTCCTGACGACGTGTTCAAGCCGCAAGCTGAGCGCCGTGTGCGTTTGGGTCTGGTTGTTGCCGAGTTGGTGCGAGCCAACAGCCTGCAAGCCACTATGGATCAGATCAAGGCACACATTCAGGAGTTGGCTGCCAGTTATGAGCAGCCCTCTGAGGTGGAGCGTTGGTACCTCAGTGACAACAACCGTTTGGCGGAAGTTGAATCCATGGTGTTGGAAAACAATGTGACTGACTTTGTGCTCTCCAGAGCCAAGGTGAGCGAAAAAGCACTTTCCTTTGATGAATTGATGGCGCAAAACTAATCGGTTGCGGTTGGGTTAGCAGTAGAAATGGGGCTTGTGCCGGACTTGTAGTCCCGCAGTCAAGCCCCATCTGCATTGGGACCATGCTTTTTTAGCTACAGTAGCACAAGATTTTTGGAGTAAAGATGAAGTTTCAAATGAATGCAATGGACACGCAAGGCCTGGGCATGGTGCCCATGGTGATCGAGCAGTCTGGTCGGGGTGAGCGGTCATATGACATTTATTCACGCTTGCTCAAAGAGCGGGTGATTTTTCTGGTGGGCCCCGTCAATGACTATGTGGCCAATCTGGTGGTGGCGCAGTTGCTATTTTTGGAAAGTGAAAATCCTGACAAGGACATTTCCTTCTACATCAACTCTCCGGGTGGCTCGGTCAGCGCGGGTATGGCGATTTATGACACCATCAATTTCATCAAACCCCAGGTGTCAACGTTGTGCATTGGTTTTGCGGCCAGCATGGGTGCGTTTTTGCTGGCAGCGGGTGAAAAAGGCAAACGGTTTTCTTTGCCCAATTCAAAGGTCATGATTCACCAACCTTCAGGCGGAAGCCAGGGTCAGGCCACTGAAATTGAAATTCAGGCCCGTGAAATTTTGAAGACGCGGGAGCAACTGAATAAAATTTTGGCCGAACGCACCGGCCAGCCTCTGGAGCGCATTGCGCGTGACACCGAGCGTGACTATTACATGTCCGCCGACGAGTGCAAGGAATATGGTCTGATTGACCAAGTCATCTCTAAAAGGGCGTAGTTCTCATGGCTGAAAAAAAAAGCTCGTCAGGCGAGAAGACACTGTATTGCTCGTTTTGTGGAAAAAGTCAGCATGAAGTCAAAAAGCTCATCGCTGGGCCGTCCGTCTTTGTCTGTGACGAGTGCATTGAGTTGTGCAATGAAATCATCCGTGACGAATTGCCTGCCACGACCGAGTCCAGTGGCAATAGCGAGTTGCCCACACCGTCCGAGATCAAAGCCAATCTCGACAACTATGTGATCGGGCAAGAGCCTGCCAAGCGGATTCTGGCGGTGGCGGTTTACAACCATTACAAGCGCTTGCGGCATCAGGAGAAGTCCACCAAGGATGATGTGGAGCTGTCCAAGAGCAACATTTTGCTGATCGGCCCGACCGGGTCTGGTAAAACCCTGCTGGCGCAAACACTGGCGCGTATGCTTGATGTACCGTTTGTCATGGCAGATGCCACCACGCTGACCGAGGCCGGTTATGTGGGTGAGGACGTTGAAAATATCGTGCTCAAGTTGCTGCAAAGCTGCAACTACGAAGTCGAGCGGGCGCAACGCGGCATTGTTTATATTGATGAAATTGACAAAATTTCACGCAAGTCGGACAACCCTTCTATCACCCGTGATGTGTCTGGTGAGGGGGTGCAGCAAGCCTTGCTGAAACTGATTGAAGGCACCATGGCCAGTGTGCCGCCGCAGGGTGGGCGCAAGCATCCCAATCAGGATTTTGTGCAGGTCGACACCACCAACATTTTGTTCATTTGCGGTGGCGCGTTCGCGGGTCTTGAAAAAGTTATCGACAACCGAACGGAGTCCTCTGGTATTGGGTTTGGTGCGGCTGTGAAAAGTAAGCAAAACCGCAATTTGACGGAAGTATTCAAGGAAGTCGAGCCAGAAGACTTGATCAAATTCGGTTTGATTCCTGAACTGGTTGGGCGTATGCCCGTGGTCGCCACACTGGGTGAACTCAGTGAGGACACGTTGGTTCAAATTTTGACAGAGCCGAAAAATGCCTTGGTCAAGCAGTACAGCAAGCTGCTGGCGATGGAAGGGGTTGATCTGGAAATCAGACCAAACGGTTTAAAGGCCATCGCCAAAAAAGCACTGGCCCGTAAAACCGGCGCGCGTGGCTTGCGGTCCATTGTTGAGCAAGCGCTGATTGACACCATGTTTGACTTGCCAAATACCTCCAATGTTGAGAAAGTGGTGGTGGACGAGGCGACCATTGAAGAAAACAAGCCGCCACTTCTGGTTTACCGTGAAGTAGCCAAGAAGGCCTGATATGGTCCGCCTTTGAATGTGTTTTGCTAGGATCAAGACAAAACACGCGCTTGATAATTGACTGCTGCTTGAAAAAGTGGCAGATTCGCTTCATATTTGGTTGGTTATAAGAGGACTTTTTATGTCTGGTCATACCCCCTTGCCTGCTACCCCCATTGATTTGCCACTGTTGCCTTTGCGTGATGTGGTGGTGTTTCCGCACATGGTCATTCCACTGTTTGTGGGCAGACCCAAAAGCATTAAGGCGCTTGAAACGGCCATGGCTTCGGATCGTTGCATCATGCTCGTGGCACAAAAAGCAGCCGCCAAAGACGACCCAGCGGTGTCAGACATGTTTGACATGGGGTGCGTGTCCACCATCCTTCAAATGCTCAAACTGCCTGATGGCACCGTCAAAGTGTTGGTGGAGGGGCAGCAACGCGCCACAGTGACGCACATTGAAGACGGTGAACTTCACTTTACGGCCACGGTGATGCCGGTTGAGGTGCCCGCCGAACCTGAAACAAAGTCGCGCAGCAAAACCAGTGAGATTGAGGCCTTGCGCCGTGCCGTGATGCAGCAGTTTGACCAGTACGTCAAACTCAACAAAAAAATTCCGCCTGAAATACTCACCTCCATTTCCAGTATTGATGACCCGGGCCGTCTGGCCGACACCATCGCTGCGCATTTGCCGCTGAAGCTCGACAACAAGCAGGCTGTGCTTGATTTGTCAGGCGTTCGGGACCGACTGGAGAATCTTTTCGAGCAGATCGAGCGCGAAGTTGACATTTTAAATGTGGATAAAAAAATCCGTGGCCGCGTGAAGCGTCAAATGGAGAAAAACCAGCGTGATTTCTACTTGAATGAACAGGTCAAAGCCATCCAAAAAGAACTGGGTGAGGGCGAAGACGGTGCAGACATTGACGAGATCGAGAAAAAAATCAAGGCCGCCAAGATGCCCAAAGAGGCCTTGAAAAAGGTTGAGGCTGAACTGAAAAAACTCAAACTGATGTCGCCGATGTCAGCCGAAGCCACCGTGGTGCGCAATTACATCGATGTGCTCGCCGGCCTGCCATGGGCAGGTAAAACAAAAATCAAGCACGACCTGACCAATGCTGAAACGGTGTTGAACGAAGACCATTACGGCCTTGACAAGGTCAAAGACCGCATTCTTGAGTACCTCGCAGTTCAGCAGCGGGTAGACAAAGTCAAAGCGCCTATTTTGTGTCTGGTAGGCCCTCCTGGCGTTGGCAAAACGTCGCTGGGCCAATCCATTGCCAAAGCGACCGGTCGGAAGTACGTGCGCATGGCGCTGGGCGGCATGCGTGATGAGGCCGAGATCCGTGGTCATCGGCGCACTTACATTGGCGCGATGCCCGGTAAAGTGCTGCAAAGCCTCTCCAAAGTTGGCACGCGCAATCCTTTATTCTTGTTGGACGAAATCGACAAGCTAGGTACAGATTTCAGGGGTGACCCATCCAGTGCCTTGCTGGAAGTGTTAGACCCTGAGCAAAACCACAAGTTTGGTGACCATTACGTCGAAGTTGACTTTGACCTAAGCGATGTCATGTTTGTGGCGACATCGAACTCCATGAACATCCCGCCAGCCTTGCTGGACCGCATGGAAGTGATCCGCTTGTCGGGTTATACCGAGGACGAAAAAACCAACATTGCGCTCAAATATTTGTTACCCAAGCAGCTCATCAATAATGGCGTCAAAGAAGTTGAATTATTGGTCACGGAAGAAGCGGTGCGGGACATCGTGCGCTATTACACCCGTGAGGCAGGCGTGCGCTCACTTGAGCGGGAAATTTCCAAAATTTGTCGCAAAGTGGTCAAAGGTTTGCAACTCAAGAAGATGATCGGCCAGGTCAAAGTGACCGGTGACAACCTCAACGATTTTCTGGGCGTTCGAAAGTATGACTATGGCCGTGCTGAAAAGAAGAATCAGGTCGGTCAGGTGGTGGGTTTGGCCTGGACAGAAGTCGGCGGCGACCTGCTCACCATTGAGGCCGCCATGATGTCGGGCAAAGGTGTTATCACGCGGACCGGTTCGCTTGGTGACGTGATGAAAGAGTCAGTGGAAGCTGCCCGCACCGTGGTGCGAAGTCGGTCGCGTCGGCTAGGCATCAAGGACGAGATATTCGAGAAAAAAGACATTCACATCCACGTGCCTGACGGGGCGACCCCCAAGGATGGTCCGAGTGCCGGTGCTGCCATGACCACGGCGTTTGTGTCTGCCATGACGGGCATTCCGGTGCGCTGCGATGTTGCCATGACGGGTGAAATAACCCTGCGCGGTGAGGTGACAGCTATTGGTGGGCTTAAGGAAAAACTGTTGGCAGCCCTGCGCGGTGGCATCAAGACGGTGCTGATTCCAGAGGACAACGCAAAAGACCTCCAGGATATTCCTGAAAGCGTCAAAAATGGACTCGAAATTGTGCCAGTGCGCTGGATCGACAAATTGCTGGAAATTGCGCTTGAGCGCATGCCGACCCCCTTGCCTGACGAAGAACCTCTGGCAGTTACACCTGCCGTGGTGGCCGTGGTGGCGCCAGAACTCACGGAATCGGTCAAGCATTGATGAATTTTTTGACGGGTTTGAATTTAAGTGGGCTAAAAGTTAGTCTATAATTTGAGGCTTGAAACGCGGGAATAGCTCAGTTGGTAGAGCGATACCTTGCCAAGGTATAGGTCGAGAGTTCGAGTCTCTTTTCCCGCTCCAGTGTTTCTTTTTTGCAGACATGGGTCTGTGTTTTGCGGGAATAGCTCAGTTGGTAGAGCGATACCTTGCCAAGGTATAGGTCGAGAGTTCGAGTCTCTTTTCCCGCTCCAATTTTGAAAAAGGGAAGCTTAGCTTCCCTTTTTTGTCAGGGGTTTTTGGCGCGATAGCAAAGCGGTTATGCAACGGATTGCAAATCCGTGTAGCCCAGTTCGACTCTGGGTCGCGCCTCCACTTTTTGGTTTAAATTTGTTCTTAAAAACCCCAGTGAATCGCAACGCCGGGGTTTTTTTGTTTCACAATGCAACCGTGCCCGAGTGGTGGAATAGGTAGACACATCGGACTTAAAATCCGCCGCTTCGTGAATAACGGGCGTACCGGTTCGATTCCGGTCTCGGGCACCACTACACTTATATCCATGGCTCGCTACAACGCTCCTCTAGAAATTCATGTGCATGGTCAAGTGACACTGCGAGGCGATGTCACTTTTGAGCATTTGCAGGATGCACTCAAGCCGCTCTGGAAGTACGCCGGGGCGCGCTCACTTGCCGATGCGTCCGGCAGTTTTTATGAAGATGAACCCGGCATTCAGTTCGAAGCCAAAGAGCACCTGCTGCAAATGTGTTGGACGGTTGAGGGTGACGATGATTTTCGCCAGGTTCTTGATGAAATGTGTATGAATCTCAACGAAGTGGCGCAGACTGGGACGGCCATTGAAGTGACCTTTTACGACGCCGAGTTTGATGAGGAAGAGTCGGGCGATACGCCTGATGCAGAATCCCGCGACGATTTTGTTATTCTTTTTGTCGGACCCGATCCGGCATCCATTATGCAAGTTCAGCGTGATTTGCTAGTGCAAGATGTCGTGAGCCTGATGGAGCGTCACTTTGATGGCGCAGAACTTGGTGGTGTGGTCGCTGCCATTGACACCTTGTTCAGTCAGCGTTTTGATGATCTGGTCAGCTCGCTGCAGCTCGGCAAGCCCCCGCGTGGCTCAGGTGGTGGCATGGGGCATGGTGGCGGTCGCAAGCCGCGTCATCTGCATTGAATCTTAGACGCGTGGTGTGCCGCTGTTTCTAGTCAAGGCCAAAGCGTCGTTGGGCCTGTGGGTCGATTCACGAGGTAATGACCAAAGGTCATTTTTAGTTGTAAGCGACCATGCTTTAGCGCCGGTTGAAAGCCGTCATTTGCACCGATTGACTCCTATAATAAAAAATTACTAAACGAATTAGAAGTTTGCGGTTTTATGCTCAAGCGAATCAGTGTTGATCAGTTGCAGCTGGGAATGCACCTCAAAGAGTTTTGCGGATCCTGGATGGATCACCCCTTCTGGCGCACCGGTTTTGTACTGAAAGATTCTTCCGACATTGCGCTGATTTTGGGAAGCCCCATCAAAGAGGTGTGGATTGACAGCAGTCTTGGGCGCGATGTGCTTGATGGTGTGCTCGTGACAGAAGCCGCGAGCAACACATCTGCACCCAAATCCCCATCGATCATGCCGCCAGTTGCACTGCGCGTTGTGCGTGACTTGGTGCTGGTGAGTGCCGCCAAAGAGCTGGAGCGCGCAGCACGAATCTGTTTTGACTCGAAGGCTGCCGTGGTGTTCATGTTTGAAGAAGCGCGCATGGGCAACGCTGTTGACGTGGGTGGGGCACGCCAGTTGGTGGAAGACATTTCAGACTCCATTTCACGCAATCCGGGTGCCATCATCAGCCTGGCGCGACTGAAAACGGCGGACGATTACACCTACATGCACTCGGTGGCGGTGTGCGCCATGATGGTGGCGCTGGCCAGGCAACTCGGTTTGGATGAAGCGCAAACCCGCAGTTGCGGCATAGCCGGCTTGCTGCATGATTTGGGCAAGGTGGCCATGCCCACCGAGGTGCTGAACAAGCCGGGCAAGCTCACCGATGCTGAATTTGACATCATGAAAACCCATCCGACCGAGGGTTTCAAAATACTCAAGGCTAGCCCGAATGTGGATGCGGTGGCGCTGGATGTGGTGCTGCATCACCATGAAAAAATTGACGGTTCTGGCTACCCGGAGAGTCTCAACGGCGATCAGATCAGCCTGTTTGCCAAGATGGCTGCGGTGTGCGATGTGTACGACGCCATCACGTCCAACCGGCCCTACAAATCGGGTTGGGACCCGGCAGAGTCTTTGCGGAAAATGGCCGAATGGGTCGGTCATTTTGACAAGAAGGTGTTTCAGGCTTTTGTCAAAAGCATGGGTATTTACCCAGTGGGCTCCCTGGTGCGCTTGACCTCTGGGCGCATCGGTGTGGTGACTGAGCAATCTGCTAGGTCATTGACCAAACCTTTGGTCAATGTGTTTTATTCTTCCAAGTCAGGCATGCGCATCGTGCCCTACCAGGTGGACTTGTCGCGTCCAGACAGCCTTGAAAAAATCCACCAAAGAGAAGACCCAGCCAAGTGGAATTTTCCTGACCTCAACGAGTTGTGGTCAGGATTGACGCAGCCGCTCACGTCGCGTGAGTTGAAGGGGTAGGGCTTACCTGCGAACCTGCAGTGCGCCCGGGTTGACGATGTTGGTGGGGCGTCCGCTGATGAAATTCACCACGTTGTCAAAGGCTGCCCCAAAATACATTTCGTAGCTGTCTTGCTCCACGTAGCCAATGTGCGGTGTGCAAATGCAGTTTTCCAGCCTCAAGAGCGCATGGCCCTGCAAAACGGGTTCTGACTCAAACACATCGACTGCCGCCATGCCAGGACGACCCCGGTTGAGCGCGCCCAACAGTGCATCTGGTTCAATGAGCTCGGCACGCGAAATATTCACCAGCAGGGCGGTTGGCTTCATGCGGGACAAATCCTCAAGCTTCACGATGCTCTGTGTTTCTTCGTTGAGCCGCAGGTGCAAGGACAGCACATCAGTGGCCTCAAACAGCTCTTCACGTGAGCTGGTGACTTCAAAGCCGTCCAATACCGCGCGCTCTCGGCTGGGTTCACGCCCCCAGATGAGCACCCGCATGCCAAAAGCCTTGCCGTAACCCGCCACGATCTGACCAATGCGGCCATAGCCCCAAATGCCCAAGGTGCGGCCCTTGAGCACGGTTCCCAGACAAAAATTGTTGGGCATGGCGCCTGTCTTCAGGCCCGACTGCTGCCATACCCCATGTTTGAGATTGGCAATGTACTGCGGCAAGCGCCGTGCTGCCGACATGATCAGTGCCCACGCCAACTCGGCAGGCGCTGTGGGTGAACCGGTGCCTTCGGCGACAACAATGCCGCGCTCGGTGCAAGCGTTCACATCCACATGCGGGCCTACACGTCCGGTTTGCACGATCAGCTTCAGTTTGGGAAGTTTTTCAAGCAGCGCACGGGGCAGATGGGTGCGGTCACGGTTGAGCACGATCACATCGGCATCTTTGAGTCGCACTGAGAGCTGGCCAAGGCCCTTTACCGTGTTGGTATACACCTTGGCTTCGTAGGGTTCCAGTTTGGTGGCGCACGCCAGTTTCCTGACCACATCCTGGTAATCGTCCAATATCACAATGTTCATGGCGCCAATTGTGCCTTGGTGAGTCAGGCTCAAGCGCTAAAGACTGACAAAAATATTGACAACGATCAACTGACTTTTATCGGCGCTGTGCAGGGCACTGGTGAGCTTGTTGAAAACCCGCCGGGTCTGCCATCAGCCATGGGGTTCAGTGCAGGGGGGCTTCATGCGCCGCCAGTCGGTCCAGTTCGGCACAAACGTCCGCCATGCGACCAGAGATCACCATCCGACCCGCTTGCGAAGGTATTTGGCCCGCTTCCATGATACGCACCACGCGCAAGGGTTTGCGCACGCCGGAAGGGACAAAGGCCATGGGCTGAGCTCTTGAACTGAGGCTGCGTGACGTACTGACGCACCGAAAATTGGGCGCCACATGCTTGAATGCATTGCATGTGGATGGCTCCGACTGCCGTGGCGCGGCCATGAGCCAGCGCCACAGGGCTTGGAGCGGGGCGCTTGCGCTGATGGATGGGGGTGCAGTATTCATGGCAAAGCTTTTATGCGGCAAAGAGTGGAATTGGCGCGCGCTAAGAGCGTTCACATCAACATGGTGTTGCGAATCAGGCCGACGGCGAGGCCTTCGATCTCGAAAGGCTCATCCGGGTCAACCATGATGGTCTGGTAGTCGGGGTTTTCCGGGTGTAACTCAATCAGGTTGTTGTGCCGCATGAAGCGCTTGACGGTGACCTCATCACCCAGGCGGGCCACCACAATCTGGCCATTTTTGGCGTCTTTGGCGCTTTGTACGGCCAGCAGGTCGCCGTCCATGATGCCGGCGTCACGCATGGACATGCCGCGCACCTTGAGCAGGTAGTCTGGCTTGTGCGCAAACAAGCTGTCCCCCACATAAAAAGTTTTGTCGACATGCTCTTGCGCAAGAATGGGCGACCCCGCGGCCACGCGGCCAATCAGGGGCAAAGCCAACTGGGCCAAACCAGCAAGAGTCGAGGCAAACGGCTTGTTGCGCGACTCGTTGATGGCGCGCAACGCGTCACCCCGCAGGCGAATGCCGCGTGAGGTGCCGCTGACCAGCTCAATGGCACCTTTGCGCGCCAAGGCCTGCAAATGCTCCTCGGCCGCATTGGCTGACTTGAAGCCCAGTTCGGTGGCTATCTCGGCCCGTGTGGGTGGTGCGCCAGTGCGCGCGATGGCTCGCTCGATAAGATTGAGAATCTGTTGCTGGCGATCGGTGAGCTTGGGTCTGGTGAGCATGATGACTCCTGTGAACGGCAAAAGACAAACAAGGGCTGGGTTGGAACGGCTGTGTTGCTGACGAAAAAAACACTGTTTTCCCATCCAGTAACTGTATTTTTAACCAGTTTTTGAAAGTTGACAAGTGGTATCTGTTCAAAACTTGAAAACAGTCGTGGTGTTGGGCACCGGTGGCACCATTGCGGGCATCGCCAGCAGCGCATCTGACAACATCGGTTACACCGCCGCTCAGGTGGGTGTGGCGCAGCTTTTGGCAGATGTGCCCGGCATGTCTGCCGTGTTGGCCGGATGCGCCCTGGTCAGTGAGCAGGTGGCGCAAATTGACAGCAAGGACATGAGTTTTGCTGTTTGGCAGGCGTTGGCGCAGCGGGCCAGTCAACACCTGAGCGCCGCTGAGGTGCAAGCGGTCGTCATCACCCATGGCACGGACACGCTGGAAGAAACGGCTTACTTTTTGCAGGCGGTGTTGCCGCCCGAGCTGATCAACGCCAAGCCGGTGGTGTTGACTTGCGCCATGCGGCCAGCGTCAAGTCCGGCACCCGATGGTCCGCAGAATCTGCAAGATGCCGTCGCGGTGGCGCTGACCCCGGGCGCACATGGCGTGGTGGCCGTGTGTGCGGGCACGGTGCACACGGCCCTGGATGTGCAAAAAAGCCACACCTATCGGCTCGACGCTTTCAGCTCGGGCGATGCCGGGCCTTTGGCTTATGTCGAAGAAGGCGGCTTGAGATTATTAAGAAATTGGCCTTTAGCCCTTATAGATACAGCGCAAGTAGCTATTAATAAGATAGCTACTGGAGCAGACTGGCCGCGTGTCGAGATTGTGATGAGTCATGCCGGATGCGGTGCGGCGATGGTCGATGCGCTGTTGCTACCCATGGCAGGCGTGGCGCCCTTGCGCGGCTTGGTGGTGGCCGCCACGGGCAACGGCACGATTCACACGGATATGGAAGCCGCGCTGCGCCGGGCGAAGGCCCGAGGTGTCAAGGTGGTACGCGCCACGCGTTGTGCCAATGGGCGGGTGCTGCTCGCCGCAAACGCAGAGTTTGCGCATTCCAGAGGCTTGTCGCCCGTCAAGGCCAGGATTGCGCTGATGCTGGCTTTGCTGCAAGGCTGAAGCGGCGCCAGCCAAGCTAGGGCACAAAAAAAGCCTGACACCCCTTGGGCATCAGGCTGTCTCACAATGAACCCAAAAGCTTAGGAGTCGAGAAATAATAAATTGAACCATGACCCGCTTTCAGACGAGATGCCAGGCAAGGCGCAAAGCGCGCAGTTTGGCGAGCCAAACAAGCGCTTTGCAACGCCGCATGGCACTCGTATGAAAGATGGGGAATGTTC